>NZ_PVWF01000040.1 GCF_003003995.1 Pleurocapsa sp. CCALA 161 | reverse complement strand
ATACTCAGTATTTTTGCTTATTCTGAGTTTACATCTCAGCCTTTCTTTGTTTCTAATTTTTTCGTCGAACTCACGTTAAACAGGGCGTGCTAAATCTTAGATGCGTTTTCCCTGCTAGTTTGAAAACTCATGGTCTTTAATTGGGAGATAATACTAAAATTATGATAAAGGCATAAGATTATCTTCAATTGATGCTCCAGATAATTGCCCCATAAATGTTAGTGCTTGAAGCCTTGCTATACTGGGCATCATCAATTCAATTCTCAAATTTAACAACCCTATTTAGCTAAAATATGCAGCCTACCGACCAAAGTAAGTTTACGGAACAAGCCTGGGATGCAATCGTCAAATCTCAAGAAGTTGCCAAATTATTTCAAAATCAAAACTTAGAGGTAGAGCATTTAATTTTGGCAGCAATCGAACAAGAAGGTTTGGCGATCGCTATTTTGGATAAGGCAAATGTTGACTCGATTAGGCTCAAACAGCAGCTAGAGATGTTTACCAAGCGTCAGCCGAGGATTGGTTCAGCCCAGCTTTATTTAGGCCCAAGTTTAGATCGGATGCTCGATCGGGCGGAAGACTGTCGCGTTAGCTGGGGTGACAATTTTATTTCGATTGAGCATATCCTGATGGGATTTGCCGAAGATGCTCGCATTGGCAAGAAGTCTTTGCGCAGTTTTAATGTTGATGTGGAGAGTTTGGAACTGGCAATTAAATCAATTCGCGGTTCGCAAAAGGTAACCAAACAAAACCAAGAGGAACAGTATCAGGCTTTAGAGAAGTATGGACGAGATCTAACGGAACAGGCAAGAGCAGGTAAATTAGATCCTGTCATTGGTCGAGATGAAGAAGTCCGTCGCGTCATTCAGGTGCTTTCCCGTCGGCAGAAAAATAACCCTGTGTTAATTGGTGAGCCTGGAGTTGGTAAAACTGCGATCGCCGAAGGTTTAGCCCAGAGGATCGTTAATGGTGATGTGCCTGAATCTCTTAAGGATCGTCAGTTGATTTCTTTGGATATGGGTAGTTTAATTGCTGGGGCAAAATATCGCGGTGAGTTTGAAGAGCGTTTACGAGCGGTATTAAAAGAAGTTACTGAATCTAGTGGACAAATAGTTCTCTTTATTGATGAGGTGCATACCGTTGTAGGAGCAGGAGCAAAAGAAGGTTCAGGCTCAATGGATGCTGGAAATTTACTCAAGCCGATGCTGGCGCGGGGAGAATTGCGTTGTATTGGGGCAACTACCCTTGATGAATACCGTAAGAATATTGAAAAAGATCCTGCCTTAGAAAGACGTTTTCAGCAGGTGTACGTTAAGCAGCCTTCTGTGGAGGATACCATTTCTATCCTGCGGGGACTCAAAGAAAGATATGAAGTACACCACGGCGTAACCATTACTGATTCAGCCTTAGTTGCAGCAGCTACACTTTCTCAACGCTACATTAGCGATCGCTTTTTACCCGATAAGGCGATCGACCTAATTGATGAGGCAGCAGCCAAGTTGAAAATGGAGATTACTTCTAAACCCAGCGAATTAGAAGATGTAGATCGCCGTATTATGCAGCTAGAGATGGAAAAAGTCTCCCTCAGTGGGGAAAGTCAACGCTTAGGAGTGGCGATCGTAGATCGGGCATCTAAAGATCAATTAGGGAAAATTACGGCAGAAATCGAAACTTTAAAAAGTAAGCAAGAGAGTTTGTCTGCTCAGTGGCAATCTGAAAAGAACCTTTTAGATGAGATTAACGCCCTTAAGGAAGAAGAAGAGAAAACCCGTCTGGAATTAGATAAAGCTGAACGGGCTTTTGACCATGAAAAAGCAGCCCAATTAAAATATGGCAAGTTAGAAACCCTACAAAGAAATTTGGAGGCAAAAGAAACCAAGCTGATCGATCTACAATCTGAGGAAACTACTCTCTTAAGAGAACAGGTATCAGAATCTGATATTGCGGAAATTGTGGCTAATTGGACGGGAATACCGATGAATCGTCTCCTAGAATCGGAAAGACAAAAGTTACTCCAGCTAGAAGGACATTTGCATCAACGAGTAATTGGACAGCAAGAGCCTGTAGCAGCCGTATCCGCAGCGATTCGCATGGCAAGAGCAGGGATGAGCGATCCGAATAGACCAATTGGTTCATTTCTCTTTATGGGACCGACAGGAGTAGGTAAAACGGAATTAGCCAGAGCCTTGGCAGCATTTTTGTTTGATAGTGAAGATGCGATGGTGCGAATTGATATGTCCGAGTATATGGAGAAACACGCTGTATCTCGTTTGGTTGGTGCGCCTCCTGGGTATGTCGGATTTGAGGAAGGGGGACAGTTAACCGAAGCAGTACGTCGTCGTCCTTATTGTGTGGTGCTATTAGACGAAGTAGAAAAAGCTCACAAGGATGTTTTTAATATTTTGCTTCAGGTACTCGATGACGGTAGAATTACTGATTCTCAAGGGCGAGTAGTAGATTTTCGCAACGCCATTATTGTTATGACTAGTAATATTGGTAGCGAACACATCTTAAACGTTAAAGGAGATGATCAAGACTACGACAAAATTCAAAATCAGGTGACTCAAGCTCTAAGGGGTCATTTCCGTCCAGAGTTTTTGAACCGTATTGACGATCTGATTATTTTCCATGGCTTGAAGAAAGAAGAACTCAAAGAAATTGTCACGATTCAGATGAAAGGTATTCAACGCTTATTAAATGATCAGAAAATAAAGATCGAACTATCCCCCGCAGCTGAAGATCTAATTGTTACCATCGGTTACGATCCTGCTTATGGTGCGCGTCCTCTCAAAAGAGCGATCAGACGAGAATTACAAAATCCTATTGCCACGATGATCCTCGATAGTACCTTTACCCCAGGGGACAAAATTATTGTAGACTGCGTGGACGACAAGCTAGTCTTCAACAAAGAAGTTGCTTCTAAGCCTTTAGAATCAGCCAAACTGGAACAAGCCCAAGATAAAAAGCTGACTGAAAACAATCCAACATCGAAACCAAAATCTAAAGAAAAATCTAAAGTGGTTTCTTCGGAAATTTGATTTTAGGGTATAAATTTAGGTTCAATTAAGAATGCTGTAAAAAATGGGAAGTAACCCGATCGCCAAATTATTGTTACTCAAATCCAGCCCAGAAAATTGGCGATCGCCAAACCAATCACAATTCCTGCTGCACCGCCTAAAGTGGGAGGAATGAAGTACCAGTCTGACTTTTTAAGTTTGGTTGTCTGCATGATTTTTACTCTCTTAAATTCTTATAAGTCTGAATAGCTTTAGAGAAAACAAATTATGCAGAAAATTAAGCTGAAATCAGAATAACTAATACTTGTTACTTATTACTCGTTACTCAATCTAAGGTTTTATTACCGACAAAACAGATTTAATTGGTCTAATAATTTTCTTTCCTGCTTGGTCGACCCTGCCGTGAATAGCCCGACCATCATAGTAAAGCGAGGTGGAACTTCCGCCATCGAGATTCATTGCTTTAACTGCACCTAGACTAGACATCAGCGAAGCTAGTTCAGGAATTGAGATCCCTGAATTGAGAGGTTTTTTTGACTGCTGCGCCACCATCGCCAAAATCACGTCTTCGTTGTGGGTGATACCTACCGCACTTCTGGCATTTAAACTATCATTGCCGATCGCATCACGAATTTTTTCACCCTGTTGATAAGTAATAAAACCTTCCTTTACAGAAGTATTTTGGGGTAATAAACTAGGCCCTCCCCCTAAAGACTCAATTAAGGTACAATCGTTAGGTATGGGTGCAAAGTGTGGCTGAATATCATATTTCGTTGACCCACCACAGTTATAACGGCGAAACTCAGCACGATTAAAGATCTTGCTCAAATATTGTTTAAGATCGGGATTATCTACTAGTCTTTCATTAAACCGTGGATCTGCCACAATCTGCGATCGCTCAACTATAAAAGAAGTTGTCTTTTGATTGACAGGATCGAAATATCCGCCATTAATCGCTGCGACAATATGATCTTGGGCAAAGTCCGAGATGGGCTTTAGCTCTCCTGAAATAGCTGGACTAACTAGATAACCGCTGGTGTGGGGAATTGTGACTGTATGCAGAGTATATTGTGATCGCTCGATAGTTTGATAACTAAGTTGATTGTTAGCCACTGATTGAGCTGTTCCAGATTTGATGGCAATCAATAATCCTATACCTAAGCAAACAAAAGCTAAGATAATTTTTTTAGGCTGTTTCATGAAGAGGAGATGGTGATTAATATAATTATTTAATTATCAATTGATATTTTCACGAGGATAGTAAATCAAACCCACTCCCGCCTTGTTTTTGTGAGTAATGATGGCTTTATCGGCAATTAACTCCCGCAGATGAATTTGGATCATCGAGATAGGACGATTGACGATGCTTTTGATCTCTTTGATGGTTATTCCAGTTTTTCTAGCTTGTACTAGCTGTAATACCTGTTCTTGAGTACTCATGCCAGGACTAGCGCTAATAATCTTTATTTCAATCACGAAATCATTTTCCTGCGACCATATGAGTTAAGCAAAGGTCAAAAGTTGTTCAATTTTTATCCCAGGACAAAAATTAAGCAGCAGTACAAACCTATGGCTATCCACGCAGTTATATCCGCTATATTGGGTAATGGCGACCAAGAATATACGTAAATTGAAAAGTCTCTAGGTTAGTTTTGCGTAAAATTGCTATGACCGATAAACCTCTAATATCAGCTTTTGACCGTGAAATGATGCACAAATGTTTGCAGCTAGCTCAACGTGCAGCAGGACAAACATCTCCCAACCCTCTAGTCGGTTCAGTTGTAGTTAAGGATGGCGTAATTATTGGTTCGGGTTTTCATCCAGGAGTTGGACAACCCCATGCAGAAGTTTTTGCTTTGCAAGATGCACAAGACGCTCAAGGCGCGACGGTATATGTTAACTTAGAACCCTGTAATCATTATGGAAGAACTCCCCCCTGTTCAGATGCGCTAATTAGAGCGCAGGTAGCTAAGGTAGTTACGGGAATGGTAGATCCCGATCCCCGTGTTGCTGGGGGAGGAATTAAAAAACTACGGGATGCAGGAATTGAAGTGGTGGTTGGCGTAGAAGAAACTGCCTGTCGTCAATTAAATGAAGCTTTTGTTCATCGCATACTGCATCAACAACCCTTTGGTATTCTCAAATACGCTATGACCTTAGATGGCAAAATAGCCACTACTACTGGACATAGTGCTTGGGTGACAAGTAAAGCTTCTCGTCATTTAGTTCATCAGCTAAGAAGTACCTGTGATGCCGTAATCATTGGTGGCAATACGGTTCGTCAAGATAACCCTAGCTTAACCTCTCATGGTCTGAGCGAACATAACCCGCTGCGAGTTGTCATGAGTCGTAGTCTAGATCTACCCGCCGACTGCAATCTTTGGCAGGATCGTCTAGCGGAAACTCTTATCTTCACCGAAAACAATGATTCTCGACAACAGCAAATACTCCTCAGTAAGAAAACAAATATTATTACTGTTGCTGCACTTACTCCGAAAACAGTCATGGAACACCTATATCAAAGAGGAATATCCAAAGTTCTTTGGGAATGTGGCGGTAGATTAGCAGCTAAAGCGATCGCTGATGGTACAATTCAAAAAGTAATGACGTTTATCGCTCCTAAAATCATCGGTGGTACAGACGCACCATCTCCCGTCGGTGATTTGGGTTTGAATCTAATGACGGAAGCATTGCCCTTAAAACAAATTACAACTAAAGTAATTGATTCAGATATTTTAATTGAAGGATATTTAGAATCGTAATCTGAAGCAATGTAATGTTTATTACAAACTACAAACTTTTGGCGTTGCTGGATCGAGGTATGATTTCAACTTCTGAACCAATTAACTGAAAAGCTAATAGCTTTAATAAATCAAGGCGATCGCTCTATAAAAAACAATCGCCTTGATTTATTAATTTAAATGTAAGATCAGCGACTATTCTTCTTCAGAATGATCATCATCAAAGGTTTGAGGAGATGTGCCAATAGTTTTTCCTTCCTTCATGTCCGCCCTGACTTTCGCCTCTATTTCCGCTGCTACCTCAGGATTTTCTTGCAGATAATTAATTGTATTATCTCGACCTTGACCAACATTCTCGCCCTTGTAGCTATACCAAGCACCCTTGCGGATGACGATTTCTAAGTCTTCTGCTAGATCTAGCAAACAGCCAATAGTAGAAATCCCTTGACCAAAAATAATGTCAAATTCAGCAATACGGAAAGGAGGTGCAACCTTATTTTTGGCAACCTTGACTTTGGCACGAATCCCATACATCCCTTCATTGCCTTTTTTGAGAGTTTGTATGCGACGAATATCTAAACGCACCGAGCAATAAAACTTGAGGGCGTTACCACCAGTAGTTACTTCGGGACTACCATAACTAATCCCAATCTTTTGCCGTAGCTGATTGAGAAAAATTACCGTAGCTCCCGATTTACCGATATTCCCCGCAATCTTTCTCAGGGCTTTACTCATCAAACGAGCCTGTAAGCCGACTTGATTATCTCCCATTTCTCCCTCAATCTCAGCGCGGGGAGTTAAGGCAGCAACCGAGTCTACCACCACTAAGTCTACTGCGGCCGATCGCACTAGCTGATCGACGATTTCTAACCCTGATTCACCGTTATCTGGCTGCGCTACTAATAAATTCTCAATATCTACTCCCAATGCTGCTGAATAGGTGGGATCTAAAGCGTGTTCAGCATCGACAAAGGCAGCTACTCCTCCTGCTTTTTGGGTTTCGGCGATCGCATGGAGAGCAAGAGTAGTTTTCCCTGAACTTTCAGGTCCATATATTTCAATGATTCTGCCTTTGGGTAATCCACCTCCTAGGGCAACATCAAGGGTTAATGCTCCGCTAGGAATAGTTTCTACCCTCATTTGGGCAGCATCGCCCAAACGCATAATTGCACCCTTACCAAAATTGCGCTCAATCTGTTTTAAAACTAAGCTGAGAGCTTTATCTTTATCTGAATTGCTAGTACTGGTAGAAGTATTTGAAGTATTTGCGCGACTTGCCATGAATGCCTCAATTGATGATTAATAGAGTAGAAAATAGTTTAAATAGTTTAAAACATGGGTTGAGCAATTAGTTTCGATTCTAGCGCTCTATATTTCAGCCTCATTTATCGAGAGTTTAATCGTTAATTGGTCAGAAATAAGGCTGCTATCAATTACTACAAAATTTTTTGCTGACTATATTTCTATTTTCTCAACCGTTGATAAAAAAGTCAACAAGAAAAAGCTTGTCTATCTTTAAGAGTAACTAATAAAAGCAACATCGATAATGTTAAACAGCATTGATAATAGTGAATTCTCAATTTTCTTAAGATTTGTTGAAGGTTTGAGCAGGTTAAGCTCGATCTAACTTGAGAAAATCAAGCACATTTTTAAGATCCTTAGCAGTAAGAGCGGTCTTTTCCAATGAATTAACAGTGCGATCGCTCAAGGCGTAGATAGATTGAGAAGTTTGATTTAATTCAGACTTTAGATTGCTAACAGTAAGAGCAGTTTTAATTTGAGTATTAGCTGTATGAGCTACTGAAAATAGATGTCGTTGAGCAGTTTTAGATATTTGTAAGATCTGTTCTAAGTTTTTACTAGCATTGGCTACGATATCTTTTTCTTGTTGAAGAATACTGCTACTGTTAGCATAATCTTGTAAAACTCCCGAAATTTCGCTATCGATAGAGCGTACCAAACCTTCTAACTCTCTAGTCGCGGCGATCGACTGCTGAATAGATTCAATCTCTTCTTGTAGACCAAACATAGTCTCACCTAGTTGGGGAATTCGCTTACCTAGTTTACTAGCCAATAGACTAGCTCGTAAATTTATCTTACGAATAGAGTCAATGACTCGAGTCATTTTTTGAGAAGCACTATTAAGATGATGAACTTTCTCCGTATTGTTACGCAAATAGACTTTCAGTTCTGACATAAAAGTAACTGCTTGGGCAAAGTTTGCCTGTTCAGACTCAACATTACTCACAACCGAACTAATTGCCTCGGAGGCTAGTTCTGCCTGGGAGGATACTTCCGCCGTTGAATTTAATATTTGCTCGATTAAAATAAAAGTTAATTTTAGCTGATTAGCCTGTTGCCACAAATTGTCTTGCAACTTCGCTAAATCTTGTTTGTTTGTGCTTAACTGGGTATTAATTTTTGTAGCGGGTGTTTTTACCTGAATTAGAGTCTGTCGAACACTCTTAACCATGGTGTTTACAGATTTAACCAGCTCACTTCCTTGCCCAAGACTGTCTAAATTTATGGACAAATTACCATGAGTCATTTGCTCGATACTGCTTGCCACTTGGGCAACATTTTTCTTAAAATCAATTTTGTGATGATTTTCGTGTCTTTGATAAAAGTATGCGCTAAGTACCGTCGCCAACTGAGCTGTAATTTGCTGTAAATAATCTATGTCTGACTGTTTCCAAACTCGATTGCGATCGCATTGATGGACAATTAATAGACCCACTAGTTCTGATTCATCAGTAGCTTGTCTATCTAAGACGACAGGCAAAATCAAGCCAGCTTTTACTTGATAAATTTTTAATTGCTGGAGATGGTATTCATTTAAATGGGCATGTTTAAGAGCCGAGAAAGCTTGTATTCCACCACCTTGAAATTTTTGCAGCTCTTCTTGCTCAAAGCAGAAATTGTCCAACTGAATGCCCAAAGTACGAGGAAAATCTAAAGCTACAGATTCAGCAATGATCTTTCCTCCCCATTGACGGTCAAATTGACAAAAAATTACGCGATCTGTAACAATTTTGTGTCTAACTGTAGCCAGAAATAAACCTAGAGGTAGTTGCAATTCTCTTGTAGAGCGAGCTTGAGATATATTAGCAATGAGTTCAGCACTTTGAGTTAGATCTTTTTTATCCTGCACAGCCAGATTTAGCTGTTCTGCCATTTCGTCAAGCCTAGCGCCTAAAACAGATAGTTCATCTTGACCTTTAAGTTTGACTCTAGTGTCTAGCTTACCTTGTTTCCATCTTTCCACCGCAGCATTAAGAGTAGATAAGGGCTGTAATAAACGGTTAGCCAGCAAACCAGCAAGAGAACTGACTAACAAGGCAGTTCCCATAGTTCCCCCCAAAAAAATCCAGCGCAAGGGCTGGAGCGATGCCAAGGCAACATCTTTATCTAGAGCGATCGCCGTTCCTAAATTGAGCTGAGGATTCGCTGTACCTACCTTAACTGGTGTGTAATCTACCAACTGCTTTGTCCCTGTTGACTGAGGGTTATCACCTGAAACTGTTGCCATTTGCTTAGCAGCGTGAGCTGCTTGAACTTCTGGGTAATATTTGGCTAGAGGTTGGTTAACCAAGTTTTCTACAGCACTAGCAACAACAGTATTTTGTGTGTTAATTAGAAGCCACTGCTCATTTTCCGCAGTCAATTGCCCAAATATAGGTTCAATTTGCTCGCCAGGAATTCTAAAGTACATTACGCCAATCACTTCATCTGTCCAGCCGTTTTTCACGGGAACAGCAAACTCCATTTGCAGCTCACCAGATAGAGGAGATATGCTAATTTCGTTCACGACTGCTTGTTTTATAGCGATCGCCTTTTGGATATATGGGCGGTTGCTTAAGTTGTTGACGAGAGGAAATTCTGATTGACTTTGAAATAAAGGATTACCTTGAAGATCTAGATAGGCAATATTGTCATAAAACTTGTTTTGATTTTGAAAAGCGTTTAAGGCAGCTTTTTTTTGACTGACAGTTACCCGCTCAATCACATTGGGATTGGTAAAAATTGTGCTGCTGGCAAAACTGGTGACTTCATTTTTGCGAGAGACTATGTATTCTTCTAGCATAGTTGCTAGCTGATTAGTATGAGCTTGTTGTGTCAGTTTAACCTGACGGGTAACGTGGGTTGTTGTAACTTGGTAGGCGATCGCGCCAATAACCATCACGGGAATTACGCCTAAAGCGATCGCCGTCAGCATGATTTTGGCTTTTAAACCTAATTTTGAAGCTGGTTCGGGAGGTTTATCTGGTGGCGGAATCAGCAGAGATGGGGGTAATGCTGGTTGACGCTCAATTTCGCAATCTGATGATTGATTAGCAGGATTTAGATAAACCATTAATTTGATGCAGTTGTTAAATAATAACTATCAAAATAAAACCTAAAGTTCATCGTCTGGGGTTAAAACCAGTCATTTTAGGATTAAAACCAGAAATTTTAGAGGTTTTAAGCTGTTTAGTAGATCACTTGCTATATTACTTAAAATCAGCTCAAAATAAACAATTAATTAGAAAAATTCAATTATGTTATTTGTTATTATTGATCTAGATAAACTGTTTGTTTAATATAGTCAGATTTCTGAGCAGCATTTGCCACCTTTAAAGCATAAAGACTAGCTTGAGCTTGAATATAAAGGGGTTGCCGTTTAAATAAATAATCTAAAACCATCGTTGTATCTTGGGCAAATAAACCACGACGAGGGCTAACAGGAATTTCTTGCTCGTTATTTCCTTTAATTAACATCCCCTTTTCCCCGACAAAAACAATTTTTCCTGTTGCACCATAAATTTCCATCGTGCGATCGCTTTGCCAAAAAACATCTCCTTTGCCATAGGTAATATCTGCCTTAACGCCACTGTCAAAAGTTAGTTGAGCCTGGCAAAAACAGGCGGTAAAATAATCTAGATCAGATAAATTCCAATAGCGATTATCACAGCTAACTTTTTCGACAGTGCCAAATAGATCAGTTAAGCGATGAATTCTCGATAGTGCTGCGCTAAGGGGAAAGCCAAACTGTTGCCGATGATATTTCCAGCTTTGTTTGACATTATGTTGAGAACTAATAGTAGTGTAACGTGCATAAAAGACTTGCCCAACTTGTGGTAAGTATTGCTTAAGAGCCTGGTGTAAACCACCAATTATCTCAATATGCTCTATATGCAGGAGCTTTTGTTTGGCTGCTGCTAATTCAATTACCTCTTGGGCAATTTCAACTTCTAACGCTAAAGGATACTCAACTACGACATGCTTTCCCGCTAAAATTGCCGCTTTGGCGATCGCACCACACCCTTGATTAATCGTACAGATAAAAATTAAATCAAGCTCAGGTAAATTGACTAATTCACTCCAGGAATCAACTGCTTGAACAGCATATCTTTGACAAAATTCTGGTAACTGTACAGCACTGTTTCCCGTTACTACCAACAATTCTGTACGCGGATCGGATTTAATAGCCTCTGCTCGTTTGCTGGCTGCATATCCCGTGCCGACAATACCCACCTTGAGCAAAACTGAATTTGTATTGTTCATAAGTTATCAAAAAATATTTAATTTACTCTAAGAACAAATCATCAATTATAGGTATAACTATAATTAATAATTATTTTTCGCCCAACTATCCCCCCTGTAATTGTGGTTTTAATATTTAAATTGTCCTATCAATACGTTGTTATGGACGACACAAAGTATTTTTTAAATCAGCTTGATTGGGCTTAGATTAAATATAAGTAAAACTTATTTTAGGATGAATTACAAATCTCATTACTAATGCCCGATCAATAATCAGTACTTTTCCCTTAGTATCAAAAATGATGCTGGATGGTTAAGAAAAATACGCTCAATTTAACAGAGCAGATGAATCTTCTATTAGCAGTAATTAATATCTCACCTTATATAAAGAGGAAAACTTACATGGCTACTTATAACGTTACTTTGAAAATGCCTGATGGCGAACAAACCATCGAAGTACCTGATGATGAGTACATTCTTGACGTTGCTGAAGAGCAAGGTTTAGATTTGCCCTACTCCTGTCGTGCTGGTGCTTGTTCTACTTGTGCAGGTAAGCTTGAGTCTGGTACTGTAGACCAATCCGATCAGTCTTTTCTTGATGACGATCAAATTGAAGCTGGATACGTTCTTACTTGTGTTGCTTATCCTAGCTCTGATTGCACGATCACTACTCATCAAGAAGAAGAGCTTTACTAAGAAATTAAAGCTTTTTTCAAGGCGTTCTATGATTAGAACGTCTTTGCCGATTTGGTTTTTAGATAATTTGCAGTATAGTCTTGAGTTATTAAATTTCTGATGCTGTGATTTGCTGAAGTTTATCTTTATCTTTCTGGGGCTAATTGTCTAACTTCTCGTTCCAAAAAGAAGTTGATATTTGTTCTGATTTCTGAAATTGCTGTTAGTTTGCCCACATAATTTTAGGCTGATATAGCCGCGCAACATTAAGTTAGGACATATTAAAGTTAATATGCTCGTAAGTAACCTGAGTTCGGGATTAGCTCAAATCCTTATTTTGAAGGTATTTAAAAAATACTATTTTCCGTTCTTCTTTCATAGTAGAGTTGCATCCAAACTATCTCAAAAGCTAATAGCTCTAAGCTATCTCCACCAATTAATCTGCTTAACCCGAACTCAAGGTTAAGTAATAAGTAACGAGTAATGATTGTCCTCACACAAGTGGGTATCGCTTCGCTATATTTGCTTGAGAATATTCAGTTGGTAACATTGCATCTGCGGAAAATTTCTGGTGATTAAAGCGATCGCCTTTAACTGACTATTGCGATCTAGAGCAATCAGTTGTGCTGTCCCA
Source organism: Pleurocapsa sp. CCALA 161 (assembly GCF_003003995.1). GTDB lineage: Bacteria > Cyanobacteriota > Cyanobacteriia > Cyanobacteriales > Xenococcaceae > Waterburya. Next base: position 29,284 of record NZ_PVWF01000040.1, on the reverse strand, counting down.
TCTCCTTGCGAACCAACGCCTTTACCTCCACATATATATGGCTGTAGTGATGAATGATTAAGTAGCTGATGCAGTATAGGTGCATTTAACTGTTCAGGACAAGCAGGAGCAACATAGCGATCAAATTCTGCTTGAGCTTGATTCATCAAAGCGCCAATAGACTCAGCATTACCTTGTTGTAGGGCAGTAACAGCTTGTTTGACTAATGCTCGGTTAATCTTACCAAGATATTTTTGTACCTGAACCGCAATGGAATTATCTGCTTGGGGATAACAACGATTTAGTTGAGCGAGAATCTTTTGAGTGTTTTTTGCCCCTGCCAAATCAACAATAATTAAATGCAAATTTTGTCCGACGGTTAATGGTTGCGTGGTATAGCGATCGCCATCAAAGGTCATTAGGATCGGTTGCTTTCCGTAGGCACAACCTTGATCTAGTCTACCACAATGGCTAGGAGTAGTTCTTTCTCCCCAATAGGCCAGTTCCATCTCTTCAGCGATACTTAAGCCCAGATCGTAAAGTAGATTAAATGCTCTGGCGACTAAAACACAAATTGCTGCGCTGGAAGATAAGCCTTTTTGCAAGGGTAAATCCATTTTATAGTTATTAATCGCCAAACCACCAACTTGATAACGAATTAACGCCTGGTAAGCTACACCCGCCACATAGCTATAGAAACTTTCCGTCTGCGCCATGGCTAACAAAAGTTCTTTGTCCATAGCTAATTCTAACATTTGAGCAGAATGCAGGGTTTGCAAAACCAAAAGAGGACTCTGGTTGACCTGGGCATAAATACCCTGATTTGTCCCTACCACTACAGCAGATCCAGGCTCAATGTGAGGATTAACCTGCCGATATTCCCCTGCCCAATCACTATGCTCTCCAAAGAGACAAAGCCGACCAGAAACAAAAACGTCCATAGGTTAAAAATTGAATATTTAGCTTCAAGATTTGCAGTAGTACTTTAGTATTCTAATCATAAATTTTTAATTAACCTTGCTAGAATGTTGTTTCTCAACTTTAAACTATGAAATAGCTAAACCGCGTTCATTTTGAGTGTGGGGTGTGCTGAATCGCATTCAGCTTACACAACCACACTGTTGAAACTCATAGTTCTTTAGCTAATTATTTTAGGGAAAAGGAAAAGGGACAAGGGTTTATATCGCTTAGTTCGATGTAAACACCCCATAGCTTAGTGAAAAAATAAATCACCTTGAATTCCAGTTTTCAAGTCAAGGGCGCGATCTGATCTATTTAGACATTCTATATTTTTATATTTAATTTTATCCACCTACTTATGTACGATCAAAGACTAGTTCCTCCAGCGATCAAGATTAGATTCCTCCAGCTAAATCATGTATTTCCTAAGACTAATATGAAGATTCTGACAGCTTTAAGCGCTACCCTGCTCAGTTGCTCTAGTTTGTTAGTAGCAACCCCCGCTAAAGCTGCTATCGGTCCTTATTGTCAGTTTGCCCCAGAGGAAGTTGCAGCCAAAGAAAAGCTACTTGAGGCATCAATAAGCAATGACCAAGTCAAACCAGAATATACGGCGATCGTCCAGAAACATCGACAAATGCTCGAGATTTGTCGCAGTCAAACTTGGCCCGAAGAACAGGCTATTTGGTTACGCCTTTACCCCTGCGATGTTAATCCTGGTTCTTTAGATTACGTTTTAGATCGCATTGTCAATCTAGGCTACAACAGAATACATCTAGAAGTCTTTTACGACAGCCAAGTACTGTTACCTCCTGGGGACAATCCAACTCCCTGGACACCAGTAGTGCGATCGCCTGATGGAGATCAAATCGATTTATTACAGCAGGCGATCGACAGAGCGCATCAACGAGGTTTAAAAGTCTACGCTTGGCTATTTACAATGAATTTTGGCTATACCTATGCTCAACGACCCGATCGCCAAGAAGCATTAGCCCGTAACGCTACTGGCAAAAATAGCCTCAGCTACGTCGATGATCGCGCTCAAGCCTTTATCGATCCTTATTCTTCCCAAGCACAAACAGATTACAATAATTTGCTCCAGGCTGTACTTAAAAGACAGCCAGATGGCGTTTTATTTGATTATGTGCGTTATCCTCGTGGCGTTGCTGGACATTCTTTGGTTAACAACGTCAAAGATTTATGGATTTATGGCAAATCGTCTCTCAATGCTTTATATGCTCGAGCAAGCAATCAAAAAGGATTGGCTTTAATCAAGAAATTTGTTGAGACGGGAAATTTATCTACTCGCGATCTGGAATTCATTGATCGGCAGTACCCTAAAGAAACCCAAGCTAAGTGGCAGGGTAGCCCTTCTGAGTCCAACTCTAAAGCTACTGCATCATCTCGCCAAAATAAGCTCAACCGAGATTTATGGTTCTTATCCGTTGCCCATGCTGCTCAAGGCGTGATTGATTTTCTCTCCTCAGCAGCCCAAACAGCAGAAGATCGAGGGCTAAAGGCTGGAGCAGTATTTTTCCCCGAAGCTAATCGTCTTGTCGGTGCGCAAGGCTTTGATTCTCGTCTTCAGGCTTGGGATAAATTTCCCCCAGATTTAGAGTGGCATCCAATGGCTTATGGTATCTGTGAAGACCAAACTAACTGTATTACCGAGCAAGTGAAAAAAGTGTTAAACACATCACCCACAACCAATGTTATTCCTGCCTTGGCTGGTGCTTGGGGTAAGGAATACCGAAATCATCTACCTTTAGAAACCCAGATTGAAGCTCTACGTAAAGCAACTCCTGAAGTAAATTCCATGAGTCACTTTAGTTATGCTTGGCAAGAGCCAGATCGAGATCGTCTGCGACAATCCTGCCATCGTTTCTAAAATGTTGGATTTATGATTAATATCTGTTATGATGATAAACGTTGCATACTTGCGGATGTGGCGGAATTGGTAGACGCACTAGATTTAGGTTCTAGCGTTTTCGGACGTGAAGGTTCAAGTCCTTTCATCCGCACCTCGCTTCAAAAATGTTACCAAATTAAGGCATTTTTAAATAAATAACAGTATCCAACATCTACATCTAAGCTCAATATTTTGCGTAGATAATTATCAGTGAAATCATTACTTATTCAGCAACGCTAAATAGTACTGTCACTTTAAATGGCATCAAAAGCGATCGCTTTTGATGCCATTGGATTAGGAGTTTTAGAAAAAACTATCTAGGAATATTTTTCTTAACTACTCCTAAACAACAGCGTCGTCGAGGTTACGCAACTCAATTAATGGCAGCCATGACAAACTGAGGACGCAATCGAGGGGCAACTAAGGTTTATCTTCAGGTAGAAACCGCCAATCAAGCAGAGGAATAAACCTAGACAATAAGCTAGGATTTACTGAAGCCTATCAGTATTTTTACCGTATCAAGCCATGAAGGATTTAACGTTAACACCACATATTAAGCTCGACCAGTTTCTTAAATGGCAGGGAATTGCCCAAACTGGCGGAGAAGCAAAAATTATCATTAAACAAGGAATAGTTATGGTAAACGAAGAAACAGAGTTGAGACGAGGACGTAAACTAGTTACAGGCGATCGCGTTACCGTTGCTGGAACAACTCATCGAGTAGAACTTTAATTAAATTATATTGGCGATCGCTATATTAATTAATAAACTCCAGTTTATTTTGCCACTCTAGAAAAAAAGAGACTAGCTTAGTTGCTAGTCTCCGCTCTACTTACTGTTACGAAATCTATAAATCTGTTGGATTAACCCCCAGCAACAGCAGGAACGATGCTTACTTCATCACCATCACTTAGTGCTGTATTTGTACCTTCAAGAAACCGAATATCTTCGCTGTTGACGTAAAGATTTAAGAAACGACGGGGTTGACCACTCTCATCACAAATACGAGCTTTAATACCTGGACAGTTTTTCTCCAAAGCATCGATAAGTTGGTCAATATTTCCACCATCACACTCGATAGTTGCCTGATTGTTAGTAAACTTTTGCAGCGGAGTTGGGACTAATACTTTAACAGTCATGATCGATTGAAAAATAAATGAATGATGTAACAAGAGTTAATGGAAACGACTAGTGCTTTGTCAATTAATTAATGATTGGTGAGCAAGCTTGGAGTAATGAGTAATGAGTGGAGTAATGAATAATGAGTTTTTTATCTACTACCTACTACCTACTACCTACTACCTACTACCTAACCTCAACCCATCAATTTAATATTTGACAGACTACTAGATACTAGCTTGCTGCCACTCCAGACGCTCTAGAGTACGTGAACGCTCTAGCGCACGCTCAAAGCTATCTAGTTTTGGTTCGATGGTTAAAGGCTCACCGATGTATCCTTGTACTGCTTCTTGGGTTTTTAAACCGTTACCTGTGATATAAACAACTGTTTTCTCATCAGGGTTAATTTTACCAGCTTCTACTAGTTTTTTCAGGACGGCAATAGTTGTACCACCAGCAGTTTCAGTAAAAATACCTTCTGTTTCTGCTAATAACTTCATACCTTCGATAATTTCCGCATCAGTGACGCTTTCGATATTACCGTTGGTTTTACGCGCGATATCTAGGGCATAGTATCCATCAGCAGGATTACCGATCGCAATCGATTTAGCGATGGTGTTAGGCTTAACAGGTGTAACAAAATCTCTGCCTTCTTTAAATGCTTGAGCGATGGGGGAACAACCTTCTGCCTGTGCGCCACTAAAGCGAACGGTTTTATCTTCTACTAAACCCACTTTGACAAATTCGTTGAAGCCTTTATAAATTTTGGTAAATAGAGAACCAGAGGCTAAAGGTGCCACGATGTGATCGGGTAATTCCCAGCCTAATTGTTCTGCTACTTCGTAACCTAGAGTTTTAGAACCTTCAGAATAGTAGGGACGAAGATTAATGTTGACAAAACCCCAACCGTAGCTGTTACCTACTTCAGAACAAAGACGGTTTACCTGGTCATAGTTACCTTTAACTGCCATCACTGTAGGGTTGTAAATCAGAGTACCCATGATTTTTCCTGCTTCTAAGTCCGCAGGAATAAACACGCAGCAGTCCATACCTGCATGAGCAGCGATCGCTGCGGTAGAATTGGCTAAGTTACCAGTACTTGCACAAGAAACCGTAGAAAAGCCTAGTTCTCTAGCACGAGTTAAAGCTACAGACACTACCCTGTCTTTAAAGCTAAGAGTAGGCATGTTGACTGCATCGTTTTTGATGTAAAGATTTTTTAGACCCAGACGACGAGCTAAACGATTGGACTTGACCAAAGGAGTCATGCCTGTACCAACATCAATGGGATTTTCACTTTCTACGGGTAAAAATGCTTTGTAGCGCCAAATTGAATTAGGACCAGCGGCAATGGTTTCGCGGCTAACCTGGCGACGAATTTCATCATAATCGTAAGCAACTTCTAGGGGAGAAAAAGTTTCTTCGCATACGTTAAGTGCTTCTAATGGATACTTAATGCCACCTTCTTTTGATACTAAATGGGTGAAAGTGCGTCCTGTGGAGGTTTTGATGGGTGTCTGGGTCATGATTTAACATTTATATTCGTCAACAGTTATTGAATGCTATCACGAGTAAAAACCACTAGTCAAACATACCCGATAATTTTAGTCGGGATTAATTACCAGAAAAAAACGTCCCCTAAAAGACTTCTTAAGGACTAACTTCGTGTCGTTCTAAAAGCAAAATATCCGCTTAAAGATCAAAAATACTTTTTAGTTAATAAAGACAGTTTTGCTTTAGTTGCAGAGGGAATCTGATCGGGGGGAGTTAAAATGGCATATTTCAAAGCCGAATGAGCCATTGATTCTGGCGGATTGGTATGTAGTTGTTGGACTGTTGCTTTAATTACCAATTGAGCATTGATGGCATTTTTCTGCAAATTTCCAATAATCATATCCACCGTAACGCTGTCATGGTCGGGATGCCAACAATCATAATCTGTTACTAGTGCCAAGGTAGCATAGGCTATTTCTGCCTCTCTGGCTAATTTAGCCTCAGTCAAATTAGTCATGCCAATAACTGTTGCATCCCAACTGCGGTAGAGATTAGATTCCGCCTTGGTCGAAAATGCAGGACCTTCCATACAAACATAAGTGCCACCGCGATGTAAATTTACATCTGACAAATTTAATGAATCTACAGCATCAGCCAAAACATGGGCAAGATTGGGGCAAATAGGATCGCCAAAGGCAATGTGCGCAACCAATCCATCGCCAAAAAAGGTGGAAACGCGATTTTTAGTGCGGTCAATAAACTGATCGGGAATTACCATATCTAGAGGTTTAGCAGCTTCCTTAAGTGAGCCAACGGCAGAAGCAGAAATAATATATTCAACCCCTAATTGCTTGAGCGCATGAATATTGGCACGAAAAGGCAATTCTGTAGGCAAAAGGTGATGATTGCGCCCATGACGAGCCAAAAAAGCCACGGTTGAGCCTTCTAGTTGACCAATGATAATCGCATCTGAAGGATCGCCAAAAGGAGTGGTTAACTTGACTTCCTGAATATCTTTAAGAGCATCCATTTTGTATAGACCACTGCCACCAATTATGCCAATTTTTGCCTCGATCATAAGTCTGTCAAATTCTAGTTGTAATTATGCCCGATTATTTTAACGAGCTTGATATGCTTCTGGCACAAATTGATAACAAAAGGATGTTACTCTTCAAGTTCAGTGGCTAATATCAAAGGCATAACTTCTGTCCCAGGATCAAAGGTGAGGTTACTGGCAAGGCGATCGCGAATCAATTTGGCAATCATTTGATTAAGCCGATACATTTCTGGGCAAGAATTAAAACGGTACTTAACATCGATAATTCGCTGTTTTTTCAGCAGGGTTTTACTTTTCTTTTTTTCTTCTACCTGTTTGCTGCGGTTACGTAGAAAGATATCAGGTTTTTCATCACGACTTTTAACATCAGGCAATATATCTGAGCGATAATTACGCCAGTATCCTTTAAAGTTTTCACTTTTCGGATTCTTATAGAGCTTGAAACTATCTAACGTGGGAATATATAAAGAATAAAATTCTCCTTCTTTAAGCACCTGAAAGCACCCCCAGTCTTTTTCCTGGCGGTTAAGCAAGATATCTAGAGTCAATTCTAAAGAAGGTAATTCGGTAACAGAAGTCGGGTAATTTTGTTGGCTATACATAAGATTGGGGCAAAAGTGGCGGTGTTGCTAAGAAAACCAAGATATGTTCAATTAATTAAAGGCAGTAATTGAAACAATCTCTATCGAGTCGGTAAAATCATATAATCATGAATTTAGAAAAATTCCTCAGCTTAAGTGCAGGTAAATGGTTTAGTCAGCGCACCAACTATTTTTTAGACCAGAATCAATCCGCCAGCAGCAAGGCTGATATTACCATTGAATTGCTAGCTGCTGATGATTCACGAGTATTAGAACTTTGTCGCCAGCATAATTTAGACTCAAGTTTGGCTGTCGGTGGCGCAGTTCAAAGCTGGGATAACTCCGTTGACTGGGGTAAAGATAAACAGGTGGGTTCAGCAACTATTGTTTTAGTGAGTAACCCAAATAGCGATACTACAGGAAAACTTCTTCGTCCTCAAGATTCTAAAGTTGTAGGAAACTATGTTTTTGGTCAGGATGAGGCACTAACTCTGATGATTGAAACTGATGAAATGTCTGCCGAAGAACGACAGTGGTTTGCCAGTGATAATTTTAAAATGCGTACCACGGTAGTTAAATATCGTGACGGTACTAAGCAAACCTCATTTTACTCGGAAATACGCAAAGCAGTGACCAATGACCAATGACCAATGACCAATGACCAATGACCAATGACCAATGACCAATGACCAATGACCAATGACCAATGACCAATGACCAATGACCAATGACCAATCAATTTATCTTCTAGATTGTAGTTGCCGATAAACATCGCGGATGTCTACCTTGTGATAAGCCAACGCAACTAAAGTATGGTATAGCAAGTCTGCCACTTCAGAGGCGATTTCTGCTGGTCGATCGTCTTTGCAAGCCATGACTACTTCGGCTGATTCTTCACCAATTTTTTTGAGGATTTTGTTGTCTCCCCCCGCAACTAACTGGCAGGTATAGGAAGATTCTGTCGGGTTTGCTAGGCGATCGCAAATCACGCGATAGACTTGTGATAAAGTGTCGGCAGGAGGTGCAAGCTTGCGCTCATCAATCTGATGAAAACAGCTACGCTCCCCTGTATGACAAGCAATATCTCCAACCTGTTCAATGGTCAGGAGTAAAGCATCACTATCACAATCGTAACGCAGCGATCGCACTTTTTGAATATGTCCTGAAGTTGCCCCTTTGTGCCATAATTCCTGACGGGATCGACTCCAGTACCAAGTTTCCCCCGTAGCCAAAGTTTTCTGTAACGATTCTTGATTCATCCAGGCCATCATTAACACTGTACCGTCAAGATAGTCTTGAGCGATCGCAGGTACTAACCCTTGTTCGTTGTAGCGAATTTTGTCTAGAGGCAGACTGTAATTTTTAGTTTTACTTGACGACATCGTATTTGTACAAAATTATAAAGTCAGAAGTGATTTAACAACCTTTTTAGTTCAAACTTCGGCGTTGCTGAATCGGTGTATGATTATGAAAATTTTTACGGTTTTGTGAATATTAAAAAAGCTTAGAGCTTACGGCTTATAGCTACAAACCGTATTACTATCAGTTTTACATTGTATTCTTGTCCTCAAGGATAAGCTTCGCAAATGGTATACTTTGAATCAGCAACGCCCAAATTTCAAGCTATCTTTTTTCCTCACTCCTCTTTCATCCCTATCAAGATTGTCACGCGAAAACGGATAATTTCCAAATTTAGTTGATTATGAGTTGTACTACAAATTTATTGAAACAAAAAAGCTGCTCCACAATCTGAAGCAGCTCTGACAATTTCAATCTTAAAACTTAAATCAATCTATATTCGATATAAGCCTCACTAGAATTAACAATCTCCAGGCTGCCCCAAGATTCCAAGTCTTTGAGATAATTAAGATTTTTTTTGGTGTTTAGCACTCTACCGATAAAAGTATCTCTACTTTTTCTGATGTTGCTTCTTAAAGTGTGCATGTTCATTGTTTTAGACTCGATATTCAGTTATTTACCAATTTGTCAACAGTATAAATACTAATAGTTAATTATTAGCAAACCTAATGTATATTTATATTTCTTAAGCATAATTTGCTAATAGCTGAAGAGTTTAAATACTGTCATGCAAATGTTTACTAATGTTTACCTCAAAATTGTGCAAGAAGCTTGTCTGGAATTTTGCAACTTTTAGAGTTACACAAGTAATCGTAAAAATAATTAAACAAAAAACTGGCAAGTTTAATTAACTCACCAGCATATTGAAATTATTAACTAATATCTTAGACTACTGCTTGTCTTCAATTACCTGATCGATTAGACCATATTCCATCGCTTCATAAGCTGACATAAAATAATCGCGATCGGTATCTTTTTTGATTTTTTCGATAGATTGTCCTGTATTGTCTGCCATCATTTGATTCAACTGGTCACGAATGCGCAGAATTTCTTTGGCTTCGATGTCAATATCTGTCGCCTGTCTGCGTCCTTGAACACCCCCTAAAGGTTGGTGAATCATAATCCGCGAATGAGGAAGCGCCAAACGCTTACCTTTAGTGCCACCGCAGAGCAAGAATGCCCCCATCGAGGCAGCTAAACCAACACAGATAGTTACTACCTCAGACTTGATGTGACGCATCGTGTCATAGATTGCTAACCCAGCAGTTACAGAACCGCCAGGAGAGTTTATATAAAGGTAGATTGGTTTACCAGGATCTTCAGAATCTAGGTAGAGCATGATCGCAATAATCTGGTTAGCGAGATTATCGTTAACCCCTCGACCAAGAAAAATAATTCGCTCACGATAGAGACGGTCATAAATGCTAATCCAGTCGCTATACTGCTGACCAGGCATTTGATAGGGAACTTTTGGGATACCAATGGGCATAGATTTTTTACCTTTATAAGGGTTTCTTGTGTTCTTTTTTTTTAGCTTTGAATTATTAGCTCTTGATTTACCTGACGGCTGATAACTGATAGCTGATAGCTGACGGCTGATAGCTTAATTTAACTAAGAGCAGCTACGGGAGTCGGTAAATCCCTGGTACTTTCTAAAACTTTATCGATTAATCCATACTCCTTAGCGTCTTGAGGAGTCATATAGAGCATTCTATCTGTATCTTTTTCTAGCTTTTCTACTGATTGACCAGTGTTACGACTAAAGATTTCTAAAACAGCGCGCTTGTTTTCAATAACTTCTTTAGCGCGAATCTGGATATCTGTAGCTTGTCCTCTAGCACCCTGGCGAGGCTGATGCAGAATAATTGTGCCGTTGGGTAAACTGGCACGATAGCCTTTAGCGCCAGAAGAGAGAATCATTGCTGCTGTTCCCATCGCCTGACCAATACAGATAGTATGAACCTGGGGCTTAATATAATCCATAGTGTCACAGATAGCAAAAGCTTCTGTTTCAAAACCGATCGAGTCTCCGCCATACCAAGAAGTACCAGTAGAGTTGATGTACATGGTGATTGGTTTATCTGGATCATCAAATTGTAGAAAGAGTAATTGAGCTACGATCAGCTCCGTAACGTCAATTCCCATTTGGTCTTTATACTCATCGGGAGAAACTAAGGGAAGACCTAAATAGATAATGCGCTCTTTTAATAGTAGAGAAGGTAAATCTGGGGGTGGAGTGCGATAGTTGCCACCGCCTCCTCTATAGGGAGCTTGTACTGCCTGAATTGGTGAATCCATAGTTTTATTAGTAAATTTACCTCTTACGTTCGTTATATTGTTATCTACGCGACAAATTGACGGGAGAAACAATATCTAAGCTCTAATTATTGCTTTGATGTCAGAGTTCGTACAAATGATTTTAACGCATCTATCTACCAGGATTTACCTTGTTTTAACCTTTAAAACCGAACTTCAACCGAACTAACCGAACTATTGGTATTTATTCAGTTATTAGCTGCCCCATTCAACTATGGCTAGAACTTATGGCTAGAACAATTGCTCTAATTGCCCACGACGCGAAAAAAGACGAAATAGTAAATTTTGCCCTCAGCCATCAGCCTCTGTTGTCCCGCTATCATTTAATTGCTACAGGGATTACAGGGAAAAGAATCAAGGACGCAACTAAGCTGGAAATAGAAATCATGGCATCAGGTTCATTGGGAGGAGATGTCCAAATCGCTGCTAAAGTCGTGGCGGGGGAAGTGATTGCTGTAATTTTTTTAATCGATCCTTTAAACGCACAACCTGATGAGCCAGACATTCAGGCACTACTGCGGATTTGTAATTTACATTTAGTTCCTTTGGCGACTAATTTGGCAACGGCAGAAGCGATCGCCAATAGTTTTGCTCAGAGTTTAGTAGCTCATTTAATTTTCAATCCCGTGTCGGGTGGTGGTAACGGTCAACAAGATCTGGAATTTATTAAACAAACTTTAGAGCCTCATTTGCACTTGGAAGTGCATTTAACTAGTCCTGATATCGATCCGCGAGAATTAGCCGAACAGGCGATCGCTCAGGATGCTGACTTAATTATTGCTTCGGGCGGGGATGGTACAATTTCGGCAGTGGCAGGGGCAGTTATCGGGACAGAGATTCCCTTGGGCGTTATCCCAAGAGGTACGGCGAATGCCTTTGGTATGGCCCTGGGTATTACCCAACAAATTAACCAACTTAGAAGAGCTTGTGAAATAATTTTGGCAGGGAAAGTTAGAACCATTGATGCTGCTCTATGTAACAACTTGCCTCTCATTCTCTTGGCGGGAATTGGTTACGAAGCCGAAACTATCGAAAAAGCCGATCGCGAGGCCAAAAACCGCTGGGGTTCCTTGGCTTATCTGATGGCAGGTTGGCGACAATTGGACGAACAGCAATTGTTTGAGGCGGAAATTGAAATTGCTGGAGAAATCAGAACTTTTCAAGCAGGAGCAATTACCATTGCCAATGCGGCACCTCCTACCTCAGTATTAGCCCAAGGAATAGGCGAAGTGATTGTCGATGATGGTTTACTAGATATTACGATTGCTACCGTGGATAATAAGCTCCAGGCGGTGACTACTATTTTAAGCATGTTGGGGGCTGCTCTGATTAGAACTAACGCGGGATTAGAAAATGTCGTTCATTTGCGATCGCCAAAAGTAAAAATTTCCGCTATCCCAAAACAAAAAGTTGTGCTGGATGGAGAAATGATCGGTAATACGCCTCTAGAAATTGAATGTCTGCCCCAAAGTCTGAAGGTGTTTGCCCCCGTTTCACAAAACAAGAATGATAAGCAATAATGTAGCAAGTTCGACCAGCTTAAATTGCTGCAAGTAATAAGTTTCAGTTCATCTGCTGTCTAGTGATCGGCAACTTCCAGTTATTATTTTGCAACAATTACTAGAATAGCTAATAATGATCGAGGTCTAATCAAGTCAAATTTTTTGCTCAGTTTAAGGAAATAATCTTGCCGAAAAATTAGTTAATTAGTTAATTCAATTATTAATACTAGTAGTTATTTATTTAATACCAATATATGAAATCTAAGTATAAGCTCACTCAATTAACCATTGCCAAAGCAGCAAGTAGTATTTTGGCATCAGGTTTACTATTTGGCGCGATCGCCATTCAACCGACTAAAGCTGAACCTCATTCTAATTCTATAGCCCAGGCTCTTGCTCCAGAAGAAGTGAATCTTCGTGCTAAACAAATTGTTGTCCGCATAGATGGGGCGAATGTTGGTTCTGGCTCAATCCTTGAATACCAGGATGGCAACTATACTGTCTTAACCAACTGGCATGTAATGAAAAATCAAGGGAGCTATACCGTACAGACTATTGATGGTCGAAAACATCAGGTAACAGCCAGCAGCATTAAACAATTGCCAGGAGTAGATCTGGCTACATTTCAATTTAGCAGTGACCAAAATTATCAAACTGCCGAATTAGGAGATTCTAGTAGTCTGAGTGAAGGGCAAATTATCTATTTTGCGGGTTATCCAGGGGAACTACGGCGGGAAGATAATCGTTATTATCGCTTTTTTACGGCTAATATAGTTGGTATTTTGCCAAAATCTACTGAAAATGGCTATTCTCTAATTTATAGTGGAGAAGCCTTTCCTGGTATGAGTGGAGGGCCTGTTTTTAGTCGTGATGGTGTCATGATTGGAGTTCATGGAGAAGCGAATGTTAATGCGATCTCAGGAGGCACTTCCAACTATGCCATTCCGATTGTTAGCTATCAACAGGCGATCGCCAAATTAAAGGCTCAACCCACCGCTCAAACTCCACCAGCAACGACCAACCCAAAACCTGAAGTAGCAGCTCAAAACCCCCCAGTTAAAACACCAGCATCCACTAGCCAACAGTCATCACCTAATTCCCCCAACGTTTCTTCCGTTCCCACCTTTTCTTCTGGAGGCAAACCCGCCCAAAAACCAGCAACTAAACCTGAAATAATTGTTGACACCGAAACCGAACCCAAACAGCCAGAACTAACCAAAAAACCCGAAGTAATTGTCGAAACCGAATCCAAGCAGCCAGAAGTGGAACAAGTTGCTGTGACAAATGGTAGAAAAATTGCCTTGCTTTCTCCAAGAACTGGAATTGATTACACTAAGTTACGCGATCTACTGAAGCAGGGCAAATGGTCAGAAGCAGATCTGCATACCTATCAACTAGTCGAACAAATTATCAAGTCCGCTAAAAATGACAACAAGCATGTCTTTATCGAATTAAAAACTATTGCCAAATATTCTTGTCCTGACATTAGAACCGTAGACTATCTTTGGAAGAAATACAGTAACGATCAATTTGGCTTTAGCCCACAACAGAAAGTATGGCAAAGCGTCAATCAGGATGGAGACTTTTCCACTCAAACTTGGCGACGTTTCGCTACGGAAGTAGGTTGGAAAAAAGGAGATACTATTAATGGTAGCGGTTATCTACTTTACGATCAGCTTGAATTTGAGCCGTCAAAAGCACCCCCAGGACAGCTACCCTGGTGGTTTTCCCTCCCAGATGAAGAACAAAAGGTAATTAAATCTTTATTTGCCCGCTGTAATTTTAATCCTACAACCGCCGAGCTGGAAGCAGAAGCAAAAGACAATTCTGGCGACACGGCTCAAAACCCCGATCATAATAATTTTAATAGCAAGAAACAGCCCAATATCAGCAAACCGCCTAAATCTAATCAGAATTAAAGTCTAAAGCTTAGAGCTACTATCTTTAAAATTAACCGCGATCGCCAATGAAACAACATCAAATAGCTTTAAAAATCAAAACTACAGGTAAATCTCTCCATAAGATTACCAGCCAAGTAGAACAGGCTGTGGCTAAATCCAATGTAGTCACAGGACTCTGTACAATTTTTGTCCGCCATACGTCTGCTTCTTTGTTAATTCAAGAAAATGCCGATCCTGATGTTTTAATTGATTTAGAGAACTTTTTTGCCCAACTAGTACCTGAAGATGCCAGCCGCTATATCCACGGTGCAGAAGGTGTGGATGATATGCCCGCTCATATTCGCTCTGCTCTAACTCATACCTCAGAACAGATTCCAATTTCTAGCAACAGGTTGGTTTTGGGTACTTGGCAGGGAATATATCTTTGGGAGCATCGTCAACGGGGTAACTATCGAGAAATAATCGTTCATATTAGTGGTGAATAGTCATTTTCAGTCCAAATACCTATCACATAACTTCTGTCACCGAATGGCAGGAAGCTAAAACCACTGGTGAATACAAACCAAAAGGATTTGCCCAGGAGCAGTTTATTCACCTTTCCTATAGTCATCAACTCTTGACCGTAGCTAATCGTTTTTATGCAGCGCAAAACGGACTTGTTATATTAGTGATCGATTCATCTAGAATAAAAGATGGTCTAATTGAGGAAAATCTAGAGGGGGGTATTGAATTATATCCTCACTTTTATGGCGTATTGCCGATTGATGCTGTGATTGATGCGATCGCCTTTCCCTGTAATGCTGATGGTAGCTTCGACTTACCAGTCGAATTAAACATTTGAATATGACTTGAATCATTTATCTTGACGAGGATCGTCTCTGTCCTGCGCTCGCTTTCCATGGAAAAAGTAAAATCCTGCGGTGTAATCTGCTTCACAAAAACTAAAAAACCATCATTTTTGTTGATGAAGCGATCCTATCGTTATGATTTGCCCAAAGGTCATATTGAACCAGGCGAGACAGAATTACAGTGCGCCCTACGAGAATTATTTGAAGAGACGGGAATTACTAGAAAGCAAGTCTGCTTAGAATTGGATTTTCGCTTTCGCACAATTTATTATCCTCGTTATCGACGTTTTGGGGGAGAAAAAGTAGAGAAATCTTTAGTTATTTTTTTTGGCTGGGTAAGTGAAGAATTAGAAATTGTCATGACCGAACATAGTTCTTCTGAATGGGTTAAATGGAATCCCCCTCACTATTTTCATAACCGAATTATTGACGAGTTATTAGAAACGGTAGAGCGGAAACTGATGCTTGAGCGCTAGAAATTAAAAGCTCATAAAGTCGATAAAGATTTAGATATAAATATTATTACTTTACGTCTGGTGTGAATTAAAAATTGCTTGTGAACTAGTACTTGTCATAGTAAATTTTAATTCAAGGGATGAAATCAGGTTGTTTCGCTGTTACTGGGTAATATTTAAAAGCTAAAAGCTAATAACTAATAGCTAATAGCTACGAACTAGTAAACTCGAACGAAGCTAATTCACACTAAGCGTACTTTGTAAAATCATCCCCAAAATTGTCTTAACTCGAACCTAAATCAGGTAAAGCTTACATAGTGCATTATTTGCGAGATTAAATCGCTATCAAGGTTGAGACGGGATGATAAGTCAACAAGGTTGCGATATTTTCCCTCTTGTTGCCGTTGGGATACAATTTTTTGAGCTAAGTCACAACCTATGCTAGTAATAGCAGCAAGTTCTTGGATCGAGGCGCTATTAATATTTATTTTTACTGGACTCAGAAGACTAAGACGATCGTAATACGCAAAAGCTAAAATGGGTTCATAGGACTGCAAATGTTGCACAGAAACATTGATCGCCGCAGCAATATCCTCTAAACAAACTAACTCTACTCCCATTCTGACCAATTCTACCAGCGATCGCGCCTGATGAATAGAAACTCCTGGGAGTCGCAGCCAGTCATCCACCGTAGCTAAATTAACGTCAATTTTAATCCCTAATTCAGCAGCGATCGCAATTTCGGTTAACGACTGAAAACGATAGTAAGGATCGTTGGCTATTTTCTTTTTAATTCCAATCTGAGATAGTTTAAACATAGGAATTATAACTAACAACTAACAACTAATAATCAACTGATTTGCTCTAAAAGCTGACGGCGTTTTTGTTCAAACTCATATTCTGTAACCAAACCATCTTCTCGTAGCCGATCGAGTTCCCGCAAGGCTTCGGCGATCGCTTTTACCTGGGGAGCGCTACTCAAATTAAAGTTATTTTGATGTCCATTAAATTGATGCTCAAACTGTTCTAAATCTTGCACCAAATACCACACAGCATCAATTGCCGAAGCAATATGAGGAATGGGCGTAGACCACAATAAAAGATACATGATGCCCCATACTGGCTGACCTAAATATAGTTTATGTAGTCCTATAACAGGGGATACAGTACCTAATAGCGCTAAGGCTACAGCGAAACGACGCTCTTTATGATATTTAAAAAGTTGATCTAGTACAGACATGCAAAATTTGACTACCCTCAATAATTGAGTTTACTTTAGCCTATTTTTTTGATGTATCCCAGCCCAAAACTACGCACAAAAAAATAATTATAGTCATTTTAATTAATTTCCCTATGGTTACTTTGTATTAATGATGATGGTGAATTTTACTTGTTACTTGTGAGACAGTTGCGTTGCGGAGGTTTCCTCCGTTGAGCAAACTGTCGAACCCGAAGGGTTACTTGTTACTTGCTACTTCGTTATAAGATCCACTGGTTGCTATTTGAAATGACTATAGTTGGTAGGCGATTTCTACAATTCTAAAATTCTTAACAACTCCAAAACCACCCCATTTGTCCAACCGAAGCCAATTTCGTTAGAACTATAGCCAAACAAGATTTCTTCAGAAACGTTAGCCGAACAAGTACACACATCATATTTTTCCACTAGCGTCCCAGTTTGATTAAATTCTTGAACCACCATGGTTAAAAACTTACCTGCAATCCTTTTGGCATCTTCTTCGTAACCGTAGCGCAGCAATCCTTCGACGGCGATTAAATTTAAAGGAGCCCAGCCAAAAGGAGCATCCCATTGATTTCCACTAACGTGAGTACTGGTCAGTATACCTCCTGGTTGCTCAAATTTAGCTAAATTCTGCCAAACTCGTTGACCTTGTTCTTCAGAAGCAATCCCCGCCCACAGAGGATAAAAGGTGGTAGCATACTCGTATTGTCTGCGTTTGCCAGTACGGAAATTGTAGTCAAAATAAAGCCCTGCCTCTTCATCCCACAAAAACTGATTAATTCTTTCTTGGCGTAAAGAAGCGCGATCGCGCCATTGAGTTGCTATCCCCTCATAACCGAGAATTTCGTTGATTTTAGCGGTATCTTTCTCCATTTGCACCAACAAAACGTTGAGGCAGACAGGCGCATAGTGAATAATATCGATACTAAAAGGGCCAAAACGATTGGTGATATCAAATCCCGACTCTCGCATCGAGCGATCGCCTTGATAAAATAACTCGCTTAACTCATCTGTTTGGCGATCGTAATACAGGTTGACATCGTAATCGTCGAATTGAAAGTCACGGTAATATTCTTTGACGCGATCGTAATGAGTTCTTCCCTGTTCATCTAATTCTGATACTACTACTTCTGGCGCAGGACCATGTCCTAAAGCTGCATAGTGAGACAATCCTGTGGCTTGATTGAGATGAGGTGGTACATTCCAGTAATAGTAATAGGTTTCTATAGTCGGCAACATCGACTGCAACCATTGTTGATCTTGAGTATGTTCGTGAGGACGCGAGATTTGAGGCTGCCTCAAATCTTTCAGCTGTTCGTAAACTTTTAAGATTGCAGGAGTAAATATTGGCGGCTGCGATCGCGTCAACAAGTAGGTACGATTGGCATTAAGAATCATTCCATAATGCTCAATCTCATAAGCCAACTGATCGACCATGTTTTGAGCGAGCTGCAATTCTCGGTCTTGTAATAGTCCTAAAATAATAAAATAACTATCCCAACCGTACATTTCGTTAAAACGTCCGCCAGGCACTACGTAGGGATGAGGCAGATAAAGTAAACCATGTTCCTCGATTGATTCTACCTCAGCAGGTAATACCCGCAGTTCAATTTGTTGACATGCTTCAGCCAAAATTTGCTGTAGAGATATCTTGATGCGATCGAGATCCTCCTGGGGTGAAACATAAACTAACCAGCGTTGCGCCGATTTATGCTCAATTTTAGGATCTCTAGCTGCTGCGAGAAGGTCTTTTGGAGAACGAGTTAAAGTTTTCCAAGTATGTTTGATGTAGGTTTTGACCTTGTTTATATCTGTAGCGTTAGGTAACTGGATTGTCATACTCGGCGTGATTTTGGTTCAAAATATTTAGCTTGCTACACTATCAATTTCAGCTTAAAATTTAGTTGCTACCAGTGAATTTGGCTCAAAATATAGCGCAGGCGATCATAATCATCTTTGAGCAGAGTACTGAGAGTGCGTCCTACATTCACCAGCCAATCTCGATTTGCCTGACGCTGACGATAAACATCTCTGACTGAAGCTGCCACCAAAGATTCGACAGGAATATCTTTGACTGATAATAAAGTTCTCAGAAAGTCTAATTTTTCGGTAAAGTGAACCACTTCCACCTGGTCGCAATGATAAACCGACTGATGAATTTGAGGTGGGCGAGGAGGCAGGTATTGATATACTTGACCTAAATTATTACCGTTCAAATTATTAGGCGTTTCAAACCCGACAATCGCTGCTTTAAACTCAGTTTTCAGCATGGCAAAAATTTGAGGCTGCTGTTCCCGCAATTCTTCTAAAGATAAACCTAAGGCTCTTGCACGGTGAACTGAATCAATTGGACTAGTCGTAACATAAGTGACGACGGCAAAGATTTTATTCCCCGATTCTTCATCAAAAGACTTGATCCAGCTACCAAAAGGAGGCATTACAGGAAACTTCAGATCTTCGGGTTCAAGACATTGGGCTAGATATTGAGTGGTTGAAGTTTCGATCACCTCTCCAATATGCTGAGGATTGCGACCATCGACTGTAAATTGAGGCAGGGGAAGACGCATTATTGAAGACTGGAAGGGATAAACAGTATAAGGATAATAAGATCATACTTTTTTTCTCTTAACTACCCCGATCTTGAGTAGATTAACCTTATTTTTTCTTCTTGGTTAAATCTACCGCTGCCAATTCTGACAGATTGAAAGTCACTAATTTATCCCAGTTGCCACCTTCAAATAGCACCGCTACTTTACCATCATCAATACGCTGTACCAATCCTTGGTAGTTGAAGTAGATATCGTCAGAATTGGTAACTTTAACCGTTGCACCAGGTAAAATAATCATTTGCTTAAATGCGATCGCTTTTGGGAGAATAATTTATTTTACCTAGTTTACCAAGTAAACCCCTGGTTGGTGAAAGAAATCAATCCTTAATCGCATCTAGGATTTCATCAGTAGTTGGTTTGTAGTTAGGCTCGACTAGTTCAATATTTTCTTTCCAAATATAATAAACTTGCTCAATTGTCCCTTCGTGGTGACTCCAAGAACCCGTGTAATCAATAAAGTTTAGCCTAACCAAGAGCCATTCTTGATTAGGTGAATCTAATGGTTTGGTAGCAAAAATAAATCCCGCCTCATTATCTTGGTATTCGTACAATTCAAGAGCATACAAAGAACCTTGCCACCCATATTCTCCCGAAATTGTTGCCTCGATCGCCGCTCTTTCAGTGTTGTTTTTAGGAGTAAAAATAAACGCTTCTTCTGGAATTTCTTGATAAATTACTGGTGACCAGCTAAATTTACTTAGCATAAAGTCTGCTAGTTTCTGTAAACCCTGTTTGTCTTTGGTCATGAGCCAAACTTCTGGCTCTAAGCGATTACTAATTGTCCACTGAATTTCGTTTCTAAATTTGTATGCTACAGCAGCAAAAGCGGGATCAAAAACTAACTTGTAATCGATACCGATATAACCTTCATTTAGCAATTGTTCAATAGTTTTTTGTGAAGGAAAAGGTTTTTTATAAGAAAAGTCATAATGTACTGGTCTAGTTTGCAAATCAAAGTCCAGATAGGTATTATTTGTCCGTAGTTTATTTATCTTATTGTATTTCATGATAAATATTATTTTTTTCAGAACTAATAATTTATTATTCCCCAAATAAATATTAAACATATAGTTGTTATTTCAAATCAGTTAATATGAGATATGAAATTATTTTTTTTATCTCTCGATAAATGCTTAAACCATTAAAAACTCAAAGTCAATTTTAAATTATTGGAATAATTTGGCTAAGTGTAAGAAGTAAAAAAATCTCAATATTTTTAATCATTATCTCATTGCAATAATTTTTAGCAATAAATTTTAAAGTTACCTTACCCTTAACAAAATCAGATTTCAAGCTTGCTGTTCAGTAAATATTTAAGTAAGCATTTAAAACATTAGTAAATTAAATAGTCACAGCTAATTATTACGATTAACTTGGAGAGAATTTAGCTCTCAAATTGATTCAAAAGTGGGCGATCGCTAAAATTTAATTTTTGTAATCTAAATAATTTAAAAATATAATTAAAAAATCATGATTGTATTTGACCAAGATATAGATAAAATAAGGCTTGTGCCAAGAGTTAAAAAGTGATCTATGTCTGAGATTGGGTCAACCCCCTTTAGTGCTGAAGAAATCGCCTCAGAAGGTATCAAGCCAGAGGAATATCAAGAAATTGTCAATCGTTTGGGTCGCCATCCCAACAAAGCCGAGTTAGGTATGTTTGGGGTCATGTGGTCAGAACACTGCTGTTATAAAAATTCTCGACCGCTTTTAAGCCAGTTTCCCACCACAGGAGAGAGAGTCTTAGTCGGTCCAGGCGAAAATGCTGGGGTAGTAGATTTAGGCAATGGTCTACAGCTAGCATTTAAAATTGAATCCCATAACCATCCTTCAGCAGTTGAACCATTTCAGGGGGCAGCTACAGGTGTCGGCGGTATTTTGCGGGATATTTTTACTATGGGGGCCCGTCCCATTGCCATACTTAATTCTTTGCGCTTCGGTAATTTAGAAGATGCCAAAACCAGACGTATATTTCAAGGGGTAGTTGAAGGCATTTCTCACTACGGTAATTGCATTGGCGTGCCAACGGTGGCAGGAGAAATTTACTTTGATCGGGCTTATTCGGGTAATCCTTTAGTCAACGCGATGGCTTTAGGACTAATGGAAACCAATGAGATTGTTAGGTCTGGGGCATCAGGGATCGGCAACCCAGTACTCTATGTAGGTTCAACTACTGGCAGAGACGGCATGGGGGGAGCAAGTTTTGCTAGTTCGGAGTTAACCGATAATTCGATGGACGATCGCCCTGCGGTACAGGTAGGAGATCCCTTTTTAGAAAAATCTTTAGTAGAAGCTTGTTTAGAAGCTTTTAAGACTGGCGCAGTAGTAGCCGCACAGGATATGGGGGCAGCAGGATTGACCTGTTCTACCTCCGAGATGGCGGACAAGGGTGGCGTAGGTATCGAACTAGATTTGGACTTAATCCCCGCCAGAGAACCAGGCATGACTCCTTATGAATACCTTCTGTCTGAGTCTCAAGAAAGAATGCTATTTGTGGCGCAAAAGGGTAGAGAACAAGAATTAATTGATATTTTCCATAAGTGGGAACTTCAGGCAGTGGTAGCTGGTTCGGTAATTGCAGAACCCGTTGTGAGAATTTTATACCAGGGAGAAATAGCAGCAGAAGTTACTGCTACTGCCTTAGCGGATGATACTCCTATTTATCACAGGGAATTGTTAACCGAACCCCCCGCTTATGCCAAAGAAGCTGCTCAATGGACGACAGATAGTTTACCTGGCTGCGATTATCAAGGCATAGACGTTCAGGGAACTTACAAAACCTGGAATGAGATTTTGCTCCAGCTATTAGATACTCCCACCATCGCCTCGAAGCAATGGGTATATCGCCAGTATGATCATCAGGTACAGAATAATACTATTCTCTTGCCTGGAGGGGCAGATGCAGCAGTAATTAGAATCCGCCCTATAAATGCCAAACTAGAAGACTGTACGATTGGCGTAGCAGCCACCACCGACTGTAACCCCCGCTATGTCTACCTAGATCCTTATGAAGGTGCAAAAGCAGCAGTCGCCGAAGCAGCCCGAAATCTAAGCTGTGTTGGGGCAGAACCTCTAGCAATCACGGATAATCTCAACTTTGGTAGTCCTGAGAAACCCGTGGGCTATTGGCAACTAGCCAACGCTTGCAAAGGGATAGCCGATGCCTGTCGGGAATTATCCACTCCTGTTACGGGAGGCAATGTTTCCCTCTACAACGAAACTGTAGATTCAGAGGGTAATCCTCAGCCGATTTACCCAACTCCCGTAATTGGCATGGTAGGTTTAGTTCCTGATCTCACTAAAATCTGTGGACAGTCTTGGACGAAGGAAGGAGACGTTATATATCTCTTGGGAAACTCTAATTATGTTCTCGGTGGATCTGAATATTTAGCAGCAGTTCACGAAACCGTAGCTGGAAAACCACCTATAGTTGATTTTGAGCTGGAAAAAAGTGTTCAGAATGCTTGTCGCTATGGTATTCGTCAGGGCTGGATTCAGTCGGCTCATGATTTAGCTGAGGGGGGATTAGCAGTTACTTTAGCCGAAGCCTGTATAGGCAATAGTCTGGGGGCAACAGTTAATATCTCTGTTTCTGAGTCTCAACGTCTAGATGAAGTTTTGTTTGGGGAAGTAGCTAGCCAAATAATTGTCTCTGTCAGTCCAAAGCGAATAAATAGCTGGGAAACTTATCTTGATAATCAGTTGGGCAATTGCTGGAGCAAAATAGGCGTAGTTAGTCAGCCCCGCTCAGCACTAAAGATTTTAACTAATGATAATCTATCGTTAATTAATGTTAAGATCATAGAGTTAGCTATTACTTGGTCTCAGGCAATAGAAAACAGATTAGTCTTCTGATGTTTAGTTGAAATTGAATTAGTAACAAAACAACTAAATTTTTGCATTACGTAAGTATATCTCTGGAATTTGTAGCCAGAAAATCTTTAGATCAAAACTATTTTTCAAAGCACTTTTAAAAAACTAACAAGCATTTAATCTGGAAGATGTTAAGAGCATTTCCTAGTAAATACATATATACCTGTAAATACTTATTACCCAAAGGTAGGAGCCAGCCAGTAGCATGATGCCACAACAATCTTTCGATTTGACCGAAGATTCTAATTCTTTGTGGGATATTCAGAGAGTTGATAAGCCAGAAGAAGCCTGTGGTGTGTTTGGGGTATATGCCCCAGAAACAACTTATGATGTAGCCAAACTCACCTATTTTGGTCTTTATGCTCTACAACACCGAGGACAAGAATCAGCAGGAATCGCTACTTTAAATAAAGGCGATCTCTATTGCCACAAAGATATGGGATTGGTTTCTCAGGTATTTAGCGAAGAAATATTAGGGCAGCTACCAGGAGAAATTGCAGTTGGTCATACACGTTATTCAACTACTGGTTCTAGTTTAAAAGAAAATGCTCAACCTGTAGTATTAGATACCAGACTAGGGAAACTAGCTCTGGCTCACAATGGAAATTTAGTCAATGCCGTCGAACTCCGCCAGCACTTAATTCAGCGAGAGGCTAATTTTATTAGCTCCACAGATTCTGAGATGATTGCTTTAACGATCGCCGATGAAGTTAATCAGGGTAAAAACTGGATTCAGGGTGCAGTAAACGCCTTTAAACTATGTGAAGGTGCTTATAGTTTAGCGATCGCTACTCCTGATGGCTTAATGGGAGCGCGCGATCGCAACGGCATTCGTCCGCTGGTAATTGGCGTACTGCCAAACGAAGATGAAAAACACCAGCGCTATGTCTTATCCTCGGAAACTTGTGGCTTAGATATTATCGGTGCCGAATATGTCCGTGACGTAGAGCCAGGGGAATTAGTTTGGATTACTGATTCAGGAGTAGCATCAGTAATTTGGACAAAAGAAGCCGATAGAAAGCTTTGTATTTTTGAAATGATCTACTTTGCTCGTCCTGATAGTGTAATGCACAATGAGACTTTGTATAGCTACCGTATTCGCCTGGGCAGACAGCTAGCGAGAGAATCTTTTGTCGATGCCGATCTAGTGATTGGTGTTCCCGATTCGGGTATTCCTGCGGCGATCGGTTTTTCTCGTGAATCTGGGCTAGCCTACGGTGAAGGGTTGATCAAAAATCGTTATGTCGGGCGTACTTTTATTCAACCTACCCAGAGCATGCGAGAAGCTGGTATTCGCATGAAGCTTAATACTCTTAAGGATGCTTTGCAGGGCAAAAGAATTATCATTGTTGATGATTCAATCGTGCGCGGTACAACCAGCAAAAAAATTGTTAAAACTCTAAGAGATGCTGGGGCGACGGAAGTACACATGAGAATTTCTTCTCCTCCTGTAACCCATCCTTGTTTTTATGGCATCGATACCGACAACCAAGATCAGCTAATCGCTGCAACTAAATCTGTAAAAGAGATTGAAGCAAGAATTGGGGTTGATACCTTGGCATATTTAACTTGGGAAGGAATGCTAGCAGCAACTCAGGAAAATACTAATAATTTCTGTTCGGCCTGCTTCACAGGGAATTATCCTGTTACTATCCCCGAAGATGTCAAACGCTCTAAATTGATGTTGGAAAAAACTAAGGTTTAAATATAATTGTACAAACCTACTAATTTATACTTTGACCGCTTTCCGCGGTCAGCCGTTCTCTGCCTTGAAAAGGCAGAGAACGGCTGACCAGTTATTTTTCCAGTTGTATATTGTTTTTCGACTAACTCCAAAGATGAGGATCAATTCTTCGAGATCGTATTTTGAGTTGATCAGTAATATACAGTGCGCTCTAACTCTTACTTGGTAGTTTTTACTTTGGTTTAAAAGCGATCGCTCAAAAAGTCTTGCTTCATTTGAGCAGACTCAACCTTAAAAAACCATTCTTTAATTCCTTGAGCTAGAGTTTTGGCTAACTCTTTTTGTTCTTGTTCATCGGTAATCCATTCAAACTCTTCAGGGTTAATCATAAAACCCAATTCCAACAAAATAGAAGGTGCAGTGTGAGGGCGCGTTAAAGCCAAATTATTCCAGAAAGTGCCAGCATCAGGACGATTTAATTTTTCTACTAAATAATCGTGTAAAAACATTGCAGGTGCTTGAGCCTGAGTATTGTACCAAAAACTACTGATTCCCTGGGTACGTTCAGCATCTCCATCATCAGGCAAGGCATTGTAATGAAGGGAAATAGCTAGATCGGGCTTGATCTTGTCAATCATTGCCACTCTTGCTTCCAGAGATAGATTTTGATCTTGCTCTCTAGTTAGATAAACTATTGCACCCAATTGTTTTAATTCATCTCTAACTAATTTGGCAATAATTAAATTAGCTTTTTTCTCGGAGTATCCTGTTGCTCCTTTTGAACCTTGTTCCTTACCTCCATGTCCAGGATCTAGTAAAATTTTGATCTTTTCTAAAGGCTTTTGATCATCAAACTTAGTTACATTATCTGTAATTAAATCATCTAAATTATCGTATTTGCTGGATTCCGCGACAGATATCGATAAGATTTCAGGAGGATAGCGTAGGGAAAATATTAAATTAGAGCCTTTATAGTGCAGATCATAACCCCACTGCTGTTGATAATTGAGTACAAAAGTATAGTTAATTTGCGTTGGTGATACCTGCTGCCAATCGAGACGTTTGATTAAAGGATCGGCATCAAGGCGAATTGTATCAGTTTGAGCAGTTATATTGTGCAGAGTTAAAGTGATGCTATCTTCTTGCTGCTTAATTTCTATAGGTACAGGCATTTGTAGTGGGAACAAAATTTCCGTTGCCGATTTTGTTTGTCTAGAGGTGATTCCTCTAATGATGGACTGAGGGGGAATATTTCCAGGAATAAACTTGGTTTCCTCTGCTTTAATCCACGCACCATAATCTAGCCTTAGCCATTCACCCTCTCGACCTGTCACTCTAGCTCTTGTACCTTTAGGCAGAGGAGTTAAACGAGAATAATCACTACTCGCTCCCGTTCTAGCTACACCTACATCAGCAACTACTTCGACTACCCTAATATCTTTTGGGTCAAGAATATTAATTTGCCCTTGACTTTGACTAGTGACTATTTGATTATTTTGCTCTAAAGTAAATGTAGCTCTACCATAGTTATGAGCAACATCAAGCACGGTGCAACCTTTATATTGACCAAAATTCTGTTGATCCTGAGTTCTAGTCTGTGATGTCAATACCGCAGAATTAGCAGGTAACTCGACCGAGTCGATTTGGGGGATGAGCAAAATTTTGCTTTTGCCTATTTGTGCTGAAACTTTGGCATTTGGTGGAGCTACGGCACTAAGGCAGATTGGTTCATGGGGTAAAAGAGCCAGATCTACTGCTGGAGTTAAAGAGCCAGGAGCAAAAGTTAAAGTTTTAGGTACTTCTGGCTGACTACTGATGCGGGTAATTTTGAGTCTTATAGTCTGATCTTCTTGACGAACAACAAAGATATTTTCACCCATTCTCAAGGGCAAGCTGGGAGCAAAATGCCCTGAAGCACTACGATTAATAACTTCTTGCCCGTTAATCAAAACAGGTTTTTTAGGTGATGCTGTACCTATAAAAAAGATTTTCTCGGCGATAGTTTCGTGTTTTGGCGGTGGATAAATTACAGACAAGGCTGACTCTGCCTTGACAGATAAGGAAGTCCCCATCATGCCACTCATCAGCAGAACCGCAGTTAAAGCTGCTACACCGAGAAATCGTTTCATTTATTTACTACTTACTTGGGTGCTTAGATTATTTCCATCCTGATTGATCCATAATCTTAACCGCATTAGCATTGTTTTTCCCATAGGCAGCAACGTTAGTAGTATCGTCCTTAAACTCGCCAAAACTTTTTACTACTTCCTTAAGAGGTGTGCCTTCTACCACAGGATATTCATTATTTTCTACTGCAAAAAATTTCTGAGCTTCAGGGGTGGCAAGATATTCAAGAAAGGCGATCGCATTTTCTTGATCTGGAGCATTTTTCAACATTCCCGCACCACCAACATTAACGTGGGTTCCTCGATCTTTTTGATTGGGAAAGATTACGCCAATTTTGTCAAATATTTCTGGCTCATCTTCGTATCTAGCTAAGTAATAAGTATTTGCAAGAGTAATATCTGCAATTCCTGCTGCTACGTCCTCAATATTTCCTGTATCGGTACTCTGAGGAGGACGAGCCAAATTAGCTACTAATCCTTTAATCCATTCTGCTGTCGCTTCCTCTCCTTTTGCTTCAATCATTCCAGCAACTAAAGACTGATTATAAACATTACTGGACGAACGCATAATTAATTTGCTTTTCCACTTAGGATTTGCCAAATCTTCATAGGTAGATAGATCTGTAGGGTTCACTTTATCTTTGTTGTACATAATTACCCGCGCCCGTTTACTAAAAGCAAACCAAAGATTATTAGGCGAACGTAAATTAGCAGGAATTTTTTGATTTAAAACTTCTGAATTTACTGGAGCAAACACACCAGCCTGTTCAGCACGCCACAATCTGCCGCCATCAACGGTAATCAATATATCTGCGGGACTATTTGCCCCCTCGCTTTTAATTCTTTCAATTAATTCGTCATCTTTACCTTCAATCAAATTAACTTTGATCCCCGTTTTCTCAGTAAAACCTTCATATAATTGCTCATCAGTATTGTAGTGACGAGCAGAGTAAATATTTACCTGCCCAGCTTGTTTCGGCGCTTCTTCTATTTTGGTTTCGCCTTGGGGTTGTTCTGGCTTGGGTTGGCTACAGGCAACAACTATCGCTGCTGTACTAACGCCCAGAAAAAAACGCCGAGAAAGCTTACTTATCTGATTATCCATAAAATTTTATCAAGCTATATCTTTAAGAAAGAGAATATTTTTAGACTTTCTATCATACAGCTTTTGCTATTAATTCTCAATAAGCTTAAGTTTGTTCAAATCTTCAAATGGATAGATGCTAACCAATCTTTTGTAATGGAAAACCCAAGCTTTCTCTTTGGTCTAAATACAATTGAGCAACTTGTCTAGCCATACTGCGAATTCTGCCTATATAGCGAGTTCTTTCCGTAACGGCAATAACCCCCCTAGCATCCAATAAATTAAAGCTATGAGAACACTTAAGAACATAATCCAGGCTAGGAACCACTAAACCTCGCTCAATTAGTTGCTTTGCTTCTTGCTCATAAAGATTAAATAAACTAAATAGTAAATCGGGATCGGAGGCTTCAAAGTTATAGGTACACTGCTCGATCTCAGCTTGTAGGAAAATATCTCCATAATTGAGGCGATCATTCCACTTGATTTTAATTATCGCATCCGCATCTTGTAGATACATAGCCAATCTTTCCAAGCCATAGGTAATTTCAATCGAAACAGGATTACAATCAATTCCGCCACACTGTTGAAAATAAGTAAACTGAGTTACTTCCATACCATCTAGCCAAACTTCCCAGCCTGCACCCCAAGCACCAACTGCTGCGTCTTCCCAATTATCTTCAACAAAGCGAACATCATGATCCTCTGGGCTAATTCCCAAGGCTTTTAGAGAATCTAGATATATTTCTTGTATATTGTCTGGAGACGGTTTGATGAGCACTTGATACTGATAATAATGCTGAAACCGATTTGGATTTTCGCCATATCTACCATCCGTCGGTCTTCTACATGGTTCCACATATGCCACTGACCAGGGTTCTGGACCTATAGCTCTTAGGAAAGTACTAGGGTTTTTAGTTCCTGCTCCCTTTTCTGTATCATACGACTGAACAATAATACAGTTGCGATTACACCAAAATTTGTTTAGAGTGGCAATAATTTCTTGGAAGGATAAAGACATAGAAAAATACTGTTTAAATATCTGCCCAAACACCATAGCATGACTGGCTTTTGGAAGTATCAGAAAAAATAATTTAAAATTATTTTCTTCCAAGGGGTTGACAGAGCTTGTAATAGTCCCTATATTGGTAAATGCGCGGTTGAGAGGGATTCGTCCCCCGCAAACGC
>NZ_PVWF01000170.1 GCF_003003995.1 Pleurocapsa sp. CCALA 161 | reverse complement strand
TCATGCAGTATTAACGCCCGAACCTTGTCAGGGTCGGAAGACAGCAGCAATAAGGGATGCTTAACACAGGCGTGATCTCCGAATCATCCGAGATTTTAGATAAACACATTTCAAGGTTTAATCTAAATCAAGCTTTAAATGCTATCGGTGATGCTACTAAAGTGAAAATTCTCCACTTTACAACCTGGAATGACACTACCACCAAAGCGTTTGACCTTACTCAGTGCAACTATATTTTTGAGCATTTCAGGTAAACACTGATTGAAGCGCAGGTTTTTAATCGGCTGAGATATTTTGCCATTTTCAATTAAAAAAGTACCGTCTCTGGTCATGCCTGTAACTTCCAGGGTGCGAGGATTAACATAGCGGACATACCAAGCGCGGCTAACTAAAATACCTTTTTCGGTACTGGCAATCAAGTCGGCAACGCTGCGATCTGAACCTGTCATAACTATCGGATACATTCCCCCTGTTGGCTCTTGATTCTGTTCTTTTGCCCAATAGCGACTATAGGAGAGAGTTTGGGGAATACCGTTTTTAATAATGTCTAGAGGGTGATTGCTCAAGCCATTACCAAAGAATCTGTCATTCTGTAATAGATCATGAGTAGGATTACGCTGTACCTCAACCAGGGGGTTAAATAATTGTTCGCCAACTTTGTTACCGATAGGCGTACCAGAATCATCGCTGCGGGACATAAAAGAGCGTCCTTCGTCGGCTGCACGAGCATCTAAATTCCAGATCACCCAAGGTAATAAGCTAGCAAATGCTGCGGGTTCAAAGATAACTGTATAGTCTCCTGGTTCAATTGTTTGAGGATTGCGCGAAGCGATCGCTCTTTTAATTACTTGTTCCGTTAACTCTATAATAGGTAACTGGTCTATACTCCAGGCAGTGCAGCGATTCCAGCTAGAACCATCGTCAATCCGAGCGGTAAAGCTAAAGTCGGCTTCAGTCGTGCGATCGCAACCCCGCAAACCAGCAGAATTGCCAATGGCATCAAGAGATGCTTTATAACTTAGGGTTCCCGATCCGTTTACTCCTGCATTCTTGCTTAAATCACATACCTGTTGAATAATTTCGCCTTGCTTGAGGGGAGAGAGGCTAGCAGTAGCTTGGTCAAAGGCTGGGGTGCGATCGCTGTAGGTTTGTGGCGGTAATAATTCGACCCATTCTGGATCGACCGGGGCAATTCGCGCTAGATCTTCGGCACGTCTTAAAGTTTGGGCGATCGCTTCACGATCTAGTTCTGTAGTCGAGGCAGAGGCGCTTCGTTGACCAAAATAGCTAGTGACAGTGAGGCTAAAAGTATGCTTACGCACATTTTGACTAATCTGATTTTCCGAAAAACGACTAAGAGCGGTTTCACGAACGCTCAGACTGATAAATACGCCGTCGGCTTGAGATTGGGCAATCGCAAAATCAATTAAAGCGAGAGCTTCTTTTTGTGTGAGAAATGTATTAGAAGTGGCTAAAGTCATATTTAACTAACAATTGAAGAGTAAAAGGTTAGTATCTTTGCTCGATCAAGCCTAAGATAAAATTACATAGTAGCAATCTGGTAGTGATAATATTAGTTTCTGGTGACTAAAAATAAATTATTATGGCTAAAACTTTAATGTTTAACGCTTTGAGAGAAGCGACGGACGAAGAAATGGCAAGGGATAAGACTGTCTTCGTCTTAGGTGAAGATGTCGGACATTACGGTGGTTCATATAAAGTCACCAAAGACCTACACAAAAAATATGGTGATTTGCGCCTACTGGATACTCCTATTGCGGAAAATAGCTTTTGTGGGATGGCTGTAGGGGCTGCTATGACTGGCTTACGTCCTGTGATTGAAGGAATGAATATGGGTTTTTTGCTCTTGGCATTTAACCAGATTGCTAACAATGCAGGGATGTTACGCTACACTTCTGGCGGTAACTTTAAAATACCCATGGTAATCCGAGGTCCTGGCGGGGTGGGTAGACAACTAGGTGCAGAACACTCTCAACGGTTGGAAGCTTATTTTCATGCTGTACCTGGATTAAAGATTGTGGCTTGTTCTACAGCCTACAACGCTAAAGGCTTACTCAAGGCTGCAATTCGAGATGATAATCCTGTACTGTTTTTTGAACACGTCCTACTTTACAATCTCAAAGACGATTTACCCGATGATGAATATGTTCTCCCTTTGGACAAGGCAGAAATGGTCAGATCAGGAAAAGATGTGACGATTCTGACTTATTCACGGATGCGTCACCACTGTACTCAAGCGCTTAAAGAGATCGAAAAACAGGGATATGATCCCGAAATCATCGATCTGATTTCTCTCAAGCCGTTTGATATGGAAACGATTAGTAAGTCTGTACGTAAGACTCACAAGGTAATCATCGTGGAAGAGTGCATGAAAACTGGTGGTATTGGTGCGGAATTAGTGGCATTGATTAGCGAACAGCTATTTGATGAATTAGATGCACCTGTGTTGCGTTTATCTTCACAAGACATCCCTACTCCTTATAACGGGAAGTTAGAGAATCTAACCATCGTGCAGCCAGCGCAAATTGCGGAAGCGGTGCAAAAAATGATGAATGACCAAATTTAGTGAATTAACTTAGGTAAGGGCGAATAGTCATTTGCCCTTACACAGCCCTATAATACAAATTTTAAATTTAAGGATCGATAAAATCTGCTGCATTAGCAGGAATCATGGTTAACTTACCACAATCTTGGGGTGCGATCGCCGCTTTAACGCTGTAGTTATAGGGAATCTCTGGATGAAAATAGGAGCTATAAAAAAAGGCATTAGCAATGGAGGCAAAAGGGACAGCATTAGGTCTAACTATGGCATGGCGGGCAATTAGACAAGTGCGCTGATTGGGAATCATTTGCTCTACTAATTCAGCTTTGACGTTGTTTTTGAGATACCGTTCTAAGGTTCTAAAATCGGGTTTAAGATAAAACTGATCGATTTTGACCCAGACGATCGCCATAAACAGTAGATAAACTAATCCTAGATATTTAACCTGCAACCAATCCCTGCCCTGATTTTGCAGCCCAGATACGAGGGATAAATTCAAAGACACTAGGGTAATCATCCAAAACATAAAATACCGCAACTCGTGGGATTGAGGGAAGTTAGCAGGAATAAAAGATACGAGTAGAAAAGTGACTAAAGCAATGGTGGCATTACGAGACTTATGATCAGCTGATGTTCTATTTAACAATTGTTCTCTAATAGTTAAACCAAGCAGCAGCAAAAGATTAAATACAACATAAGCACCAAAGAAACCTCCTGCACGATCTAGATATTTTTCATCCCCGCCATTGTATTGATCTGCTGACCACTTAGGGGTATTGATTTCTAAAATAGATTGCAGCCATTTTTGCGGACGATTGCCTTCACTATAGGTTTGGGGAGTAAGTTTGTGATTGAGAACAATACCCGCAACCTGGATTTTGATCGGATAAAAAGGGTTGCCATACAGTGCCACGTTTTTAATCGGCGTAGCAAAAATAAGTATAGAGGCGATCGCCGCTAAAGATACAGTCAACCATAATTGACGTTTACTAGAGGTAGTGTATTTAAAATAGAGCCATACCAGCCTAATTCCTGCTACCCAAAAAAGCACAAATATTAAAGGCTCTAGCTGTGGTTTCGTGTTTGCCGCCATCGCTGCACCCAAAAAGGCAAATAGCAGTTCTGGCTTACTGGGTAACTGAGACTGGCTAAAAAACCTGTAGATCATCATCATCAGTACCGCAGCGCCGACGTTGCCAGGAAGATCGACAAAACTAGTGCTAGCGTGAGTTAGAACCGCAGGAATCGCGAAAATGGCGATCGTAGAGAGGTAAAGTGGAACTTGAAAAAAGCTTCTAAGGGTCAAAAAATAAATAATTAAACTTAAGTAGCCAACTAAATTGGCAGCCTGAACTCTACCTGATATCTTCCACAATAAACCTTGAAAGAAATGCGCCAATAAAGGAAAACCAGCATAGCGGTACTCTACTATATTTTCCGAACTAAAAGATTCGGCTGGTACAATCCCCCAAATTCTGGCAGCAAAAGGTAGATGATACCAACCCACATCATAGTTAGTATCAATATCAATAAATGCTTTGAGAAAGATTAATGTAGCGACAACTAAAGCGATCCCACTGAGAATTATTTCTAATGCTCGCTGCTGATTTTTTTTCACTTAATTTATATATAGTTATTAATGCATCAGGATGAAACTAGTATGGCAAAATAAGGTTAAAAATCCAGAACTGACATGATTCCTTGCTGATATTACATCCTGATGCAAATAACCTGAGTACTGATTGCTTAATTCTCCTGTTTGGGTATAGCAAATAAATGAACTCTGCGGTCTATTTTTTGTTGCCAATCAAATGGCTGCGGTTCTTCTTCATCACTCCATTGCACCCAAGTTTGATAAGACTTAATATCGATCAGCTCAAAAATTTCTTCAACCGACGTATTATAGCGAGATAGTATTTCCGTATGAATTTCAATTTCTAGCTTAGGCAAAGTTTTAAGAATTTCTTTTGCTCCTTTTAAAACCTCGCTTTCGTATCCTTCTACATCTATTTTGAGAAACGTGGGTAAGATTGACTGTGTTTTAACATAATCATCTAAAGCGATAATTTCTACCTCATTAGTTCCATAGATAAAGTTTTTCAACCACCCCAAGGAAATTACGTTAGATGGAGTCACAGATGAATTTGATTTATTGAATATTTTCTGGCTGCTTTTCTGGCTTCCCAACCCTTTCTCTTCGAGAATTACATTATTAATCTTGTTCAACTCAAAATTTTTGCGAGCAATTGCAGCATTGTGTTGATTAATTTCAAAACTAACAATTTTGCCTTCGTTCCCCACCCACTTTGATAACAGCATGGCGGTCAAACCATGATGAGTTCCGCATTCAAAGACAATATCTCCTCGCTGGGTAAGTTGCTTGATAAACTGAAATTCTGGATTAAGCGATTCTACTTGATTTTGTGGGGATGAATCATACCATTGTTGTCCTTCTGAATCGCCGATCACAAAATCAAAAGATATATCTTCAAATTGCTTTTTGATCGTGTATTCGCTAATTTTTTGCTGCCGAATAGCTTGGGTTATTTTTTTGATGTTTTGCTCTAGTTGTAAATTAAAAATTTGCGTCATCATAGTCACCATTAAAATCTCCTCATATTAGCAGAACAAAACAAGATTTAGGCTATTTTCTCCGTAATTTTCTCGAGGTAAAAATACGCGATCGCTAATTTTCTCTTCCTCAATGACTCAGTATTATTACTTATTGATTTAAAACTGGGTGGTGAATTTCAGTTTACTAAAAAATCTATTTCTTACTCTTTACTTGGTGGCGATCGCTAATTACTCTATAATTATAAATACATCAAAAATAGTTTAGAATTAAATTTAAAGTGTATGAAATCATTTTGCAGAGCAGGAAAAATAGCCCTTATTGGACAATAAATTGAGATAAGATGGAGCTAATTATACTGTTTTAGTAATGAAAATGATTTGAGCGCTTTGAAAATATCTTTAATCTAACTATACAAACTCAAAAATTACTTGCTTTGGCTATAAAATGCTTCGAACCTCAATTTGGCCTTGATTTCATGAGATCAAAATTCAGTGATCACACGGATGAGTAAAATTTCGGAGATGAATACAATGTAGCTGTTCAAGCTTTTTATGAGTCGAAAAAATTTTAACTTAATAAATTCTGACCTGGCGACTCTGCTAATATTGAGCAAAACTACCGCAGGCTCTAACAGACAGATAAGCTCTTCTAGCTATCTGAGGGAAAAACCTTTGGGAATTTTAATTAAAACTGCTTTAGCCAAAAAGCGTCCCTGAGCAAAATTATTAGTCGCACGATTTTAAGAATTATCAGATTGATGTTCTCCCAAGCAATAACGAAAAAGCTGAGTTAATCATGAAAAAAATCACCTATCAAGCTGCATTAAAAGATTTAATCTTGCTCATCCCCACTGAAGAATACAGCAATCCTGAATTAGCCCAAAGTTTAATGGAACAAGGTGTTAATGAGCCAATTATTTTTTCTACTGATGGTACAAAAAGTCGTTTTGGGATGAAAAAACTAAGCGTCAAAGATGGACTTAAAAGGCTTAACTTGGCAGCAAGTAATCCAGAAATTGGTGAATTGGTTGCACAGGTAGTGCTAGTCGAAGATTCAATTACCGAATTAATGCCGTTAGCGACTTCTTCTGGTAAAAAAGCAACTGAAGTACATCTCGATCAAAAAACTTACAGTTGGAAAAACGAGAAGCGTAATATTTCAGAACGTTGTACTGCTAAAGAGTTGGGAAGTAAATATGGGATTAGATTACAGTACCTCAACACTGTAATCCAAGGTAAGGTCAAATGCAGTCGAGGGTGGAGTTTGGTTAAGTCAGAAGCAGCAGTATCTTAAGACAGTTTCTCTAATGTTTTCATAACCTATATAATCTCAACTTGTCGAACTTAGTTAGTTTACCAAGACTATAATCACAGACAGCGTAGCTTCTTCCCCTCTCTAGAACAATTTTGGGAACTACGCTGTTTTTTGATTTTTACAGTTAAAACTCAGACACCGTCCGTTTTTGTCATATATTTGATAAATACTTGGCAATTTTTTCCTGAGAAACGTTAACATAAGTTAACAACGTTTTAAAAAACTAATAGCTTGTTAGTACTGCTTTGTCTTTACATATCTTAAACTATATCTAAATAGACTATGACGAGTCGAGGTATCTAGTCAGATGTAGCTCCACTGGTTTTGGAGTTTGACAGGGTGACAATCGTTAAAATAAACAAACATATAAGATTTTAATCTTCAGCTAAGGGAGGCTGTTTGAGTGAGCAAAGATAACAATAAAAAGTGGCGCAATGCAGGTCTATATGTCTTGTTAGCCATCGTGGTAGTTGCTTTAGGTACTGCCTTTTTGGATCAACAACCCCAAACCAGTCAAAGCTGGCCATATAGCAAGCTAATTGACGAAGTTCAAAACAATAGAATAGAAACAGTAAAAATTAGTGCTGACCGTACTCAAGCACAGGTAATTGACCGAGAAGGGACACCAATTAGAGTTAATCTCCCCAACGATCCTCAGTTAATTGATATTCTCAGCGATAATGGTGTAGATATTGCTGTACTCCCTCAAGGGGATGAAGGATGGTTATTTAGAGCT
>NZ_PVWF01000039.1 GCF_003003995.1 Pleurocapsa sp. CCALA 161 | reverse complement strand
GAGTGGGACATACTCCTGTACATAAGCCACAGTCTACGCAAACTTTTTCATCAATAGCTATCTCGCCACTAGCAGAATAGACCTGAAAATCATTCATTCTCATCCATTCAATGGCTGCATCAATCTGGTCGATGTCTCCCTGCAACTCCACTACAAGTTTCCCAATCTGGTTTGGTGCAACCTGAGCGCGAATAATGTTACTAGCAATATTAAAATCTTTGGCCAGACGATAGGTTAAAGGGATACGGATCGCTGTTCGAGGGAAAGTTACTGTCACCCTTTTTTTCATAGAAAATTATAGATTCTAGATAGAATAAGAAGTACAAGTATATTATTTATACCTCTATCTATCTCTAGTTTACTAAATGAGCGAGCAACAAATAGAACCATCGGCTAATAATTCTGTAAGAAATCTGGTAATTGCGATCGCCGCAGTTATCTTAAGCGTTGCCTTATTTTTGGGTTTACAGACGCAGCATAATAGCTCATCCTTAGAATCTCAAGTAACAAAGTCTATTGCTTTAGACGTGGCTTTAAACAACAATAAGCCCACTTTAACTGAATTTTATGCCGACTGGTGTACAAGTTGTCAGGCGATGGCAGGAGATTTAGCGCAGATTAAAGAAAGATATGGAGATCGTGTCAATTTTGTCATGCTCAACGTTGATAATACGAAATGGCTACCAGAGATGTTGCGCTATCGAGTTGATGGTATTCCCCATTTCTTATTTATAAATGCTAAAGGAGAAGCGATCGCCCAAGCCATTGGTGAACAACCTAAAGGAATTATAGAAGCTAACTTAGATGCTTTGATCGCTAACACTATCCTTCCCTATGCTAATAAAAAAGGGCAAATTTCTCAAGTAGAAGCAAAAGTTACTATTACCGATAACACTACCGATCCTCGTAGTCATAGTGCAATAGTTAAGTAGAAAGGCAGAAAGCAAAAGTAGTTTAAGCACTTTTTTGGGCAAATTTAAAGATTTACTGTTAATCGAAACCGCAGTCAGTGAGTATAGTAATTAGTAGAGCAATGATTTGCTTCGATAAAAAACCAGCCATATTAACTATGACTGGTGACATTTAAACATTAGATAACATAATTAGTTATTTGATGCTAATAGTTAAGCATCAACTTCGTCTAATAAGTTAACTTTAATCACTTTATTTTTTTCTGCTTCAGCTTTAGGTAGAGTTAAGTGAAGAATACCGTTTTGATACTCAGCTTTTACTTCAGTATTTTTGATTTTTGCTGGCAAAGGAATTACTCTTTGGAAGCTACCATAGTGAAATTCAGAGCGAGTTTTACCTGACTCTTCAGATTGAGTCTGAGATTTGCGTTTTCCTGAA
Source organism: Pleurocapsa sp. CCALA 161 (assembly GCF_003003995.1). Lineage (GTDB taxonomy): Bacteria > Cyanobacteriota > Cyanobacteriia > Cyanobacteriales > Xenococcaceae > Waterburya. The sequence continues at coordinate 40,644 of NZ_PVWF01000039.1, read as the reverse complement.
ACAAAAATACTTTTTGCTGTCGCTTCAATATTAAGCTCGGCAGGCTGCATTCCAGGAACTTCTAGTTTAAGAACCAAATTATCTTCAGTTTCAGTAAGTTCGGCTGGGGGAAGTTTAGAAAAATTACTAAACTCAGCTAAAGAAGCTGGAGTTGAAACATCGTCAAATATTCTATTTAGTTGCCGTTGTAAAGAGTTCATTTCTGACCAGGGTTTATAACGAACGATCGTCATGTTATTGTCTCCGTCTCCGTAGGTTTTATTTGTGTTTGTTCTATTCTCTAATTAATATTCATCTTAAGTAATTTTTGTAGAGACTAAAAGTGTGGTTTATTGCCCTATTTAGTAGCGGTTTCTGCCCGCACTTATTGATCGGAAAACCCAACTTTTTTCAATGAGCAGTGAGCAATAAACAATGAATATTGAAAATTTAAAGAGGAAGGCTTTGATAATGTGAGGGGAATTATTAGCAAAGCTAATATTCACTAGCGATTACGCTCCGCGTAGCCTTCGGATCGCCAATAGTAATCTTCTAATTAGAATAAAGTATTTTAAAAAATTGACGATTATTTTTAACGTTAGTCTATTAATTAGTATAATTTCTAGGGTTTGGCTGCTAATTTTATTCACCTACAAAGCACCAAAGATGATACCTATGTTAAAAAATGATAAATGGATTGTCGAACAGGCACAGCAAGGCATGATTGTACCTTTTGAAGAAAAATCGGTTAGAAAAGCTGTGTTAGGTGCAGAAAAAGAGGACGGAAGCGGTCAGCGAACTGTTCAAGCAGCAATACCTACTATTAGCTGGGGTCTTAGCTCTTATGGCTATGATATTCGCTTATCTCCTCACGATTTTAGAATTTTTAGACATATTCCTGGCACTGTAATCGACCCCAAAAAGTTTAATCCGAAAAACCTAGAGCAGGCTGAGTTACACAGCGACGAAGACGGCTCATCATACTTTATTATTCCTGCCAATAGTTATGGCTTAGGAGCATCGTTAGAAAGCATTAAAATGCCCCCTAACGTTACTGCTATCTGCTTGGGAAAATCAACTTATGCTCGTGTCGGTGTAATTGCTAACACAACTCCTTTAGAAGCTTCATGGCAGGGAGAGAGTATTACTTTAGAATTTAGCAATGCTTCGAGCGCTGATGTAAAAATTTACGCTAATGAAGGAGTTGTGCAGCTATTATTTTTTGAAGGGGAAGCTTGTGAAACTACCTATGCCGATCGCGGAGGTAAATATCAGTATCAAGGATCGGGCGTGACCTTACCCAAAGTTTAAGCAGAGAAATTTTATTACAAACATCAAAAGCAAGACAATAACGATGCTTAGAGATCCGTTAAACGATGGCAAAAGTAGAATTGAATTAATTGATTCAATGGGTAGTGATTTAAGTATAGTTAATGATGCTCGAGCTTCTTTTGACAAGACTTCCAAAGAATTAGACGAGAAAGATATCAAACTGATTAATTATTTAATTAAACATCAGCATACTTCACCCTTTCGTGGGGTAGTGTTTAAGTTCAAGGTGAAAGCGCCCCTTTACATATGTAGACAATGGTGGAAACACGTCATAGCCAGCAACCACAGCGAGGAACAACTAGGCTGGAATGAGAAAAGTTTTCGCTATGTCGCTATTGATGACAGCAACGAGTTCTATGTTCCTCATAACTTTAGGCAACAGTCAAAAAATAATAAACAAAGCACAGAGGGTGTTCTATCGGCAGAATTAAACAATAAGGCGATCGCCATTTATCAAGCGCAGTGCGAAAATAGCTATCAAGCCTATAGTCAATTATTAGATCTGGGTGTGGGTAGAGAACAGGCTAGAGGAGTTTTAATTCCTTCTGTCTATACTTCATGGGTTTGGACAGTTTCCTTACAGGCGTTACTCAACTTTATTAATTTGCGACTGGGTGTGGGAGCGCAAACTGAGATTGGGGCTTATGCTAGCGCGATCGCTGAGTTAATTCAGCCAATTGTTCCTATCTCAATGGAAGCATGGTCAAAACATTATCTCAAGGGAGCTGAGGGAACTAAATCTAAACCAAAAATATCTTAACTGGATTTGGATTCATAATTTATTTTTAATTAAAATTACAGTTCTTCACAAGTTCCTCAAATTGTTTTAATAAAGTCTATTGACAAATGCATTAAGTTTTTAACACCAATAGATTTTTTAGATCTTTGATGTCAGAGTGTGAAAACAATTGGTAAATTTTTGGTCAGCAAAGGGCTGTTGAGGTTTCATTTTTTGCTGGCAACTGTATTAAAAATTAATTGAGATTGCTTAAGACTTAATTCCTCCTGTGCAAAAACACAGGATCTACAACCAATAATTCTCGAATTCTCTATTTTGTAATCCCAATTTAGTAAGAAGTATTTTAATTAAAAACCATGAAAATAAACAAAGAATATATTTACTCTTTCCCTAATGCGAGTTTTACCCTTAGAGTTATCCAGCATTTGCGTAACCAATATCAACCATACTTGGATTCAGTGGCAGTAATCAATCTAATTGACCGCTGGTTAGTTAAGATCTGTTTGAGAAATTTTATACCTGCTGAATTAGCTGAAAATCTTCAAGCTTTTTTGAAAGAGATGGGGGTTTGCGATCAACCATCATTGAAAGTAATTAATGCTTTAGCAAGATTAGAGGCTGGAGAATCTCCAACTTCGGTCATGAACCGCTATCAGGTGGTTGTAGTAGTTCACGGACAACCAGAGACGGAAGAAATTGAAATTTTTCGCGATCAGATAGTAGATAGATTAGGTTACTGCCCACAAAATATGGCATAAATTTCAGGTAAACCTGTAATATTTTAGCAACGCCAGAGAATTTGGCTTAAAGTCCCCCAAATTTGTTGGATTTAGGGGATTAGCTGTGCCTCTAGCTTGGCATTACGTTCGATGATACCAATGCCTTTATCTGTCTGTTCTAAGCTTAATCGACCTACAATAAGAAGTTGTAACCAACCTCAGATCGGATTTAGGGTAGTACGTAATTCGTGGAAGATAATTGCTACGAGCTTCTATTCCTCTAGCTAAAAGTTGTTCGCGCTCTCGTTCGATGTGCTTGCGATCGCTAATTTCGGCACTCAAAATAACAATCCCTTCAGAATTGAATAAACTCGATTTTTGCTAAGGCGATCGCCGTTTTAGTAGCTAGTTCCCTAGGAGTTGCTTAGTTGCTTAGACCTCTTGCATGAATAAAAGATTAATTCTTTTTCCCTTTTCCCTTTTCCCTCTTGGGAAGCTAGTTCATTATGATTCGTGCAAGAAGTTTAATGTAGAAATTGAGGTAATCTTAAAGCTAATCTAAAAAACTACTGAAAATTGATTGTTTCAATGGTAAAACCAGTAAAGTTTAACCAACGGAATTATCACTTATTGCCAAAGTTAATTAGGCAGTTTTGATCGCGCTATCCTCAAGTAGAAATCAAAATGTTACAACTTTTTACAAAGGAGCAAGTTATCGCCCTCAATCAAGATAAATTAGAAAATATCAAGTAATGAAAAAATCTAAATTAACAATTAAAGATAAGCAGATTGGTAAATGGCAGTGCGTTTCTGGTTGTGGCGCTTGCTGCAACCTTACCCCTGAAGAACGACCAGATCTCGAAGAATATTTACCCAAAGAAGAGTTAGAGACATATTTGAATATGGTGGGGGAAGACGGCTGGTGTATTAATTACGACCATGACCATCGTAAATGTCAAATATACGAGCAGCGTCCCCGTTTTTGTCGAGTACAGCCAGATAACTTTGAATCTATGTTTGGCATTGAGCCAATAGAGTTTAATGAATTTGCGATCGCCTGTTGTCAAGAGCAGATTACTGGTGTTTATGGAGTAGAAAGCCCAGAACTAAAACATTATAATCAAGAAACTACTCAGAATTAGAATTCTGCCCTTAAACACTTCAACTTTTCAAGAAGTTGACCAATTCTTCTAATTTAAACCAAGCAGCGCCACTACTGATAATTTCTTGGGCAATGGTAACCCCTTGAACGTAATTTCCCAAAGGTACAAGTTCTCCAACCTGTAGGGCAAGAGCAGTGTTGAGAGCGACTGCATCCTGCTGTGCCTTTGTTCCCTTACCCTGAAGTACATTGCGTAAAATTGTGGCATTCTCTTCAACATCTCCACCTTTTAATTCACTTAGTGGTGCAGGTTTTAAGCCCAATGTTTGGGGATTAATTGTATCAGGTCTAATTTTTCCCTGGTTAACTATCATCAAATCGGTAAGATCTCCTAATCCAGATTCATCTAGCTTTTCTCGACCGTGTAGGGCGATCGCTTTTTTAATCCCCAACAGATTTAAAGCTTCTGCCATACTATGAATAAACTTACTGTCATAGACTCCAATAACTTGTCCTGTAGGACAAAGAGGATTAACTAGTGGTCCTAAAAGATTAAAGATTGTTCTGATTTTTAGAGTGCTGCGTAAAGGGGCAATACTTTTCATGGCAGGATGCCAACCACGAGCAAATAAAAAGGTAACTCCAACATTTTCTACTGCTGCGATGACTTTCTCTGGAGAAGCCGTTAAATCGACTCCTAGATATTCCAAAACATCTGCCGAACCCACCTTGCTGGAGGCGGAGCGATTACCATGCTTGGCCACTTTAATACCCGCTGCTGCTGCCACGAAGGCAACGGCTGTAGAAATATTAAAGGTGGATGAGCCGTCGCCTCCTGTGCCACAGGTATCGATTACAGGAACAGCATATGTGCTTAACTGCTGTTGCAGAGATTGATTTTTTAATACCTGTGCCATCCCTGCTAATTCGCTAGCAGACACTCCCTTAGCCTGAATAGCTGCTAAGATTGCCCCAGACATGACTTCAGGAATTTGCGCTGTTAACCATCCCTCCATTAGTTGTGAAGCTTGAGACTGGGAAAGAGATTGATTATCTAGGAGCTGTTGTAGCAAACTACTAAAATCTAGAGATTTTTGATTATTCATGATTGTTTTGGCGAATTTAACGGAATTTTTCGCACTAGGTACAGAAGAAGATTTACAATTAGAAACAATATTCTTTTTAGCTAAATTTGCTGAAAAATAAATTTAATCCATGAAACATTTTCTCCGACTAAGCGCACTTTTGTTGCTGCTAATTCTCTTAATTTTTCCTGTTCCCGCTTTAGCTGGCAGTTCTTCTGCTGTAACTCCCTCCACCTATAGCGAATCTGATTTAAAAAATAAAGACTTTTCGGGGAAAGTCTTGCAGAGCGTAGATTTTGCCCGAGTCGATTTGGCAGAAGCAAACTTCAGCAACGCAGATATTCGAGGAGCAGTATTTAATGCTTCTAATTTAGCAGGGGCTAATCTCTCTGGAGCAGATTTTAGTTATGGGTTTGGCTATTTGACTAATTTTGATGGTGCAGACTTGACAAATGCCAATTTTCAGGAATCGATTTTGTCTTTCTCTACTTTTAAAGATGCAATTATAAACGGAGCAGATTTTACTTTTGCTGTCTTAGAAAAGTGGCAGGTTAAACAACTTTGTGAAAAGGCAACGGGAGTAAATCCGCAAACTGGAGTAGATACTCGCGAATCACTAGGATGTAAATAGCTTTTGATCCGCAAATGCTTAAGACTATACCTCTTGCCCTAAATGACTCTTAACCCTAAAAGGTATACAGCTAGATGTATTCGGAAATTAAAACTAGCATCGGCAAAGTTCATTTATGCAAAAGTTATACTACAATGTTAGCGATCGCCGTCATTAAAAATAATCATGCTTATGAGGTGTAGTCTAGTACTCTAACTAAAGTTTGATCATTTTTTAAGTAAGATTTTTTAACTTTAAAGCGATCGCTTCCTACCTGAGCAACTTTCAAATCTGCCACTAAGGCTAAAAACTCCTCGACGGGAGCTAAATCGCAGTCTTTTTTACTAGCTACAGCAGTACGATAGTGAGTAGGAATTACCATCTTGGGGTTGAGAATTTTAACAACTTTTCTTGCTTCTTGAGGATTGTAGGCTTTGATACCCCCACCTACAGGAGTTAACAGAATATCTGCACCACTTAGGAGAATTTTATCTTCTGTTTCTAAAGCCCCAGCAGCACCACCCAAATGCAGGATATCGACTCCTCCTTGATTCCAGCGCCAGGCAATATTATTGCCAAATCTTCGACCAGCCTCGCGATCATGGGCAAGAGAAAATCCTTGAAACTTAATGCCCCTAAAATTATGTACGCCACGTTGGCTAATAACTTCAGGATTTCCCTTGACTGAATTGATCGCTCCTTCATCTGTGAGAAAGCTACTAACCAAAACTACATCTGGCTGTAAGTCGGGTAGAGTGTATCCAGCAGTGCAGCCAGCAGCTTGATAGGGATTAACTAATACCTTTAAACCACTGCCTGTAAAAAGGAAGCAGGTGTGTCCTAGATATTGGATTGTGACTCCATCTGAATCTTGAGCTATAGCTGGAAAGCGATTGATCGAGACTAAAGAAATCGCCGTTGCGATCCCCATCCCACCATAACGGATTAACTGTCGCCGTTTCATATCTTTACTTGACCCAAAGATTTTAAAAAATTACGTAACAATGATTTGCCATGATCTGTCAAAATGCTTTCGGGGTGAAACTGCACTCCCTGAAGATGATGATAGTCTCGATGACGCACCCCCATAATGGTTCCGTCTTCTACCCAAGCAGTAATTTCTAAAATGTCGGGAATAGTCTCAGGCTCAATTACTAAACTGTGATATCTTGTGGCGGTAAAAGGTGAATCTATCCCTGCAAATATTCCCTGGTTTTGATGATGTATAGGGGAAGTTTTCCCATGCATTAGTACTGGCGCTGAGATAATTTTCCCCCCAAAAACTTGACCAATACTTTGATGACCTAAACAAACCCCCAAAATAGGAATTTCTGAACCAAATTTTTCAATTAACTGAAGCGAGATCCCCGCATCTTCTGGACGACCTGGACCTGGAGAAATTAAAATACCGTCAGGTTTTAATTGAGCAATTGTCTCAATGTCGATCGCATCATTACGATAAACGCGAATATCCGATGCTACTGGCAATTCTTGAGCTAGTTCGCCCAAATATTGCACCAAATTATAGGTAAAGCTATCATAATTATCAATAACTATAATCAAGTTTGGATCTCCATTACATCATAAGCATAATACGCTGAAACAATGGCGGTAGCAAGATGCAGGTGGCAACAATAACCGCGGCGATCGCACTAATCAAAACTGCTCCAGCGGCGCAATCCTTAGCTATCTTAGCCAATTCATGGTAGCTTTGCTTAACCGTTAAATCTACTACCGCTTCAATTGCTGTATTAATCAATTCTAAAACCATAACTACAGCACAAGTCATGGCAATAATTGCCATTTCCACTGCTGATACCTGCAACCAAGCCCCCATGCTTAAAGCAAAAATACCGACAAAGGTATGAATCCGAAAATTTCTTTGAGTGGCAAAGGCGTACGTTACCCCCGCCCAAGCATATTTAAAGCTTAAAAACAAGTTGGGAGCGACCTGCCAGGCTAAGTCACGAATTATTTTTTGGTTAGATTTGGGTTCTGGGGCAGTAGGAGCAACAGTAGAAGATTTCATAGATATATTTAATATAAACTGCGTTGGATTAGCTCTTTTGCTCGATTTGATCATGGCGAAAGATACAATTGTAGTCCGTATATGTACTTAATTTATAACGTCATCATAACTCAAGGTTTATCAATTGAAATGTTCAAATTAGACAGTCTAAAGTTGTGTAAAACTTGGTAATCAATCGAATTTGAAAGAATTCAGAGAATAGATCATTTTTTTTTGTAGGGCTAACATTTGCTGTAAACTCTCATCATCAGGGTGATCCCATCCGAGCAGATGTAGTAATCCGTGGGTCGATAACCAAGCTAATTCCACTTTTACAGGATGTTTTTGCTCTTTAGCTTGCCTCCCCGCCGTATCTAAAGATATTATTATGTCTCCTAAATATAAAGGCTCTGTAAACTCGGCAGGAAGGATTAGATCTGTCTCGGTACTAGCAAATGCTAAAACGTCAGTAGGGTGGTCTAGGCGACGATATTGATGGTTATATTGTTGAATTTGGCGATCGCCTGTTAATTTTAAGCTCAATTCACAATCTTGAGGTAAATCAATAGTTAGATTTAAAAAATTCAGCCAATTTTGAAACCAACCGACCCAATCAATTGACTTAACCTGATTTAGGTCTTCTGGGGATAAATTACCCATATAATCATTTTCGACATAAATCTCGCTATTTATAGATTGTCCAACAGCTACATTCATATTGTGGTTATGGTTTGGTTAAATAAGCTAGTGCGACCAAAAGACCGACTAAACCGACTGTAGTGAGGAAAAAATGCCATAGAGATTGTTTCCCCTTGCGAACCATATTTCTCATTGCCAATTTAATATAGCTATCTTTTGGCTTAGTTTCTCCTGATTCGACTATTTCATTGTGTCTTGGTTCAGAGGTGGATTCTGCCATGTTTAAAATAATTAAAAGAGTTTGAGTAGTTTAAGATTTGTTTCGGTAATTTTAATTCATGATAGTACTTGAATACCCAAAAAACACAGAAATCCACTAGCTAAAGGAACAGTCAGATTGTCTATCCCTAGCTTAGAAAAAGCCTCAGTAACTGTGGCGACGAAGGCAACCACTACAGTAATTGTCCATGTCTGCCAGTGATTACCCTCTACAGCCAAAAGAATTGCTCCAGTAACGATTAAAGCTGCTCCTGTCATCGCCCCAGAGCCTTCCCAACTTTTAGTAATTGCACCGATCTGATACTTGTGTTTCCCAAAACGTTGTCCAATAATTGCAGCCATCCCGTCGCCCCATGCCATTACTAAGATCCCGATGACTGCGTATTGGGGGGTATCGACCCAAAAATAAGCAGCTAAAATGCCCATACTAAGAGCATAGAATAAAGTGCCAAAGCTTCTGCGTCCCACACTTTCAATGCTAGGCAGGATGGGGATGAGATAAGATAAAATAGCGATCGCCGCAGCGATGATTGCAGCAGTCACAATTACTGCGCGAGAAATATCTAGCCACCACGCCAGCAGGATAACGTTGCCACTGCCGATATGAACCACCTTGCGAGTTAGTTCAGCATCGTTGGTAATGACGCGATTCAATACTTCAGCGACAAACACAAGTAGGGTCAGATAAATAAAGACAACTCCTAAAGGAAGGGCCAGATTAACTAGAGTATGGTTCAACCAAAGGGATTCTGGGTTGCTCATGAATATTGCTCATACATATAGAGAATGAAAAAATAGTTGTGCTACATAGCTTAAAATCTAGTAGTCTGACCAATAGTACCAAAGAGCAATCCTTAGACTCAAAAAAATTCTCCCAAGGAATTTAACTTTCCGAAACTATGATTAGCAGTGGATTTTGCTAATTGCCACAAAAACCTTGTCAGTTATATGCTTAGGAAAAAACTCTGCATCATCTTGATTGTAATTATAGGAATTACCTCAACTGTTTTGCCCGTCAGCGCAGCACAGCTACCCTTTATTCAAGATATAGCAATCTATTCTCGCTTGCTCCGCCAGGTGCAAGAAAACTCACTCAATTCTGCCTGTATTCGTTTAGACGGACGCTGTTTATTTAAGCTATCTGCCACCGATCCTGAATTATTGGGTGACAGAATTAATGAAATTCAAAAGCGTTTTGCTCAAGTAAGTGCCGACTCTTTAGCCGTTCCAAACAGCCAAATCGAAGTTAACGACAAACCTAACGGCAATTTACAAGACTTATATATAACTGTTGGCGATCGCTCTGAACGTTTATTTACCGTGACAAATATTGATGCTGAGGCTAACGATGTTGGTGTTCCCGTAAGGACGCGACAGCTTGAATTTGCCATTGAACAGGGTTTACAAACAGCCAAAAAAGAGCGATCGCCCCAATATTTACGCCAGCAGGTAATTATCGGACTCTTGATTTTTTTGGTTGTCTGGATAGGTAATTTTCCTCTAGATCGAAAAGTTAGAGCTTTACGCAAGTCAGCGAAAAAACTTGCCCCCACCTCAAAGCTGAAAACTCTCTCTATTACCGATCAGTTGGCTCAACGTCAAAAATGGAATCTGACTGAAATTCAATTTCGGCTGCTGCAACTAGCTCAGGTCTTAATCTGGTGTGGTGGAGCGTTGGGAATTTTAAATCTTTATCCTCAAACGCGAATCATTCCTTTTTTACTGATTGCTAGTTTGCGAATTCCCTTTCGGATCGGCATGATCGTCTTGATTGTTTATTTTTTGGTTCGGTTGACCTATTTTCTGATTGCCAAAATCAGTGCAGCAGCAATCGATACTCAGTCTAGCGATCTAAAAGTTAATCAGCGAGGTAAGTTACGGATCAATACTACCACCAGAATTTTGCGTAGCACAGTAACTATTATCTGGGTGGGAGTGGGTATCCTAGCAGCTTTTTGGATCAATGGAGTTAATCTGGCACCATTGTTAACTGGCGCAGGTATTTTTGGCTTAGGTCTATCCTTAGCTTCCCAAAACTTGATTAAGGATGCGATCAACGGTTTTATAATTATCTGGGATGATCGCTATGCTGTGGGCGACGTAGTTGATATTGGCACGGTTGGTGGTCTGGTGGAAAATATTAATTTACGCATTACTCAGCTAAGAGATGCGGAAGGGCGATTGATTACCATCCCCAATAGTGCAGTGGAGATTGTGTCCAACCGATCTAGTCAGTGGTCTAGAGCCGATCTGATTATTCCTGTAGCATATCAAACAGATATTGACTGCGCTTTAGAAGTAATCGAGCAAGTAGCTCAAGCCCTAGCTGAAGATTGTCAATGGTGCGATCGCATTTGGGAGTTTCCTCAAATTTTAGGCGTAGATCAATTTAGCGATCGCGGAATTTTAATTCGAGTCTGGATTAAAACCGAACCACTACAGCAATGGGATGTCGCCAGAGAATTTCGTCGTCGAGTTAAAATTGCTTTTGATCGAGCGGGTATTCCCATTCCCATTCCCCAACAGCAAATCTTATTTGACCAGAAAAAGGCTTTGAACAAGATTAATAATATCGAGCAAAATTAACTTTATTTACCCAATCTACAAATTGAGATAATAAATAAATATTTGGCAACTTAATCATCTAGTTTGCCGTCATAATCGATCTCATACGCTATTTATCTTTCCTAAATTTTTGTCACTTCGATATGTTTCAGCAATTATTTAGCTTATTTAATATACCTAAAACTTATTATCGTCGGTTTATCTACGCATTTACTGCTGTTTGCGTCAGCATCAGTATTAATCTAGTTCAGGCTCAACCTAGCTTTAGTATTTCTTGGCTTGACTTAATTAAAAGCGGGCTTCAAGTTGTCCAAATCTCAAATATTTCCAAGGCTCAGGAAGTAGAATTAGGGAAATCGATTAATCAAGAGTTAATTAGCTCTGGTCAGGCAAAAATATACCGTAATCAATCAATTGAAGACTACATTACTCAGATTGGTCAGCGACTAGCAAAAACCAGTCAGCGTTCAGACATTCCTTATACTTTTCAAATAGTTGATGATGATGGTATCAATGCTTTTGCCACGATGGGTGGCTATGTCTACGTGAATAAAGGATTAATTGCAGCAGCAGATAATGAAGCAGAATTAGCTAGTGTCATTGGACATGAAATTGGACATATTGCCGCTCGTCACAGTATCGAACACATGCGCGAGAGCGCTGTCAAACAGGGATTGCTTTCCGCAGCAGGTTTAGACCGTAGTGATGCTGTGCAAATTGGTGTAGAACTAGCTGTTAGTCGTCCTAATGGTCGCTCTGATGAATTGGAAGCGGATCGCTTTGGTTTAGATAATATGACCAAAGCAAATTATGCTCCCTCTGGCATTTTGGGCTTTATGCAAAAATTATTACAAGCTGGTGGTGGGTCTACTCCTAGTTTTTTAAGCACCCATCCTGCTACTTCTGAGCGGATTAAAATCTTGAAAGAGCTGATCGATTCTAAAACTGCCAACCTAGGGGATGGCTTAGATAATCGAGCTTATAAAAGTCGGATTAGTTCCTTATGATCTTCATGAAATCAACTTAATGGATACCTGGGTCAAGCTATTACGCCAACATAAAGCGATCGCGATCATTCGTTGTGATAATTTTGACTTAGCTTATAATATGGCTCAGGCTGTAGCAGCAGCTGGCATGAACCTAATTGAAATTACTTGGAATAGCGATCGCCCCGCACAGTTAATTAGTCAACTAAGAGAGGAGTTGCCTCACTGCACGATTGGCACAGGAACTATTTTAGACGCAAATCAACTCGCTGCTGCGGTTGATGCTGGGGCGCAGTTTGCTTTTTCTCCTTGTTTTGATGCTCAACTATTAAAAACTTCTTTGTCTTGTCATAAAATTCCTTTTATTCCAGCCATATTTACTCCCACTGAAGCCATAACTGCTTGGCAACAGGGAGCAAAAGTAGTCAAAGTTTTTCCCATTAAATCTTTAGGGGGCGCTGAGTATATAAAATGTTTACAACGTCCTTTGGGTCATATTCCGCTAATTCCCACTGGTGGGGTTACTGTAGAAAATGCTGTCCAAATGATCGATGCGGGAGCAATCGCCGTAGGTATTTCTAGCAGTCTCTTTCCCAGTTTAGCGATCGCTAACCAACAGTGGTTAGCGATCACTGAAAGAACTAGGATTATGCTAACTCAACTACAAACAACTAAATTATCATCAATTTGAGTGGTGATCGTCGCTCAAATTAGTCTTTTAAGCCTTAATTAAAGCTACATCAATGCGAGATTTATCTGGTTGAGTAATTTCGGCTTTAATATCAGGACCAAAAAACTTTTCGATTTGCTCGTGTCTTTCTTGCCAATCTTCTAAGGAGAAAAAAGGTGAATAATATTCCATCAGCAGAGTATAAGCACCATCCCTAGATTGTTCTTGAATACCTGATAGGATCGGTCTTTCTTCATCTGTAGGGCTAAGACCAAACTTGGCTAAACAATCGTCTAAATGAGCTTCTTGTCCATAGCGAAAACGAGTTACATCTTTACGTAATTGCTCTTGAGTTGGGGTTGCTTGCGATCGCAATTCTTTCACTTCTGGAGTAGTTGGCACTGTATAAGGTACTGGCTTTAATTCTGACGCTTTAAGCGCTAAACCACCTAACAACAGGGGAATCCCGTAAAAGAACCCTGCTAAATTAAGAGTATTCATCCCCACTGCATAAGCATAAAAGCCGACGATGGTTAAAATTCCCCCGACGGTTAAACCAACAGCAGCTAAGGGTATTTTTCGCAACATATTTAAAAAATTGTTTATATTTATCGATATTGTCTATTCTAAAGCTAATGGATACTCGAAAAAAATAAAATTAGCAAATTATGGACAAAGCAGATATTAAAGCCAGAATCGCCCAAATGAACTCCAAACGAGATTCTTTAGTTGAACTTTTGGAAAGGCCAAATTTGGGAACATTAAGAATTGATGTAGATCAGGCTCTAGAAGAACTAGATGAATTGATCGAAGAATTTAACGCAACCTTTCCTGAAGAGAAGGTTTAATCTGTAATTATTGTCAGTCTGGTTAACTAGCAATTAACATCGATGAAAATTTATCAAGCAACTATTCAACAATTAGATCAAGTTGCTTTTCTCTTCAATCAATATCGCATTTTTTACCGTCAGCCAGCGGATTTAAAATCCGCCCAAAAATTTATTCGAGAACGTTTGCAACAGAAGGATGCAGTTATCTTGCTAGCTATGGAAAATGAGCAGCCTGTTGGCTATACTCAGCTATTTCCCTCTTGGTCTTCTGTCTCGATGCAGCGAGTCTGGATTCTGAATGATTTGTTTGTGCTAAGGGAAAAGAGAAATCAGGGCATCGCCAAAGCTTTAATGAATAAGGCTAAAGATCATGCTATGTCTACCAATGCTGTGAGAATCATCTTGGCGACGGAAGTAACCAACCAAATAGGGCAAAATCTATATGAATCAATGGGTTATCGTCATTTTGATGACTTCTATCACTATATACTGTCACTTGACTCGTAATTTGTGGCTGAATTCCCCCCTGTTCCCTCTAATAGTCATAACTTGTTGAGAAAACCTCATGAAACTTGAATATTACAGCCTATATAGTGCCAAATTTTGCTAACTTCAAACTTAGCAATTTTAGCAATAAATAACTATTGGCACAGTGAAATATTTTTTTCTGAGTGATGGCTGGAATTATGAGCGGGTTTGGGAATTTGGCGGATTATGGGATCAAGTTGACTGGGGACGCAAACCCGAAATAAAACGCCTTAATTGTGGCATTTTACAGCAGCAGGAAATTCTCTGGCTCTATGCAGTGGAAAATGAAGTGATCATGGTGGAAGTTAAGCCTAAACAAGAGCTACAGGAAAGCTCAAATATTGGGCAGGTAGTACTTAAAAGACTCATTAGCGCTGAACAGGTGATTGAAATATTGCACCAGGCCGAATCAGTTTTTAATTCTGCTAGTAAAAAAATATAATTGTTTAAGCTGTAGATCGAGAGCAGCTCTTTTGTTACAAAAATTAACCTTTATCGATAAAAGAAGATAAATCTTGCAATAGTTTCTAACAATAGTTACACTTCTTTAAATAACAGTAATTTCAAGGAACTCCTGAATCAGCTCAATTTTTAGCACCAGTACTATTCAGATTTGTCTATAGAATGGCAGAGATTGCAGTGTACATACAAATTACAAAATAAGAGTCAACTTTAGCATTACTATTTTATTAGTAATGTTGACCAACATTATTTGGTCTTACTAAACAAATTATTTAATTAATAGGAGGGGCGTAGTCTATGGGACTACCTTGGTATCGAGTTCATACAGTCGTCCTGAATGATCCAGGCAGACTAATATCAGTTCACTTAATGCACACTGCTTTAGTAGCAGGTTGGGCGGGTTCGATGGCTTTATTTGAGCTAGCTACCTTTGATCCCAGTGATGCTGTCTTGAACCCCATGTGGCGACAGGGAATGTTTGTTTTGCCTTTTATGGCACGTTTGGGCGTTGACACCTCTTGGGGTGGTTGGAGCGTAACTGGTGAAACTGGTGCAAGCGCAGGCTTTTGGTCTTTTGAGGGCGTAGCGATCGCTCATATTGTACTTTCTGGCTTACTGTTTTTAGCAGCAGTATGGCATTGGGTATACTGGGATTTAGAATTATTTGTCGATCCTCGTACAGGTCAGCCAGCCTTAGATTTACCAAAAATGTTTGGAATTCATCTATTCTTATCTGGACTACTTTGCTTTGGTTTTGGAGCATTTCATCTCACAGGCTTATGGGGACCAGGAATGTGGGTTTCCGATGCCTATGGCTTAACTGGTCACGTTCAAGGTGTTGCGCCAGAATGGGGTCCTGCGGGGTTTAATCCCTTTAATCCTGGTGGTGTTGTAGCTCACCACATTGCTGCTGGTGTAGTTGGTATTATTGCTGGTTTATTCCATCTGAGCGTTCGTCCTCCAGAGAGACTATACAAAGCATTGAGAATGGGGAACATTGAAACTGTACTCTCCAGCAGTATTGCTGCGGTATTTTTTGCTGCTTTCGTGGTTACAGGAACTATGTGGTACGGCAACGCAACAACTCCTGTAGAACTTTTTGGTCCAACTCGTTATCAATGGGATCAAGGCTATTTCAAACAAGAGATTCAGCGTCGTGTTGAAACTGCTATGGACGATGGTTTAACTCGTTCGGAAGCGTGGTCTTCCATCCCTGAAAAACTAGCCTTTTATGACTATGTTGGCAACAGCCCCGCCAAAGGTGGTTTGTTCCGTACAGGCTCAATGGATAGTGGTGATGGTATTGCTCAAGAATGGTTAGGACATGCAGTATTTACTGATGGTGAAGGTCGTGAATTAAGCGTTCGTCGGATGCCTAATTTCTTTGAAACCTTCCCTGTTATTTTGACTGATGCTGATGGCGTCGTTCGCGCTGATATTCCTTTCCGTCGTGCAGAATCTAAACTCAGTGTTGAGCAAAGTGGTGTCAACGTCGCCTTCTACGGTGGGGCATTGGACGGACAAACCTTTAATGATCCTGCTCTTGTCAAAAAATATGCACGTAAATCTCAGTTAGGAGAAGCATTTGATTTTGATACTGAAACTCTAGACTCCGATGGTGTATTCCGTACTAGTCCTCGTGGTTGGTTTACTTTCGGTCATGCTGTCTTTGCGCTCTTCTTTTTCTTTGGTCATATTTGGCATGGTTCTCGTACACTATACCGAGACGTATTTGCTGGAGTCGATCCTGATCTAGAGGAAGAACAGGTAGAGTGGGGGTTCTATCAAAAAGTGGGTGATAAATCTACCCGTGCTACCAAAGGAGCATAAATAACAACTAACTAACTGTTTTTAAACTAAAAATTTCAGGGAAGGAAAACTGCTATTAATTCAATCACCTTCCCTGAAATCATTCAAACAAGTTAACTAGAAAAACAACTTCAGTTGTTTTGTTGGTAAAATATTAAGTAAGATACTTTAGGGATTTCAATTATGGAAGCTGTTGCATACATTTTGGTTTTAGCTATGGCAATTTCAGTTCTTTTCTTTGCGATCGCTTTTCGCGAACCACCTCGGATTGAAAAATAAGCTTAAGAAAAAAATTAAGTATTATTAAGAACTATACATTTCTGAGTCTTTTTTAATTATGGTCTGTTGCAAGACAAACTATGATATTAAAAATGGCTCAGATTTGTTGTTTATAAACAATTTATTGTCAGTAACCATAATATTTAAAAAAATCAATGCACTGTCCCAATTGCCAACATACAGAGAGTAGAGTACTAGAATCTCGTTCTACGGAAAGTGGGCAAAGTATTCGTCGTCGCCGAGAATGTTTGAACTGTAAACAGCGTTTTACAACTTACGAGAGAATAGAATTAATTCCCATTACCGTTATTAAAAAAGATGGTAGTAGAGAATCCTTTGATCGAGCAAAATTACTGCGGGGAGTCTTGAGAGCTTGTGAAAAAACTCAAGTTTCTTATCAGAAGGCAGAAGTGATTATTGATAATATCGAAGCCGAACTCCAGCAAAATTCAGGTAAAGAATTTAGCAGTAGCGAGATTGGAGAATTAGTTTTACATAATTTGCGATCCGAAAATGAAGTAGCTTATATTCGTTTTGCCTCTGTTTATCGAAAATTTCAAGGAATCAAAGATTTTGTTGAGACTTTAAATCATTTGCAAAATGAAAATGCGCAAGATTCCGAGCCAAAAATCTGGCATGGTTCTCAAGGCGCAAGTTCATCTACAGCTACTGCTGACTGCATTTCCTAATTAATAATTAAGCAAAAAAATTTCCGCTCAGACCAATAAAAAGTTACAATGGTATAATGCTATCTTGCCCACAAAACAGAAGCGTTTCAGTAGCAAAGTGTTTAATTGAGGTAATATTATGACCTCTGACTCGTTCTTAGTTACTCGAATATCTATCGAATGTAGGTACAGACTGCACGATAAGTAGGTGAGTGTACATTAAACAGGAGGCTCATCCCATCAAAAAAGTAAGGAAATAACACAAGGACATCTAATCCATATGGTCAATCAGCAAGCAAACAGCACTAAAGATATTGGTTTTACTCACGAAGATTTCGCTGCCCTCTTAGACAAGTACGATTATCACTTTAGTCCAGGAGATATAGTTGCAGGAACAGTTTTCAGCATGGAACCAAGAGGAGCTTTGATTGACATTGGTGCGAAAACTGCTGCTTACATCCCGATTCAGGAGATGTCTATTAATCGAGTTGACAACCCTACTGAAGTTCTTCAAGCCGATGAAACTAGAGAGTTTTTTATTTTAACGGATGAAAACGAGGATGGACAATTAACTCTTTCGATTAGACGTATTGAATACATGCGTGCTTGGGAAAGAGTTAGACAGCTACAGCAAGAAGATGCCACTGTTCGCTCTAACGTTTTTGCGACTAACCGTGGTGGTGCTTTAGTTAGAATTGAAGGACTGCGAGGCTTCATTCCAGGTTCTCACATCAGCGCAAGAGAAGCCAAAGAAGATTTAGTAGGGGAAGATTTGCCGCTTAAATTCTTAGAAGTTGATGAAGAACGTAATCGCCTCGTTCTCAGTCATCGTCGTGCTTTAGTGGAGCGCAAGATGAATGGTTTAGAAGTAGGTCAAGTAGTCAAAGGTTCTGTGCGCGGAATCAAGCCTTACGGTGCGTTTATTGACATTGGTGGCGTTAGTGGATTACTCCACATCTCGGAAATCTCTCATGACCATATTGATACACCTCATAGTGTATTTGGAGTCAATGACGAATTGAAAGTAATGATTATTGACCTAGATGCAGAAAGAGGTCGGATCTCACTTTCTACGAAGCAATTAGAGCCAGAACCAGGTGACATGCTCAAAAATAGAGATATAGTATTTGAGAAAGCTGAAGAGATGGCAGAAAAATATCGTCAGAAGCTACTAGCCGAGGCTGAAGGTGTCACTTTAGAAGAGATACAGTCGGAACAAGCAGTATCAGATGAAGAAACAGAAACATTAGAAGAATTTGTTGATGAAGCAGCAGATGAATCCGTAGCTGAAGACTCATCTGAAGAAATGGTAGGAGCGACATCGGAAGAGTAGAGCGAAAGAAACTCTATTGAGGGATGTTATAGAGAGAGAGTTTGACTCTCTCTCTATTTTTTTAGTTAGTTACTTGATGGAATAAAACTTGATATATGTCCATTGCGATGCCTTCGGCTAGTTTCACAATCGCTTGTGTAGATGTAAAATTTGATAATATAACTGCCGTTATCTTTGATAAAGACGGTACCCTGGAAAATTCAGGAGCATATTGGCGCTTAGTTGGGTCAGAAAGAGCGCGTTTAATCGATGCTCAAATTCCTGGGGTAGGTGAACCTTTGATGATGGCGTTTGGGATCATAGATAATGTTTTAGATCCCCAAGGCTTAATGGCAGTGGGCAGTCGAAAAGAGAATGAAATTGCTGCTGCTGCTTATATTGCCGAAACTGGTAGAAGCTGGTACGAATCTATAAAAATCGCCAAGTCAGTTTTTAGCGAGGTAGCTGAGTCAAAATATCTGACTAAAACAGCAAAATTAGCTCCTCTATATGATGATGTTCAAGAAACTCTAGAGTCTTTTGTCAACAAAGGATTGAAAATTGGTATTGTGTCTGCCGACTCAACTAAGGAAGTAAAAAACTTTGTTAGCAATCATCAATTGCAGGATTATATTCAACTTTGTTTGGGAAGTAACCCAGAAATGAGTAAGCCAGATCCCAGACTTTTTAGACAGGCTTGTGAAGCTTTAAAAGTATCTCCAGAACAAACTTTGATGGTGGGAGATACTCAGGTTGATATGGCTATGGCAAAAACCGCTAAAGCCGCAGGCACAATCGGTATCCTCCGTCATCAAATACGACTAGATTTAGCAGACGTTAAAATTGACACTTTACGTAAAATTCAAGCTTTATAATTCTTAAAATAACTTGTATGATGTTCAGGGTGAGGGCAAGAATCAGGAGATAGCGTTTTCTGTATTAAGAATAATTTTAGTAGTACTGACAATCCAGGCTCAATCTGGTTATAACGCTTTTGAAATATCGTATTTTTGACTCAATTTTTCTTACTTACCCTGGTATTATGTTCCTTAACGATTATAATGCTTGGTTTGATTGATCGCTTCGTTTGACAAAGTTTCTTAGAGGATTGCAAAAAATTGTCTAATAATTATTTATTCACTTCCGAATCAGTTACAGAAGGACATCCAGATAAAATCTGTGACCAAATCTCTGACGCTATTTTGGATGCTATATTGGCTCAGGATCCTGCTAGTCGAGTGGCAGCCGAAGTGGTTGTTAACACTGGTTTGGTTTTGGTGACAGGAGAGATTACAACCAAGGCTCAAGTCAATTACGTAGATTTAGTTAGAAGCAAGATTGCTGAAATTGGCTATACCCATGCCGAAAATGGCTTTTCTGCTAATAGCTGTTCGGTATTGGTTGCGCTTGATGAACAGTCTCCAGATATTTCTCAAGGTGTAACATCTGCCCAAGAACAAAGGGAGAACCTGAGTGAAAGTGAACTTGACCAAATTGGTGCTGGTGATCAAGGACTGATGTTTGGTTATGCCTGTAACGAAACTCCAGAATTGATGCCTATGCCGATTAGTTTGGCACATCGTATTTCCCGTCGGTTGGCCCAAGTACGCAAACAAGGAGATTTAACCTATCTGCGTCCTGACGGTAAGACTCAGGTTTCAGTTCAGTATGAAGATGGTCAACCAGTCGGAATTGATACTATTTTAGTCTCAACGCAACATACAGAGACTATTGATGATTTGTCCGACAATACTGCTATTCAAAAAAAGATTAAAGATGATCTTTGGTCTGCGGTGATTCAACCTACGTTTGCCAATCTTGATTTAAAGCCTAATGATCGCACTCGTTTTTTGGTCAATCCTACTGGTAAATTTGTGGTCGGTGGTCCTCAAGGGGATTCAGGGTTAACTGGACGTAAAATTATTGTAGATACCTATGGTGGCTATTCCCGTCATGGTGGCGGTGCTTTTTCTGGAAAAGACCCTACAAAAGTTGACCGTAGTGCTTCTTATGCCTGTCGTTATGTTGCTAGCAATATTGTGGCAGCAGGTTTAGCCGATAAGTGCGAAGTACAGGTAAGTTATGCCATCGGTGTCGCTCGTCCTGTTAGTATCTTCATTGAAACTTTTGGCACAGCTAAGATTGCCGAGGATAGTTTACTAGACTTAGTTAAACAGCATTTCGAGTTGCGCCCTGCAGGTATCATCCAAACTCTTAATTTACGCAATTTGCCCAAAGAAAGAGGCGGGCGTTTTTATCAAGACGTAGCTGCCTATGGACATTTTGGTCGTACAGATTTAGATTTATCTTGGGAAAAAACAGATAAAGTAGAACTGTTGAAAGATTTTGCCCTATCTAAAAGTGCAGGTTAAGAATTACTGTTTGAGAATTTGTCCAGAAATCTAGAAATTTAATTTTGCCCCCTGCTTACCAATGCTGGGGGTTGAGTTATTTTGAGTTATTTTTTAATAATCAAGAATTATTGCCAGAGAGAGCGAACCCAGGCTGCTATTACAGCAAGTCTTTTGGACGAGATCGCCTTAGTCAAAGAAAAAACTAGATACCCTTGAAAAATCGCTCTTCTGAACAGCATTGCCATGGGTTTGA
Source organism: Pleurocapsa sp. CCALA 161 (assembly GCF_003003995.1). Lineage (GTDB taxonomy): Bacteria > Cyanobacteriota > Cyanobacteriia > Cyanobacteriales > Xenococcaceae > Waterburya. The sequence continues at coordinate 19,436 of NZ_PVWF01000039.1, read as the reverse complement.
CTTATTTAAGAATTTAAGAAGCGCTATAAGCATCCATTCCCGTACAAGAACAGATTAAATTGCGATCGCCGTAAGCATTATTAATTCTACCTACAGTAGTCCAGAATTTGTGTTCTTTAGTCCAGGGTGCAGGATAGGCTGCTTGTTCGCGACTATAAGGGTGTGACCAATCGCTACAAATAATTGATTCTGCCGTATGAGGGGCATTTTTGAGGGGATTATCTTCTGGGTCGATATCTCCATTGGCGATCGCCTTTGCTTCTTGATAGATTGCTAACATGGCATCACAATAGCGGTCTAACTGCTCTTTGGATTCGCTTTCAGTAGGTTCAATCATTACCGTACCAATTACGGGCCAAGATACCGTAGGCGCATGGAAACCAAAGTCCATTAGTCTTTTGGCTACGTCCTCTACTTCTACTCGCGCCATTTTTTTTAAGGGACGCAGATCGATAATACATTCGTGAGCCACAAACCCTGATTCTCCTTTAAAAAGTACGGAGTAACAGGGTTCAAGACGCTTTGCCATGTAGTTAGCGTTGAGAATTGCTATTTTAGTCGCTTGAGTCAATCCTGCCTCTCCCATCATGGCAATATACATCCAGGAGATCACGAGAATACTGGCACTTCCCCAAGGCGCAGCGGAAATTGCACCGATTGGTTGAGCATCTTTAGGGGTTGTGGGGGTAGCGGGTAAAAATGGTACCAGGTGAGACATGACCCCAATTGGTCCTACTCCTGGCCCACCGCCACCATGGGGAATACAGAAGGTTTTGTGTAGGTTTAAATGACAGACATCAGCACCAAAGTCTCCAGGACGACATAAGCCCACTTGAGCATTCATGTTCGCTCCATCCATGTAAACCTGTCCGTCATATTGATGCACAATGGCACAAATACTTTTGATTTCTGTTTCAAATACTCCGTGAGTAGAAGGATAAGTAACCATTAGAGCCGATAAGTTATCCTTGTGTTTCTCAGCTTTAGACTGGAGATCTTTGAGGTCGATATTGCCATGGCGATCGCATTTTACGGCGATCACCTTCATACCACACATTACGGCACTAGCGGGATTTGTGCCGTGAGCGGATTCGGGAATGAGACATATATTGCGATGTCCTTCTCCTCTAGACTGATGATACTGGCGGATTACCTGAAGTCCTGCATATTCTCCTTGAGAACCTGCATTAGGCTGTAAAGAGATTCCTGCAAAGCCTGTAATTTCTCCTAACCAGGTTTCTAGCTCGTTAAATAACTCTTGATAACCTTGAGTTTGCTCTAAAGGCGCAAAGGGATGAATATTACCAAATTCTGCCCAAGTTACGGGAATCATTTCTGCTGTCGCGTTGAGCTTCATCGTACATGAACCCAAGGGAATCATCGAGGTAGTTAGAGATAAGTCTTTGGTTTCTAACTGATGTAGATAGCGCAGTAGTTCGGTTTCCGAATGATAGCGGTTAAATACCTCGTCGGTTAAATACGAGCTGGTGCGTAGCTGCTGCTGTTTAATTGTTGTTGACTGGCTATTAATGAGTTCTCGATCAAAAGGTAAATCCTTGCTACCTGCAAAAATCTGCCAAATATTGATTAAATCTTGCTCGGTAGTAGTTTCATCTAGAGAAATGCCGATCGCCTTATGATCGAGCCAGCGTAGGTTAATCTGATTATGGGCTGCAATTTGAATTAGCTCTGCTGCGCTGTTTTCCCCTGTATTAACCCTAATGGTGTCAAAGAAAGACTGGTTAGTCACTTCATACCCCAATTGTCTTAAACCTGTGGCTAAAGTAGCGGTGAGTAGATGAATTCTAGTGGCGATCGCCTTAATTCCCGCAGCACCGTGATACACTCCGTACATTGAGGCAATCACTGCTAATAGTACCTGAGCGGTACAGATGTTACTGGTAGCTTTTTCTCGGCGGATATGTTGCTCTCTGGTCTGTAGTGCTAAACGTAATGCAGGCTTGCCGTGAACGTCTTGAGAAACCCCGACAATACGCCCAGGTACTTGACGCTGATATTTTTCTTTAGTCGCAAAATAGGCTGCATGAGGCCCTCCATAACCCAAGGGAACGCCAAATCTTTGAGTGCTGCCTACGGCAATGTCTGCGCCAAATTCTCCTGGTGGAGTCAGCAGCGTCAGACTCAGAATATCGGCGGCGACGGTAGCTAAAGCTTGAGCCTGGTGTACCTGTTCGATAAAAGCACGATAGTCGTTAATTGTGCCATCGGTAGTTGGATATTGAAGCAATGCGCCAAAAATAGGCGTAGAGAAATCAAAGCTGGCGTAATCATCAATAATCACTTCAATACCTAAGGGTAAAGCCCTAGTTTTAACGACCTCAATAGTTTGAGGATGGCAACCTGCATCAATAAAGAAAGCATTGGCTTTAGTTTTGCATAATGCGTAACTCATGCTCATAGCTTCGGCGGCGGCTGTCCCTTCATCCAACAAAGAAGAGTTGGCAATCTCTAAACCAGTCAAGTCCACAATCATCGTCTGATAATTGAGCAGTGCTTCTAGTCTTCCTTGGGCAATTTCCGCCTGGTAGGGAGTGTAAGAAGTATACCAGCCAGGATTTTCTAGGACATTACGCAAAATTACCGCAGGAGTAATGCAGTTATAGTACCCCCTACCGATAAACGAACGATATACTTGATTTTGCTTGGCGATCGCTTTTAATTTAGCTAAAGCAGCAACTTCACTCTGCGCAACTGGCAACTGCAATGGTTTATTGAGACGAATTGCTGCAGGGACAGTTTGTTCAATCAGCGCGTCTAGACTGTCAACCCCCAATATTTCCAGCATTTGCTTAATCTGCTGCTCGTTTACACCAATATGTCGTTGAGCAAAAATATCAGTAGATTGATTTACAGCAGTTTTAGCCAAGGAATTTGCCTGAGCCTTGAAAATTTGAGATTCCGCTGCCAAATTTAAGTTGACCATACAAGCTTTAGAATTAAAATTTTTAGATTTTTAGATAAAAAAAGGGTGGCTTATTGCTAATCAGCTTAGCTCAACCACTAGTATGAGGGATTTGTAATAAATAGTAACAAACTCTCCTTAGTTTGAGGAGTAGCCAATTTGTCAATAATCCAAGTAATTGCTATATATTTTACGGGCAAATTATCAATCGAGGTAGTGGTGCGGTTGAAGTTTAACCAATAAACCGACAAGCTTAAATTTTGCTTCACACTAGCTTTACCTGGCAGCACTACTAAAGGATATATAAGTAAGTAGGTAGGTAGGTAGGGCAAAATATAGTTAGTTTACTAGTTTATTCTTCCATCCCTTCTACTTGAGCGCGATATTCAGCAGCAGAAAGAGCATCTTCTAGTTCTGCATCAGGATCGTCAACCTTGACTTTGATTAGCCAACCATCTCCATAGGGATCTTGAGCAAGAGTTTCTGGGGCATCAATGGCTGCTTCATTCCGCTCAACAACTGTTCCTGAAACGGGAGGATATAGATCTTCTACTGCCTTGACAGATTCGATTGTGCCGATAGCTTCACCAACTTCTACTGCATCACCAACTTCAGGAAGCTCTAGAAATACCACATCTCCTAACTGATCGAGGGCAAAAGCACTGACTCCAATGGTAGCAACTTCACCATCAAAACGAACATATTCATGGCTATCAAGATATTTTAAATCTTCTGGATATTCTATCTCCATAATTACCCTTCTAATCGTAAGCAAAGACTAGTTTACAACGAATAACCAATAATCTCATATTTGCTTCTTGCTCTTTTAAGGTGAGTTTGAGCTGATTATGATTTTGTCAGGGTGAATAGTCATTCGCCCCATACCAACCGAGCAACCTAACCTAAGATTATTTATAATCCTCTAGATATCTGCCAATATTTTTGCACTAACTGATAGCGAAAAGCATACATACTCCCAGAAAGGTTATCCTCCTGCACTAAATAATAGTCTTTTAACAGCAGGCGCAATACTGTCCGCGCCATTTCCTTATCTTTTGTTTCAGGTTCACTTTTGAGGTATTGCCAAAGTCGCGTAAAGGATGTAGGTGGATTGATCGACAGGATATCTAAAATTTCTAGGGCGTATGGTTTTTGCTCTTCGCTGTAGTAGTTATCGATGCGCTCACGATAGTGATCCATTTTCCAGAGATTCAATGAGCTACGCAGACATTCGTTTACCGTGTTGGCAATAACTTCTGCGTCAATCTCGCTGTCTAGATCTTTTAATTGATCGATCAAATGATGGATATAAAAGGGAATACAATCGGCGGCAGTGGCGATATTTTCAGCAGTTTGCTGTAAATCAACTGTAGCTATGCCTTCTCCCTGCAACAGATTGATGGTTAGTCCAGTCGCCTCATCTAAAGATAGTGGCTGTCCTTCAATCGGATACATGTCGTTAGTCGGGTCGTTGCTATAGCCAGCTTTTTGCAGATTTTTAATAATATGGTGTAACCCAATTGAGCCAGAAAATATCATCCGCACATCAGGATAAGTTTGGCGGAGCGATCGCAAACTGTCTAAGACTTCCATAGCTGCTTCGTCGCTGAAGTTCCCCAGCATATGAGGCATCTCATCCCAAATTAAAATGATTTGTTTGTCCTGGAGGGTAACTAAATCTTCAATGGTTTTGGTCAAGAGAGTTTTCCAATGTTCTGCTGCAACTTCAGGAAATTGATAGTCGTCAAAATAACTTCCCGTGAGTTGACTTAAATATTCTCTGACTCTTCTTGCTTTACCTGTATCTCTAAGATATGTCTCGGTATCTTGCCACACTGCTTCGACAAATTCAATCGGCGTTCTAATTCCTTCTAGATCTCGATAAATTGGCAGCATATTGGCTATTGCTTCGGCAGTCATTTTTTTGAGGATGCTGCTTTTGCCAATTCTGCGCTCACCGCTAAAAATTAGGCTTTGCTGTTTGAGCCGATCCCAAAGACGCTCAATTAAATCTTCTCTGCCAACAATCTCATCAGGCGCAATTTGTCCCCCTGGATTTGCCTTAAAATCTTCTTGCTTAAATTTAAAGTTTTCAATCTCATCATTCCATTCCCTTTCTGGTTGGGAAGCACTATTCCAGTCTAGATCTAGTTCTTGGCACAGGCGAATAAAGGTATTGAGAGCTACAGGCTTACAGTTGATAAATTTAGAAATTGAAGAGCGTGATACTTCTAAGCGTTCGGCAAGGGAACGTTGCGTTAATTGCTTGATTGCAAGAGATTCTTCGACTTTCGGTATCCATTCGCTGTTTAACTGTAAGGAACTACGTACCATATTGCTTTGCTAGTCTTGTTTAAGATAACCGCAGAAATTGAGCTTGGGGGATGTGTGGGCTGCCCGCGCATATCCAACCAAGCTGTTGAGACTGTATTAAGCTATCACAAGTAATGTTAATAAATTAGAATTGTTGAAAATTGTTGCTTTAAGCCCTGTGATTTCTGGCTAATCAAAAAAATAGCGATCGCTCACTCAAATATCAACCTAAATTTAAGAAGCTTCTTTTTTAGCTCTAGTAGTTTTCTTGTTAGTAGCTGTATTCTTTTTCTTAGCTGTAGTAGCTTTTTTCTTCGTGGTGGTCTTCTTCGCTGTAGTAGTTTTTCTGGTACTAGTCTTTTTCGTCCCTACTTTTTCATCCAGTAACTCTAACGCTTTTTCTAGGGTTATTTCTTCTACGGTTTCATCTTCAGGTAAGCCGACGTTAATCTTGCCATGCTTAATATAGTTACCATAAGGCCCTTTATAAATATTAACTGGCTCTTTATCCCCAGGATGCGCCCCTAGTTCCCGTAAAGGAGTTTTTTTATTGCCACCACGACCACGTTTGGGTTGAGCCAATAAATCTAAAGCACGCTCAAGAGTGACAGTCAGAACATCATCTTCTTGCTTAAGGGAACGATAGTCTCGCTGTAACTTTTTGTCATCTGGTTCTTTAAATTCGTGAACTACATAGGGACCAAAACGACCTAATGCTGCCTTAATTTTGCCCCCTGTTGCAGGGTGCTGTCCTAATAAGCGGGGTAGAGATAATAACCCTACCGCCATCTCTAGAGTCACATCGTTTTTGGTGGCATCAGTTTTGGCATCCTTTTTAGGAATCGAACTCATTTTAGGCTTAGGATTGTCGTCCGTTTTATCCCCCAACTGTACATATGGGCCATACTTGCCAACTTTAAAGTAAATTGGTTCGCCAGTTTCGGGATGCAGACCAACTTTTTCGGGTCCTTCTTGCTTCTGACGGATTAAAGCTTCAATTTGCTCTGGATTGAGATCCGCTGGGGTCATATCGTCAGGAATAGATACTTTGATGACTTCACTGCTGCCATCTTCGGTAATTATTTCGATATAAGGGCCATATTTGCCGATACGGACGGTAGCATCAAGATTTTCCAGATGAATCGTTTTAGCGATCGCTGGTTCAATCTCTTTGGTTTTTACGTCAATTTGGGTTTTTAGACCTGTTTTTCCCTGATAGAACTTTTTGAGGTAAGGTATCCATTCTGCTCCACCACGGGCGATTTCATCTAGAGTCTGCTCCATTTTGGAAGTAAACTCGGTGTTGACTAGATCGGGAAAGTGTTCCTCCAATAGTGCCGTAACTGCAAAAGCAGTAAAAGTGGGAATTAAAGCCTTCCCGCGCATTTGGACATAACCGCGATCGACGATTGTTCCCATAACGGTAGCGTAGGTACTAGGGCGACCAATACCTTCCTTCTCTAAGGTTTTAACTAAAGACGCTTCAGTGTATCTAGCAGGGGGTTGGGTTTCATGTCCAATAGCTTCTAATTCTTTACAGTCTGGCTTGTCGCCTTTTTTCAAAGGAGGTAGAGGAATTGCCTGATCTTCTAAAGCTGCATCAGGGTTATCTGAACCCTCGACATAGGCACGGAAGAAACCAGGAAAATCGATTTTTTTACCGTTGGCGCGAAACACAGCGTTGTCTACTGCGACATCAACAGCAATTTGGGTTAGACGCGCATCTGCCATTTGACAGGCAACGGTACGCTTCCAAATTAGATCATAAAGTTTAAATTCACGGTCTTTGAGCTTGGTTTCTTGCGGAGTACGAAAAGATTCTCCCGCAGGACGAATTGCTTCGTGTGCTTCCTGTGCGCCCTTACTGCTAGTGCTATATTGGCGAGGCTTAGGGCTAAGATATTCCTTGCCATATTTTTGCTCAATACATTCCCTAGCTGCGGCGATCGCTTGCTGGGACAAATGTACTGAATCTGTCCGCATATAGGTAATCAAGCCTTTTTCATAGAGCTTTTGTGCTACGCTCATAGTTTCTCTAGCAGACAGACCTAATTTGCGGTTGGAGTCAATTTGTAGGGTTGAAGTAATAAAAGGAGCATAGGGCTTGCGCTTAGAAGCCTTTTCTTCTCGATTAGTTACTATCCAAGTCTGGTTAATAACTCGTTCTTTTAACTTGTAGGCTTCCGTCTCATTCAATAGAACCACATCTCGACCTTCGGCAATCTTGCCAGTATCAGGATCGAAGTCGCTGCCTGTGGCTAATCTTTTGCCATCTAATGTAATTAGCTTGGCTTCAAAAGACTCTTTGTTATGTTCCAAATCGGCCTTGAGATCCCAATACCCCCCAGACTGGAATGCACGACGCTCTCTTTCTCTAAGAACAGTTAAGCGTACTGCTACAGATTGAACTCGTCCTGCGGATAAACCCCAGGAAATTTTTTGCCACAATAAAGGGGAAACGGTGTACCCTACCAAACGGTCTAAAATGCGTCGTGTTTCTTGAGCATGAACGAGATCTTGATCTACCTGGCGACAGTCTCGTAAAGCTTTTTTAATTGCCTCTTTGGTAATCTCATGAAATACCATGCGTTTGACAGGCACTTTGGGCTTAAGGATTTCCAGTAAATGCCAGCTAATACTTTCTCCCTCGCGGTCTTCATCTGTTGCCAGAATTAGCTCGTCTGCATTTTTTAAGGCGGTCTTTAATTCCTTAACTACCTTTTTTTTCTTTTCAGGCACAACGTAAAGAGGTTGAAAATCATTTTCTACATTGATTCCCAATTTTGCCCAATCCTCATCTTTATAAGCAGGAGGGATCTCTTTAGCCGAGGGAGGCAAATCTCGGACATGACCCATTGAAGCCTCAACCTGATAGCTAGAGGGTAGATAATTGCGAATAGTACGCGCTTTGGCAGGAGACTCGACAATAACTAATGTTGACATATGGAATGGAGTTAACGCAATAAGATAGCTGAGCTGGATTTTATAGAGAGGTTTTTTGTGATCTATTTTTCTAATCTATAGTGATATTCTCTAAAACGACAAATATCTTTATTGATTAGTTAAGAATAAATATGGCTGGATTAATTGACACAATAAGCTTGAGCTTATTTTTTACCATAACCCAAATTAACCTCTAGTTAATGTTCCGTTTATTAAACAGCCAAAACATAATAAGCTGAAATAGGATCGAGATAGAGAGTTACAATCCTTTTATAGTTCCTACAGCAATTTTTCAATTGTATTTATATCTGACTGTATCTAAATCTATGGATTTTTCAAGCACTGTAGCCTCTCAGCTTCATGCAGGAGCGATTTTACCTGAAGGTATTGTGATCGTTACCATCATGGCTGTTCTCATTGGCGATCTAATCTTTGGGCGTAGTTCCTCCCGTTGGTTGCCCTATCTTGCCATGTTCGGGTTATTTAATACCCTCGTGGCTCTCTTTTTTCAATGGAGCAATCCCAATGCGATCGCTTTTCTAGGTTCATTTAATGGAGATAATCTTAGCATTGTCTTTCGGGGCATAGTTGCTCTTTCGGCACTGGTGACGATTTTGATGTCTATTCACTATATTCAGCAGTCAGGAACATCTTTGGCAGAATTTATCGCCATTATGCTTACTGCTGTGTTAGGAGGCATGTTCCTCTGTGGAGCAAATGAGCTTACTATGGTGTTTATCTCTTTGGAGATGTTGAGTATCTCTTCCTACTTAATGACGGGCTACATGAAGCGAGATCCCCGTTCTAATGAAGCTGCTCTTAAGTATCTCTTAATTGGTGCTGCTAGTTCGGCAATCTTTCTTTATGGAATGTCCTTACTTTACGGTTTGTCGGCAGGAGAAACAAATCTTAATATTATTGCAGCTAAAATTACGGCAATCAATGGTGTACAGTCCCTTGGTTTAGCTATATCTTTGGTATTTATTATTGCGGGTATTTCCTTTAAAATATCTGCCGTTCCTTTTCACCAATGGACACCAGACGTTTACGAAGGTTCTCCCACTCCTGTAGTTGCTTTCCTCTCTGTTGGTTCAAAAGCTGCGGGGTTTGCCCTGGCGATTCGTCTTTTGACTACTGCTTTTGGTTCTCTTACCGAACAATGGCACTTTATCTTTACCGCTCTCGCAATTCTTAGTATGGTGTTGGGGAACGTGGTGGCCTTAGCCCAAACCAGTATTAAACGCATGTTAGCCTACTCTTCCATCGCCCAAGCTGGCTTTGTGATGATTGGTTTAATAGCAGGAACAGACAATGGTTATTCCAGCATGATCTTCTATCTGTTCATCTACCTATTTATGAACTTAGGCGCGTTTAGCTGTATTATTCTCTTCTCTCTACGGACAGGAACAGATCAAATTAGTGAATATGCAGGTTTATATCAAAAAGATCCCCTGCTTACCCTGTGCTTAAGTATCTGTTTACTTTCCCTCGGTGGTATTCCCCCCATGGCAGGCTTTTTTGGTAAAATATACCTATTCTGGGCGGGTTGGCAGGCTGGACTATATGGACTAGTATTGCTCGGCTTAATCACCAGCGTTATCTCAATTTACTACTACATTCGGGTAGTGAAGATGATGGTAGTCAAAGAACCCCAAGAAATGTCCGAATCTGTCAAAAATTACCCCAAAATCAACTGGAAGCTACCAGGAATGCGTCCTCTACAGGCAGGAATTGTTGCTTCAGCAATTATTACTTCCTTGGCAGGAATTTTATCTAATCCCTTGTTTACTTTGAGTGCTAATTCTGTTGCTACTACACCGATTTTACAGTCGACTGTAATTACTCAAGAAATACCTCAAAATATAATTCATGTTTCCTCAATCGAAGACTCAAAGTCTGAGGTAAACTAGTACCGCTTTGCTTAAATAGCAAGTAGCAAGTTAGATATAATCAGGGTTTCAGGTTAACAAAATGGTGTCTTTACTTAAGCCTTTATCTACTAGCTAGGTTTAAATTTTTGGAGAAAATTAAGCTAATCAATCGATTCAGGCTCGCGATCGCGAGCTTTTTCTTGGTTTATTGCTCACTACTCACTGCTAGCTTCTTTAAGGCGGAAATAGCGTGAAGTTGAACTTTGCGATCGCTATCTTGGGTAAGTTGTTCTAAAACTTTTTGTGCAGAGCGATCGCGCAATTCCCCTAAAGAGGTGGCAAGAGTTTGTCTACTGGATACTGGTAATGATTGTCGCAGTTGCCACAAGTTGATTAGTATTTGAACTGATTGATGTTTTAGTTCTGGTGTACTTATTCGTCCCAAAACAAGAATAATTTCTTGCCTAACTAAATTGTTGGAGTTATCTAAAGCCTGTTCTAAATAAACGATGCCCGAACTAAGTTGACTCCACCCTAAAGCTTTGACTAGATTCAGCTTAAGACTGATTGGCGTAGTATTGGCTTGTAAAACTTTAAATAGAACAGCATTCGCCGCTGGCTGCTGCATTCTGCCCAAAGAAATGGCTGCTTGGCTACAAACTTCTATGTTCAAATCATAAAGTAAAGGTTGCAGATGTTCGACTAAATTTGCTTCTTGGCAAAGATCGGGACGAAAACCCAAGGCGATCGCTGCTTCTTTTCTAACCGTGCTGGCTGGATCTTGTAAGGCTGTAATCAATATAGGTGCTACACGGCGATCGTGGAAGCTACCTAAAGCATTAATGGCAATGGCGCGCAATTCGGCATCCTCGTAGGTGGTGATAGCTAACAAGGGGGTAATCGTCGAGGTAGTGCGAATGTAAGATAAAGCCTTAGTTGCCAAGAGACGATATTTTGGCTGAGATAATAGCTCTACTAAAGCATCAATAGCGCGATCGCCAATCTTAATTAAAGTTTTGCCAGCGATGGTAATTAATTCATTATCGGTAGATTGCTGAAGTAGCTGTACCAGAGTTAAAACAACCGACTGTTCGGCAAAATTTCCCAGAATTTGGCAGATAAACCAGCGCACTTCTGCTTCTATTGTTTCATCTAAAGCTAAAGCACTGAGAGGAATAATTATTTTGTCTCCTAAGAGAGGAAAAAGCTTAGTAATCTCCCATTTATGCAGAAAATCTGCTTTAATCAACATTTCTAAAGCAACATCGAAGACTGTCTGCCAATCTGCTGAATTCACCAGAAATTGATTACTATCATGGTCAGATTGAGTTTGCGGTAATTGCTTTAGCTGATTGCTAACTTCTAGCCAATTTTGCTGCTGTGCTGCCTTTAGTCCCTTTTCCAGTATTGTTTTAACCAAAGATTGATTCGATTCTGGCTTAAGATCGGTCACGGGATCGCTACTCTCACAATCAATAAATTTCTCAAAAAAATAGTCCAAAAGACTTTAATCTAGTTTTAGATTATTTAATTTTCTGATTCATACTGGTAGCATAAATTACCAATAACGCTTCAGATGTAGCTTAAGAATTGAGTTAATGCAGATCAAGCATAGCAAACCCTGATTTTGTCTGGAGTAAATAACATTTAGTTAATGAGCAACTTCCAAACTATAGTAGTTAAAATTGGCACTTCTAGTCTGACGCAGTCGACAGGGCAAATTGCGATCGCTACTATTGCTTCTTTGGTAGAAACGCTAAGTCATTTACGCTCTCAGGGATACAGGGTAATCTTAGTTTCCTCTGGTGCAGTGGGTATAGGCTGCGCTAGACTAAACTTGCTGGAAAGACCTCGCAAAATGGCTTTAAAACAGGCTGTAGCAGCAGTAGGACAGGGACGTTTGATGCGAATTTACGACGATCTATTCAGTAATTTACAACAGGCGATCGCTCAGGTTTTATTAACCCGACGGGAACTAGTTGAACGTAATACCTATGTTAATGTCTCTAATACTTTTAGAGAACTACTAGACTTAGGGGTGATTCCCATCGTCAACGAAAACGATACCGTGGCAGTAGATGAATTGAGATTTGGTGATAATGATACCCTTTCAGCCCTAGTTGCGAGCTTAGTTCAAGCAGACTGGCTATTTCTGTTAACTGATGTAGATCGTATGTATTCTGCCGATCCTAAAACTGTTGCCCATGCTCAACCAATTAAACTGGTGAGTAGTAATGAGTTTAATCAACTTCAGGTTGAGGCAGGAGCTAGCGGTTCACAGTGGGGTACAGGGGGGATGGCGACCAAACTCGCAGCAGCAAGAATTGCCACTAGCACAGGAGTTAGAACCGTGATTACTCAAGGAAAACGACCACAAAATATTTTAGATATTTTGCAGGGCAAAGATTTAGGAACTCAATTTGAACCCCAACCCCAGACTGATAATGCGCGCAAACGCTGGATTAGCTATGGCTTGATTCCAATGGGTAAGCTGTATTTAGACAGTGGTGCAGTCAAAGCCATTACTAGTAAGGGCAAATCATTGCTTCCTGCGGGAATTGTGGCGGTTGAAGGAGAATTTTCGGCTACCGATGCAGTGCAGCTATGTAACCAAGACGGCATGGAATTAGGTCGAGGTTTGGTGAACTATAACAATAGTGAAATTGAACAAATTAAAGGTCATCATTCAACCAAGATTGCCGAAATTTTAGGTTACGACAACGTAGATACCGTAGTGCATCGTAATAATTTGGTGATGACAGAAAATATTAAAGAGTCAAGCAAAGAGTAGTTTGAATCCCTTAAATTATAGTTGAGCTTTAATATACAAGTGATAAGCGATCGCGCCAAAAATTGGCATCAAATCAATATAATCAACATAATTTTGACAAAAATTTTCTACTATGAATGTGCGCTCATTTTTCCAAGCTGTTAAAGTTGAAAATGCATCTTCTCCATATGACACCATTCATCTGAAGGTTTTTTACCCAGGTCAAGCAGCAGGCAGTAACGAAGCACCAATAGGTATTGTTCCTGCTGATTCTCAACAGTCTCCATTTAAGGTCGTCATCTTTTTTAACGGTGTTAACTGTGGTGGTGAATTGTATCAATGGCTTGCTATGAAATTGGTAGAGCGTGGACTCGTAGTTGTTACGTTTTCCTGGGTTGCCGAAAATTTTCCAGGGATGGTGGCTCTCACCCCAGGTGTTGACATCAACATGTTAGCTCCAAGCATGTACGGAAAAGGGGCAACAGCATCTGCTTTACCAACACTGCTGATGGCGTTAAAACGTCTACAGGCTGAAGGAGTCTTGGCAGGCTTACTCGACTTAAACCAGATCGTTTTAGGCGGACATTCTGCTGGCGGTAGAGTTGCAATTGAAAGTGCTAATTCACAATTTTTTCCCGAAGTTGCTGCTGCTTTTGCCTATGCTGCCCATACGGCAGCAGGAACTCAGCTAGGCTATCCAGCAGGGACAATCTTACCTCTGCCTGATTCTTTACCATTGCTATTAATTGGTGGAACTTGTGATGGAGTTATTGCCAATAGCAGTCATCGCTATGGAGTAACTTGGGAACAAGCTACAACTCCAATTCTACGTACTTTTCATGAAGCAATAGCGGGTGGCAGAAATGATAGCTATCTACTCCTGCTCGAAGGTGCAAACCATTACTCTGCTTGCTATCCTTTGGATTCGACAGCGGGTCAGTTATTTCTGGACTTTCCACCCACTCAACCAGAAACACAACTACGGGATTTGATTGCCGAAGCAATTGGTTTATTCATTGATGCTCATGTTTGTTCCCAACCGACAGCTGTAGAAGCTCTCAATCAACTGCCAAGATCTAATGCTCCTTTAATTACATCATTTGCCAGAAAGTAGTTCATTTTAACCCTACTCTTTTGAGTAATAGAGTTAACAACAATACTTAAAATAACTCCCGAAAACAAATCCTCATCAACCTGATCATATGAGATAATTAGGCAAAAATCAGGAAAAGCAACGAATTCATCGATTATTTTAAGATTAACTCTATCTAACAAAAATTTTATTACTTATTATGGCTATTAAGGTTTATGGCATACCCAACTGTGGGACTTGCAAAAAAGCGATCGCCTGGCTACAGGACAATAATCTTGAATATGAATTTATTAATACCAAAGATCATCCTCCCCATCAAAAAACGATTGCCAGTTGGGTGAAAGCATTAGGTAGTAAGGCAATACGGAATACTTCAGGTAAATCTTATCGCGCTTTAGGCGAAGCACGAAACACTTTTAGCGATCAGCAGTGGATTGATGCTTTTGCCCAAGATGCGATGCTGCTCAAACGACCTTTATTAACCAAAAATGATCAGGCGGTATTAGTTGGCTTCAAAGCCTCCCCAGCAGAATTAAAAGAAACATTAATTGACGGAAAATAATTACCTTAAATTGCCACCTGAATTCTTACGTTACAATTAATACGCCTGATGTGAATTAGCCTCATTCAAATTTACTAGCTTTCAGCTGTTAGCTTTTCTGTTTCAATCGTTAATTAATATGACCGTATCTCAGACTGTAGATTTTCAAGACGCTTTCGATATTATTGTGGTCGGCGGTGGGCATTCTGGCTGTGAGGCAGCTTTAGCAGCAGCTAGATTAGGCTGTCGTACCTTGATGTTAACCCTCAACTTAGATCGGATTGCTTGGCAACCCTGTAACCCTGCGGTGGGAGGTCCTGCTAAGTCTCAGTTGACCCATGAGATTGATGCTTTGGGGGGAGAGATTGGCAAGGTAAGCGATCGCACCTATCTACAGAAACGAGTACTAAATGCTTCCCGTGGTCCAGCGGTGTGGGCATTACGGGCGCAAACCGATAAGCGAGAATATGCTGCGGTGATGAAGCAGATTGTGGAAAATCAGGAGAATTTGAGTATCCGCGAGGGAATGGTAACGGATCTAATTCTGGGTAAAAATGATGAAGTGCTAGGCATTGAAACCTACTTTGGGAGCTGTTTTGCAGCTAAGGCGGTAATTCTGACCACAGGTACTTTCTTGGGAGGTAAGATTTGGGTTGGGAATAAATCGATGGATGCAGGGCGATCGGGCGAATTTGCCGTTACGGGGTTGACAGAGACTCTCAATCGGCTAGGTTTCGAGACAGGCAGACTAAAAACAGGTACTCCTGCTAGGGTGGATAAGCGATCGGTAGACTACAGCAAAATGACTCCCCAGCCACCTGATGAAGAGATACGTTGGTTTAGCTTTGACCCAGCAGCCTGGGTCGAAAGAGAGCAAATGAACTGCTATCTGACTCGTACTACTGCCGAAACTCATAAAATTATTCGCGATAACCTTCATCTGTCGCCTGTATATGGTGGTTGGGTAGATGCTAAAGGGCCTCGTTACTGTCCGAGTATTGAAGATAAAATTGTCCGTTTTGCCGATAAAGAAAGTCATCAGATCTTTATCGAACCAGAAGGAAGAGAAATTCCTGAACTTTATATTCAAGGGTTTTCTACGGGATTACCAGAAAACTTACAGCTAGCAATGCTGAGGACGTTGCCTGGTTTAGAAAACTGCGTTATGCTACGTCCTGCTTATGCTGTTGAGTATGACTTTATCCCAGCAACCCAATGTTACCCTACCCTGATGACCAAAAAAGTTGAGGGATTATATAGCGCGGGACAGATCAATGGCACTACTGGTTATGAGGAAGCTGCGGGACAAGGTTTAGTCGCGGGAATTAATGCAGTCAAGTTTGTTAAAGGTGAACCTGAAGTGATTTTCTCTCGGGAACAAAGTTACCTGGGGACTTTAATTGACGATCTCTGTACTAAAGACTTACGCGAACCCTATCGGATGTTGACTAGTCGTTCAGAATATCGCCTGATACTGCGTTCAGATAATGCCGATCGCCGTTTGACTCCTTTGGGCCGAGAAATCGGTCTAATTGACGATCGCCGATGGCAGCTTTATCTGAATAAGCAAGAGAAAATTGCTGCTGAAAAATCAAGACTGAAGGAAACTCGAATTAAAGAACAGGAAGCAGTGGGAATTGCGATCGCCCAAGAAACTCAACAAAAGATTAAAGGTTCAATCAGTTTATCCGAATTGCTGCGTCGTCCTAAGTTTCATTATGCCGATTTGCAAAAACATGGTCTAGATAATGCGGAACTAAATATCGCCGAGACAGAAGGGGCGGAAATCGATATTAAATATTCTGGCTATATTAAACGCCAGCAGCTACAGATCGATCAAATGGCAAAACATACTAAGCTTAGACTGCCTCAAGATTTGGACTACCTCACGGTAGAAACTCTGCGGATGGAAGCTAGAGAAAAACTAAATCAAGTTAAACCCCTAACCATTGGTCAAGCTAGCCGTATTGGTGGGGTCAACCCTGCGGACGTGAATGCTTTGTTGGTTTACCTAGAAATTAAATCTCAAAAACAAAAAGCGATGGTGAATTAAGTGGTGTGGATGGAAAATATTTGTAAGGGCGTTCGCCCCTACCGTAAATGAAATGTTTTGTGACTGGTGGGACGGGTTTTGTTGGGGCAAATTTAATTAGGCTATTGCTACAGCAGGGATACGAGGTTAGGGCTTTAGTTCGTAATCACAGTTGCCTAGATAATCTCAAGTCTCTAGAGATCGAAATTGTTAGAGGAGATTTAAATAGCAGCGATTTACCTCAGCTAATGTCTGGCTGTCAGGTATTGTTTCATGTCGCCGCGCAATATTCCCTCTGGCAAAGCGATCGCGATTTACTCTACCGCAGTAATGTTTTAGGTACGCGCAATATACTAAAATGCGCCCGTCAAGCAGGGATTGAACGCACTGTCTATACTAGTTCCGTTGCTGCCATTGGGGTTAAGCAAGATGGTGTTGCGGATGAGACTTATCAAAGTCCTGTAGATCAATTAATTGGCAACTATAAAAAATCTAAATACTACGCTGAACAAGAGGCGGTTAAGGCAGTACAGCAAGGACAAGATCTGGTAATCGTCAATCCTAGTACTCCTATTGGTGCATTCGATCTCAAACCTACCCCCACAGGAGAGATTATTGTGCGTTTTCTGCAAGGTAAAATGCCTTTTTACCTTGATACAGGACTAAATCTAATTGATGTGCAGGATGTAGCCCAGGGGCATATTTTGGCTTTAACCAAAGGTAAAACAGGCGATCGCTATATCTTAGGCAATCAAAATCTGACTTTTAAACAATTACTCGGTAAATTAGAGCAAATTACAGGTTTACCTGCACCAAAATCTACCATTCCCTATTGGATTCCCTACAGCGTTGCTTGGTTAGGAGAGAATCTCCTGACTAAACTAGGCAAACAGCCAACAGTTGCTATAGACGGGGTGCGCATGTCGCAACAAAAAATGTTTTACGATGCTAGCAAAGCTGTTCGAGAATTAGGATTACCCCAGTCTGATCTCGATTTAGCTTTAAACAAGGCTGTACAGTGGTTTAAAAATTATCTGTCTAGATGAATTAATTACGTACAATTACATCAGCTAAATTTGGCAAACATGAACAATGAAATAGAAAACATTTTTAAGTTTTGCGCTCAATTGCCAGCAAAGGAATTATTCGAGACTTTGTGGTCTAATGACCAGATTTCCATCAAACGCATCATTTCTACAGGGCAAATAACACCAGCAGGGGAATGGTACGATCAAGAGCAAAATGAATGGTTGATTGTGCTTCAGGGGTCAGGAGAGTTGAGCTATGAGGATAATTCTCGTATTAAGCTAACTACAGGGGATTATCTCTTAATTCCTGCCCACCTAAAACATCGAGTTGAGTATACCAGTACTGAACCTCCTTGTATTTGGCTTACAGTCTTCTTTTAATGCCATCATGAATTTTACGGCAAAACTTAATCAAGCGATCGCCACCAACAACAGCCTGTTGATCGTCGGACTCGATCCAAATCCCGAAATGATGCCATCAAAGTATCCTCAGAGTCAGGATCTACTTGAAGATTTGGAAACTTGGTTATTATGGGTGATTGAATCAACGAGCGATCGCGTTTGTGCCTACAAGCCAACTCTTGGTTTCTATGAAGCATTGGGCATAGCAGGTTTGCAACTATTAGAACGAGTTTTGGCAGGAATTCCCCAGTCGATTCCCGTAATTTTGGATGCTAAACACAGCGATCTTAATACCAGCACTGTCTTTGCCAAAGCAATTTTTGAACAGTGGCAGGTTGATGCTGTTACTCTGACTCCCTTTGCAGGACAAGATCATGCAGCACCTTTTTTGGTTTATACCGACAAAGCAGTATTTATTCTCGCCCATACGTCAAATCCCCAGGCGGAGACTTTACAAAGATATCCTAGTTTTGAGCAGCCATTTTATCTCCAGGTAGTCCAAGAAGCACAATCTTGGGCAACTCCCGAACAGCTATATTTAGAAGTAGGGACAACTAACACTGAAGTATTAGGTAAAATTAGAGCGATCGCTCCTGAAAGAACAATCTTGCTACGTAGTCTGTGGAGTAAGAAAAATAATTTAGAATCGTTAATCAATATTGGTCTAAACAGTATGGGAGAAGGATTATTGATTCCTATTCCCCAAGACTTTTTGGCTAGTAATAATCTGGCGACAGAAGTAGCTAACCTTAATCACAAGCTCAATACTTATCGTGTAGCAAAAACCTCTCAGGCTGCCAGTTGCGATCTTTGGACTCCTGATGTCTGCTTACTCTCTTTTCACCCCTATCAATCCCTAATACTCGAACTATTTGATATTGGCTGTTTATTGTTTGGCGAGTATGTTCAAGCATCGGGAGCAACTTTTTCTTACTATATCGATCTGCGCAAAATTATTTCTAATCCTCATCTGTTTAATCAGGTGCTGGATGCTTATGGTGATATCGTCAAGCAGCTGGAGTTTGATCGCATTGCCGGCATTCCCTATGGTGCCTTACCCACGGCGACAGGATTAGCTTTAAATCTCCAACGTCCAATGATTTTTCCCCGCAAGGAAGTTAAGGCACACGGTACTAGGCGTTTAATTGAGGGTAATTTTCACCCAGGCGAAAAGGTGGTAGTGATTGACGACATTTTGATTAGCGGCAAAAGCGTCATGGAGGGGGCAGAAAAACTCAAATCTGCGGGTTTAAAGATCGAGGATATTGTAGTATTTATCGACCACGAAGGAGGAGTAAAAGACAGATTAAAAGACAACGGCTATCGCGCTCATTCTGTGCTGAGTATTTCCGAAATTACCGATACTCTCTATGAGGCGGGCAGAATCAATCAAGAACAATATAATTCTTTTAAAGAGAATCATTAACTAATGTTACGTAATTACTACCTACTACCTACTACCTACTACCTACTACCTACTACCTACTACCTACTACCTACTACCTACTACCTACTACCTA
>NZ_PVWF01000038.1 GCF_003003995.1 Pleurocapsa sp. CCALA 161 | reverse complement strand
AAGTAACAAGTAACAAGTAACAAGTAACAAGTAATAAGTAACAAGTAACAAGTAACAAGTAACAAGTAACAAGTAACAAGTAATAAGTAATAAGTAATAAGTAACAAGTAACAAGTAACAAGTAACAAGTAATAAGTAATAAGTAATAAGTAACAAGTAACAAGTAACAAGTAACAAGTAACAAGTAACAAGTAACAAGTAACAAGTAACAAGTAATAAGTAACAAGTAACAAGTAACAAGTAACAAGTAATAAGTAATAAGTAATAAGTAACAAGTAACAAGTAATAAGTAATAAGTAACAAGTAACAAGTAATAAGTAATAAGTAACAAGTAACAAGTAACAAGTAACAGCTGCTTTTTTTACTTCCAGTTAAAGGGAGAAATCGCCTCTTTTTTGATATACGTTGCTGATTTGAATTATATAGATACTGTTGAAAAACTATACCTCGATTCAGCAACGCCTTTTTTGATAATTAATAGTTTTTTAAAGATACTAATAATAATACAGAATATTATCATTGACTACTTTTGTTATTGATAACATTCTGTATTATGTTTTTATAATAGTCTATAAATATAAAAATCTATCTTTAATTTATAAGAGAGAAAAATCAAGCTAATCAACAAAATAAAAGCCAATTATTTTTTAGTTTTTATAATCACTGGTATCTTTAATTACAGTTTTAATAATTAAAGAATTGCAAACTTAAGCTAAGACATAAAAATATAAAAGGCAATTTTTATTAAGCAGAAGACAATAGCTGATTTATATTTTTATGATGCAAATATTTAAAAATATCTGTTGTATTTAAGCAAATTAAATCATGAAACAACTATTGTTTGAAGTTAAAAAATATTTTTGGTTGCCAATTTTATTGATAGTATCAATCCCCCAAATTGCTTTAGCTCAAGAACAAGCTACGTCAGGAGGTATCAGCGGAATATTTGAAGGAGTATTTCAACGTATTGTCGATGTTCTTAATCTCTTTTTGTACTTCAAAATTGGTGGTGAAAACGGATTTCCCCTAATCGTACTTTGGTTAATTGCTGGGGGAATTTTCTTTACTCTACGCATGAAATTTATCAATGTGAGAGGCTTTAAACATGCGATTGAAGTAGTGCAGGGTAAATATGATAACCCCAACGATGAAGGTGATGTATCCCACTTTCAGGCACTAGCAGCAGCCCTTTCAGGGACAGTAGGTATTGGCAACATTGCAGGGGTAGCGATCGCCATACGTATGGGTGGGCCTGGAGCAGCTTTGTGGATGACGGTAGCAGGCTTTATCGGAATGTCGAGTAAGTTTGCTGAATGTACTCTCGGTCAGAAATATCGCATCATCAAGCCCGACGGTACGGTGGGAGGAGGGCCAATGTACTATCTTTCTCGTGGTTTATCCTCGATCGGCATGAGCAAACTAGGAAAAGGATTAGGGGTATTATATGCAGCCTGCTGTGCGATCGCTGCTATGGGCGCAGGAAATATGTTTCAGGCAAATCAAGGTTATGCTGCTGTGGCTAACGTTTTTCCCTTTTTTGAGAATTATAGCTGGCTGTTTGGCATCATCTTGGTAACTATTGTCGGGTTGGTAATTCTTGGCGGGATCGAGCGTATCGGTTCGGTGGCAGGGGTTTTAGTCCCAGTCATGGCAGTAATTTATGCCTTAGCCTGTTTTTGGGTGATCTTAGTTAAATTTACCTCAGTACCAGCAGCGCTCGGCACAATCATTACTACAGCCTTTAATCCTCAAGCAGTGGGAGGAGGAGCTATTGGCGCGATTGTCGTTGGGTTTCAACGAGCGGTGTTTTCTAATGAGGCGGGGATTGGTTCAGCTGCGATCGCTCATTCTGCTGCTCGTACCGATGAACCAGTTAGAGAAGGAATTGTGGCATTGCTAGAGCCGTTTATCGACACGATCTTTATTTGTAACATGACGGCAATTGTGATTGTGCTGACAGGAGTTTATGCCGATCCAACTTCTGCTGAACTGGATGGATCGAGACTTTCTGCTGCATCATTTGGCACCGTGATTAGCTGGTTTCCCTATGTGATTGCGCTTGCTGGTCTTTTGTTTGCCGTTTCCACCATGATTTCTTGGAGTTATTACGGACAGATGGCTTGGGCTTATATATTTGGGGACAAAACCGTCAACATCTACAAAGTGTTATTTCTCATTTGTGGATTTATTGGTACGGTGATCGATCTCAATCTGGTTTTAGAATTTAGCGATATTGTCCTGCTGGCGATGTCTTTACCCAATCTTTTAGGCTGTTTTCTACTGTCTGGTGTAATTGCTAAAGAGCTAGATAGCTATATGACTCGCCTCAAATCTGGCAGGATGTCAACAAGAATTGAAGAACAAGTTAAAGAACCTGTCCTTAAATAAACGGAGGTAAACTATGAGTTGGCTGAGAAAAAAATCTGTTCTAGTTCCTATTGATTTTTCTGAATGGTCTTATAGCGCGATCGCCACTGCTAAAGAATACGTTGAAACTGAAACTTCTTTAAAACTAATTCACGTTCTGACACCTCTGCATCCTGCTGATCCAGCGTCGATGTGGAATACTCTCGATCATGAGCAGAGAAAACAAAAGGTCAAAGTGTTTCTCAAAGATAAGCTAGTCGAGATGGGATATCAAGAAATTCCCATTGAAGTAAAAATAGGCGATCCAAGTACGGAAATTGTCGATTATGCCAAGGAAACAGGAACAGAGCTAGTCGTCATGCCTTCCCACGGACGTAAGGGCGTAAGTCGCTTTTTATTGGGTTCGGTAGCAGAAAGAGTAGTGCGCTTGTCTCCTTGTCCTGTATTAGTTCTTAAATAAAAATGGAGCTATACGGCAATGAGTATTTAATGGTGGGGGGAATTATTTTTCTAGCTGCTCTAACTCAGAGCATCACTGGATTTGGTTTTGCCATCGTTGCCATGTCTTTCTTGCCAGGGGTAGTTGGTTTGCAAATCGCAGTACCGTTAGTTACCTTAGTCAGTATTGTGGGTAATCTGGTAATTTGGTATTACTATCGGCGTGATTGTAGCTTTAAAACAGTTGGGGTACTAACTATTGCCTCTTTAGTTGCTACCCCGCTTGGTGTTTTATTACTGGACTATATTCCTGAAGCGATCGCCTTAAAAGGATTGGGAATATTGATTTTTAGCTATGTTATCTATGATGGGTTTAATTTGTCTTTACCCAGCTTAAAATCTGCAATCTGGGCTTGTCTACTGGGGGGAATGTCAGGTATTCTCAATGGTGCATATACCGTTGGCGGACCTCCAGTAATTATCTATGCCCATTGTCGGCGCTGGAATCCTCAAGAGTTTAAAGGCAATTTGACTGCCTTATTTTTTTTTAGTTCTTTGCTTGCTGCCCTAACTCATGGTTTTCAGGGAAATATAACTTTATCTGTCAGTCAGTTCGCAGTTTATAGTTTGCCTGGTTTTGCCCTTGGACTTTGGCTAGGAATAATCCTTTCTCAAAAAATAAATCCTTTGATATTTAAGCGTATTACCCTAGCTTTGCTGCTGGTGTCGGCTTTAAGACTGTTGATTTAGTCGATTGTAGAAACAATTAATTCTTGTCGGCTTGAGGTTCAGTACCTTGACTAAGCTGCCAGGCGATCGCATTTAAAACTAAACTGCCGTTATATGAAATACAAAAATGATACAGATAGATAAATAGTCCCCAAGTCCCCAAATCCCCAAATTTTTTATTTGTAGCAAACATTTGTAGATTTTATATTACCTTTACGATTGGAGAATTCTTCAACATTGTCAAAGTTAGTGTTCTACATTTGACGTAAACAAATCAATTCGCGATTGACTTAAGTACCAATCTGAGACAGCTGATGGGTCAATCAGATAATTTTTTACTTCGCGCTCAGACGAACAGGCCTCCCAGGCAACTGAACCTGTGGGAGTCACAATCATACTTGGACACTTTTGAGCAACATGAGCATTGTTGGCGCACATAACAAAGCGTTGGTTTTCAGCAGCACGACTAATAAGGTGGCTTCGCCAAACAGGAGCTTGGGTTGCATCACCAACAGCATTAGTAAGATAGACAAATATGTCAGCGCCCCTACGGGCTAAATACTGCCATTGTTCAGGAAAACGAATTTCACGACAAAGTTGAATTCCTAGCTTGATCCTACGACCGCTGATATCAAGTTCTACTACGGAAAGCTGAGAACCTGCGGTAAACACAGCACGTTCGCTCGTGGCTAAATTAACTTTACGGTAGACAAATTGCGCTTGTTGTGGGCCATAATATATTCCCGCGTTGTACCACTTCCCATGTTCCAGTAAGCACGACCCAAAGACCAAATGAATATTCGACTGTGTGGCAGTTTCTTGTAGTTTTCGCAGTGAGAGCGTTAGAATTTGCTGATTAATTTTACTTAAAAATTCGGTGTCTTCTGCATAACCAGAGAGTGCGCCTTCGGGTAAGATCACCAGTGTATTGGGTTCGGCTTGTGAAAGAATAGACAGAATCACATCCAAATTGTATTGAATATCAAGTGTTACTGGGAATTGTGCCACAAGTACAGGAATAAAGTTGCTCATCCTAAATTAGGAATTGTTAATTCTTGTCGGCTTGAGGTTCAGTACCTTGACTAAGCTGCCAGGAGATCGCATTTAAAACTAAACTGCCGTTACCCGAACAGGATTCTTGAAATTCTTCCTGTTCGGCGACGATTGAACCCAGCCTTTCGATAGTTTTGCCGTATTTTTTGTCTTTAGCTAATTCTTTTTCTTCTGTAGTTAGAGGACGCGATCGCTCTAAAACTACTTTAATAATGGGTATATATTGTTCTGCCTGTTCTGATGCTTCTTGAACCTCAAGCTGAAGCTTGGTTAATTGGATAATTTCTTGAGCGCCCTGGACAATGGGCAACAATTTCTGACTATCTGACACGGTTTTGCTAGATTTTACTTGAGGACTATCGCTTGGTACATAGAAAATGTGGTCTGGAGTTAAACCATCGGGAAAACGATTGACATCGATTTCTTCTTTTTCCCACATCTCCTGCACAAGATCCAAGGCCTTAGCGCGATTTTTTTGATTATCTCCTGTTCCCGCTACTTCGATTAAAATACCTTCTTGTTCGGTTGCTGGCTTAGAAAGATCGCTAACTGCCACAAAATGAGAAACTGCTGGGGTTTTTGCCATCTTAAGTAAAAATCCGAAAATTCCAATATTATTGTACTACTTTAAATTAAATAAACTCAAAAAGATCCGAACCTAATTTGACTTCTAACAGACGATTTCAAGCCATCCTGGTGAATATTTTCCTGCTGCTACGCTTGGTCTGGCAAGCAACACCTCTTTATTTGTGTTTATCTTTGGCAATCCAAGGATTTCAGTCTTTAATACCTGCTTTGATGTTGCTGATTAATAAGGCGATCGTCGATTTGGTAATTGCTAACTGGGGGAACGCTAATTTTGTCTGGCGACCTTTAATTGTTTTAGTGGCGTTGCGGTTTGGGGTTACCTTTGTGCAAGCGGTATTAACTCAAGCCAGTCTTTATGTGGGTCAGATTTTCAACGATCGCCTCAATCTACATACTAAATTTGTTCTACTGGAAAAGTCTGCTCAACTAGATTTAGGGCATTTTGAATCTCCTGAGTTTTACGATACTCTCGCCCGCGCTCAAGATAGCGGTAGTAATCATCCTGTGCGAGTAATTCAAACACTGACGGGATTATTTGGTCAGGGAGTTACTTTAGTTAGTTTGTTGGGCTTGCTGTTGCAGTTTAACGTGGCAATTGTGCCTTTATTGTTTTTTACGGCTTTACCTTCTTTTTGGACGAGTATTGTCTATTCTGGCAGACGGTTTTGGATGACTCGTATGGAGACGGAAAGCGGACGTGTATCTAACTATATTCAGCAGGTGCTAACTAATCCTGAATTTGCTAAGGAAGTAAGGTTATTTAATTTGGGTAAGCATTTATTAGGACAGTGGCAGGATATTCGCCTTGATTTTAACCAAAAGTCAGCAGCGATCGCTTCTGAATATACGCGCATGCGCGGTATCTCTGGAGTGCTGGTGGATAGCGGTTTTTATCTTGCCTATATCTGGACGTTAATTAAAACCATCGCGGGTCAAATTTCGGTGGGGGACTTTACGATGTATACAGGAGCATTTAGCCAAGCGCAACAGGTATTGCCGTCCATCTTAGAGAATATTGCCCGTGTCTATGAATCTAATTTATATGTCTCGCAATACTTCGATTTTCTTGCTCTCCAGCCCCAGGTGATTAATGCCTCTGGTCCTCAGCCTTTTCCTCACCCAATTATGCAGGGGTTATCTCTCAAAAATGTCAGTTTCACCTATTCAGGTGCGAGTAAGCCGACTTTAAGTAATTTAAATCTGGAAATTAAACCAGGAGAAAGTATTGCCCTAGTTGGTTTAAACGGTGCGGGCAAAACAACTCTGCTCAAGCTAATTACTAGATTATACGATGTTGATTCAGGGGCGATCGCGATCGACGGTATTCCCTTAGCCGAAATTAAGCTATCCGAGCTACATCAAAATATCGGTGTCTTAAATCAAGACTTTGCCCGCTATCAGCTTAGTGTCAGAGATAATATTGGCTTTGGTAATTTACCTCAAAGAGAAAATCAGTTCCGTATTGAGCAAGCAGCGATCGCTTCAGGAGCAGATCGCGTAGTTGATACTTTGAAAGATGGCTATCAAACTCGTCTGGGCAAAATGTTCAAAGGAGGAGTCGATCTTTCGGGGGGACAGTGGCAAAAGATCGGTATGGCAAGAGCCTTTATGAGCGATGCACCGATCCTAATTTTGGATGAACCTACCGCTGCTCTAGATGCGATCGCTGAATATGAATTATTTGACAAGTTTCGTACTCTAACCGCAGGTAAGATGACCTTTTTTGTCAGCCACCGCTTCTCTACAGTACAGCTAGCGGATCGCATTGTGGTTTTAGAAAATAGCCAGATCGTCGAAGTTGGCTCTCACCAAGAATTAATGACTCACAACGGTCTGTATGCTGAGATGTTTCTTAAACAGGCATCTAGTTACAAGTTACCATGATCCAACTATATAACTAAAGATTGTTGACAAATTCGATCTTTTTGGCAGCTATCTATCCTGCTTAAAATATAAAAAAAACCTCGAAATATCTTAATAAAAAATTTATCTGTCTTAAGGCATGACTGTATCCCTTTACGTGTCTTGTTGACAGGCGATCGTCTATTGTAATCTAGTTAAATATACGGATAAAATTAACTATTGAGTGTAATTTTTAGTTAACATAACAAGGTGAGTTAAGCGTTTTTGCTAAATTTTTCTCGTTACTTGAATCTTATTTGATTGAACAGCATTATTAAAATTCCATCCTGTTCAATTGATACTCAACGCCTATTTATGATTGGCTTGGTTTTAAGGTGACAATCAAAATTGAGCAATTGCGTCACGAACACAAAAATAGAATAGCTGTATTTGTTATCACTATAATCTGCCTTTCAAAAACTTTTCCACAATATTTTCCAAGCTTTTTGAAGCAGTTATTTTAACTCAAATCAGGGACTAACACATCCCTAAAAATTTTGCACACACCGTTTTTTTTCGGAATCAATAATGACAAAGACTACTTCGGCAGTTAAGGCTTTTATCTCCAAGCAAAACTGTGAGCCTCTGGCGTATCAGAACGTGGAAAGAGCTGTAGAAGCTATTTGCTGTAGCGAACAATTTAGAAGCTTGTTGCTTTCATTAATTGATAGCCCTGCTTTTTCTCAGGAACTAGGAAGAGAGTTTGCTCAAGTGGATGCGGTCAAGGGTATATCCGCTTGTCGTAAACTGCGCACCTGTCTTAATCTCTCTTTTAGCAACTTTTTTGGCGTTTTAGCCGAACTTTTAGCAGCCTTTGACGAAGCTAAAGCTCAGGATTGGTATGAGTTTGCAAACAAAATACACTCCTCAGAATTAGGCACAATTAAGCTGATCGATTATTTAAAAAATAGTGCCGAAGGAAAATTTTATCAAGACTTGGCAGAACGTTTAGTCAGAGAAAATCCCCACGCCATTTATCCTACTTCTAGCTACCGTGAAAGCCGTGGTTATGTAGAAAGTACCCCTGACGACCAAACTATTGAAGCAGTAATGAGGTCAAGCACTTTTACTTCCATAAAAGTTGTGGATAATTCTCTCGATCCTGAGCAGTTGTTACTGAGAGATATGTATATTTCTCATGGACGCTGTGTCTGTCTTGTTGACCAAAACGTCGATGGCTACTTTGGTGAACAGCTAGAACATTATTTTGATTATCACGGTATTCAGCTTGACAAGTTAGTATATCGAGCAATGGAAGTAGATAAAGGGATCTACACTGTCGAAAAAATGCTCGGTGATTTTAAAAACTTAGGAGTATCGCGCAACGAACCAGTCTTAATTGTCGGTGGTGGAGTATTAGCTGACACTGGTGGATTAGCCTGCGCCCTATATCATCGCAATACACCTTATATCATGCTTTCTACGTCGATTGTAGCGGGTATCGATGCAGGTCCTTCTCCTCGCACCTGTTGTGATGGCTTTGGTTATAAGAATCTTTTTGGCGCTTATCATCCCCCAATATTATCAATTACCGATCGCTATTTCTTCAAGACTTTGAAAGAAGGATGGTTGCGTCACGGCATCATTGAAATCATCAAAATGGCTGTGACTAAAGATGCGCAGTTATTTGAGATGATGGAACAGGCAGGGCCTCGATTGATCGAAACGCGCTTTGGTACTGTAGATGCTGATGCTGATGCTGAGATTAATCTTCTCTCCCAGAAGATTTTGGGTGCGGCGCTACGCAGCTATGTAGCAGCAGAATACGACAACCTTTATGAAACCCACCAATGTCGCCCTCATGCCTATGGTCATACTTGGTCACCTGGGTTTGAAATTGAGGCTGGTTTGTTACACGGACACGCAGTTTCTATCGGCATGGGTTTTGGTGCTTATTTAAGTCTTCGTCTGAATTGGATTGATGAAGCACAATTCCAGCGAATCATGCGCCTAATTAGTTCCTTTGGCTTGAGCCTGTGGCACGATATTATGTATAGAACAGATACTCTGTGGGCATCTCAGCAAAAGATCTTTGAGAAGCGTGGCGGCAATTTAGCTGCACCATTACCTAAAGGTGAAATTGGGCAATGTGGTTATCTCAATTATCTAACTCGCGCAGAATTAGATCGGGCAGTTGCGGAGTATCGGTTAATTTGCCTTGAGTATCCTCGTAAAGGTTTAGGAATCGAACCTCACTGTAGTGATGTCGGGTTGGAAGATCCTTCCACAGTGGCTCATGCGCCTCTAGAATCGATAGGCATCAATTCGCAACCACTTTCTGCTGTGTAGAACAAGATTTAGAGATTTTCCCCGATTAGATATCAAAGCTATAGTTGGATAGTCAGGTTGTTCCTGACTATCCAATATTTTTTGCTAAATATTTTGAACAGGGGAAGTTGCATAATACCCATTAGGACTGTTAGAAAAGAAAGTAATGTCATCAAACCAAACTGAGCAACCCTACCTTTTCATTTACTTTTTCATTCTATGGTAACCTCAGATAAACTTTGTAAAATTAAAGTAGTTTAATCAGCAGGATTGATATGAAATTAATAAAAGATGTAGCTCAGTCACTGCTCTGGAAAAATGGTTACAATCTTCAGCGAATTCGTGATTTTCCCGAAGAAAATATTGACTTATTAAAATTATTAGTCAAGCAGTTATTTCAAAATACTTCTGAAGCTGTCATTCTCCAGATTGGAGCCAACGACGGCAAAACAGGTGACCCAGTTCATTTAATAATTACCCAAGGTAATTGGTCGGGGATTTTAGTTGAGCCTCTGCCCAATTTATATCATGAACTTTGTCATACATATAGCCATTTATCAAAGCTCAAATTAGAAAATTGTGCGATCGCCAAAGAAGATGGGATGGTTAAACTCTATCGAGTTATGGCGGATGAATCACTACCCAAATATGTTAGGTTACTTGCCAGTTTTGATCGCAATATTATTCTTAAACAAAAGCCATTAATTCCTAATATTGAGCAACTTATTGAAGTTGTTGAAGTGCCGGCAATGAGTCTGGCTTCGCTGATCGAAAAGCACAGTATTCAACACGTAAATCTATTACAAATAGATACTGAAGGTTTTGATTACGAAATTCTTAAAATGGCATTTCAAAGCAACCTATTACCAGATATTATCAACTTTGAATACACTCATCTTCAGCCAGAAATAACTATAGAATGCGGAAATTTACTGGCTTCAAAAGGATATTCTTATCTCAAGGTTGGTCGAGATATAGTTGCAGTACAGCAAAGCTTGGTTAATTGACTGGATCAATTGGAGTAACCATGCTATTAATATAGTCTTTCATAGTCTTTCTTGATAAATCTTGGCTTGAATATTCTGGTAATTATTTTGTAATTGTTTATCTAGTTCGGTCTAAATCTATTGTGTCTAAACACTTTATATCTAGGCTCATGTAAAAAACGCCTAAAAATTTGCCAATGAAAATTTATACATTTAACGCCGCTGAAGATACTCGTGTCGAAATGTTATGGTCATTGAGATCTCAAAATAGAGACAAGATCTTTAGTCAATTTATAGCCGAAAACCGCTATACAGAAGTTGACTCAATTCAGGATTGTGACGTAGCAATTTATCCCAACAAAGCCTTTACTCCAGAAACTTTAGCTTTTGATAGTTCTGTGTATCAGGCAGCCCAATCAGCACAAACTTACCGTAAACCGCTGATTATCGATGCAACGAGCGACTCGGATGTGTTATTGGATATACCTTGGGCAAACATTTTACGCAATGGTTTGTATAAAAGTTTAAAAAAATCATTTGAAACAGAATGTCCTTACTGGAGCAATGAGCGAACAAAAAGAGGTTTGGATTCTCTAGATATTTCCCCCAAAGGCAAAAAACCAGTTATTGGCTTTTGTGGAACTACATCCTCTCGCGGCAAGTTGGCAAACTTGAGTAAATCTATTGTGCCTGATGCTGTGACCAGATTAGTCTTATCTCAAGGAAAATTATCTCGTCGGGTAGATCCCAGAATAATTGAAGGGATGAGTCTTCAGCTTAGGGAAACGGTAATGAAGATCCTGGCTATCGATTCAAGACTTGAAGTGTGTTTTGATGTTACCAACAATCGTCAAAGTTATTACGTTCATAATGAATCTAATAAAATTGCCCTAGAAAACTTGTTTATTACTAACACTGACAAAAGCGATTATGTATTGTGTGTCAGAGGTGGCGGTAATTTTTCGGGACGCTTTTATATGGCGTTAAATGCAGGGAGAATCCCAGTGGTCATCGATACTGATGGGGTAATTCCCTATGAAGAACAGCTACATCTGATTAAAGTTCCAGTCAATTCGCTCAACAAGTTGCCAGAAGTAATTGCAGAGCATTTTGCAACCACCACCGAACAAGAATTAAAAGAAATGAAACGAGAAAATCGTTTAGCTTACCATCAACTTTTATCCCCTGAGAAATTTTTACCAAACTATATTAGGCAGTGTTGCAACAAGACCTCTGGTGTGGCGGTTAGCTCTTGAACTAGTTATTGTACAAACTTACACAGCTTCGGGTTTCATTGAGACGATTGGGTTATTCCCGACCGTCCAATTTCTGATTCGATAGAAATCAAAGTTGCTTACCAAGGTACGGGCTGACCGAGATGAAAAAAGCCAGCGCTAAGTCTATCATCAGGAAGTGTGGCTAACTGAACGCGAACGCCCGTTTTTGCGCCTTCGGCAATGTCCATCATCGCGCCGTCACCGCCCAATTCTGTTTTTACTCAGCCAGGATGAGTGCTGTTGACCTTTAAAGGAGTATTTCGACGACTCATCTCAAATCCCAGTCCTTTGTTTCTTTGTTTGCGCCAATCACAAGAGCAACTTTATAGTCATTTCAAATAGCAACCAGTGGATCTTATAACGAAGTAACAAGTAACAAGTAAAATTCACCATCATCATTAATACAAAGTAACCATAGGGAAATTAATTAAAATGACTATACCGTTCGATACTGCGTTAACCATTAATTCCTCCTGAGAATAAAGTTTTGAAGATTTTTTTGAAATTTACAATTTAACGAAATCCGTAAGCCTGCCAATTGCTCAATACTTTTTCTTGTAGCGATCGCGGATATACTCTTGCAAATGAACTACGTTTGGGCAGATTATCTATAAAATCATCTGGGGGCAAACAATTCGCCCGTCAACATGAGAGATTTTGGTATCGCCGACGCAATTATAAAACACTCCATTTTCGGCGATCATTTGGGCGAACCAACGCATATTCTGCATCAGCATATTGGGTCTTAGGTGTGTCCATACTGGAGAATCGCTCATGGATTAAGAAAAATAGCTTAAAAGATAGGTTATAAGTTCAGTTTTTCTCTAACGGACGATAACTTTTGCTGCCTTAGTCTGCATGATTTCTTCCTTGCTGTAGTTAACTTAATTAGAAATTGCACCGCAAATCAATTGAGCTAAAGTTTAAATTATCTAAAATCTCCAATATGATGGATAATCCACTTGTTATTTCGTCAAATTCAACACATAAAAAACTGCGACTAACAACCAAATTAATCGCAGATCATTAAGTGTAAATAATCAGCACCTCTACCGAAAACGAACACTTTATTAAGTTAAGAAGATTTTAAAGCATTAGATTTTACTCTAAGTTAGGGGGTGAAATAATAGGTCTGGAAAAAAACGATTAAATTCAATCAAAATCCCTGCGGTAAATGTGAGCAGAGCCATAATTAAAACTGGGGCAGTAGAAAGAAACTTTTGTAAGTCTCCCATAGTATCCTCCTGTGAAACAATAAAGAATGTGATTTAGCGCGGAGAGACAGTGATTTCCGATTCGTCGGCAATCAATTTACCACTGGTAAATTCGCCAAAGGCAAGCAGCGGCCATGTAGCAGCAGCTAACATTTTGCTAATAGCCAAGGGAACGTTAATCACAACCTCCTGCATTTCGGAATTTTTCTCATCTCTAACTGCAATGACGTATGAGCGACCAGCCCAACCAATCCAGCCAGCAATATATAAGAATAAAACACTAGGAATAAAAAAGTCTCCCATGTGTGACCAGCGACCATCTACGATTAAATGGGGGTATCCTTCAGGACCACAAAGAGCTTCTGCATAGCGCTCGGCTCTAATTTGACCAGAGTTTGGATCGTCTGTAGTGTTGCGGAAATTTTTAGCTTTTTGGACGTAGGCAGGATTTTCTCCACAGGGAGTTAAATTAGCTACATCATCAGCATTCGCTGTGGGTGCAAAACCAAACCAAAGCGTAAATACTAATATCAAAGCAAACAATTTTCTCATGAATATGTTTCCTTTTGTGACAGATAATTATGGTGTTTGTACAAAAGCGCCAAGATATATTCTAGACGCTAACTAATAGATAAATTTATCAAAGGATGGCAACAATTTTAGCGATCGAAACAAGTTGTGACGAAACAGCGGTGGCAATCGTAAAGAACCGTCAAGTTTTAAGTAGTATTGTTTCTTCTCAGATTGAACTGCATCAAATTTATGGTGGAGTTGTCCCTGAATTAGCTTCTCGGCAGCACCTAGAAATAATTAATCCCTGTATTGATCGCGCCATCTCAGAGGCAGATTTAACCTGGCAAAATATTGATGCGATCGCGGTTACCTGTACTCCTGGTTTGGTGGGTGCATTATTAGTCGGGATGGCAGCAGCCAAAACCCTAGCTATGATTCACAATAAGCCGTTTTTAGGGGTACATCATCTAGAAGGACATATTTATGCTTCTTACTTGGCTCAACCAGAATTACAACCGCCTTTTTTATGTCTTTTGGTTTCTGGTGGACATACCAGCAGCATCTACGTTAAAGATTATGGCGAATATAAACTTCTTGGCTCAACTAGAGACGATGCAGCAGGCGAAGCCTTTGATAAGGTAGCACGGTTAATGGACTTAGGTTATCCAGGCGGACCAATAATCGATCGCCTGGCACAACAGGGTAACCCCTTGGCGTTTCCTCTGCCAGAGGGCAGAATTTCCCTCTCTGAAGGGGGATATCATCCCTATGACTATAGTTTTAGCGGGATAAAAACAGCAGTTTTGAGACTGGTAGAGCAACTACAGGAGGAAGTTGATCTCCCTGTTGCTGATGTGGCAGCCAGTTTTCAATATACTGTCGCTAAGGTGTTAACTAAGCGCAGCGTCAA
Organism: Pleurocapsa sp. CCALA 161; assembly: GCF_003003995.1. Taxonomy (GTDB): domain Bacteria; phylum Cyanobacteriota; class Cyanobacteriia; order Cyanobacteriales; family Xenococcaceae; genus Waterburya. Next base: position 28,419 of record NZ_PVWF01000038.1, on the reverse strand, counting down.
ATGCGCTCTTGATTACGGTTTAGATACGATTACTATTGGTGGTGGGGTAGCTGCTAATAGTGGATTAAGAAAACATCTACAACAGGCAGCCGAGAAACATAATCTGAAGATATATTTTCCCCCTTTAAAATTTTGTACTGACAATGCAGCGATGATTGCTTGTGCAGCGGCTCAGCATTTCAATCTGGGACATACTTCTAGTTTAGATTTAGAAGTGCGATCGCGTATGCCCATCGATCGGGTAATGGAGCTATATAAGTAAACGGTAGTACGTTTTAGTTTTGTTATACTATTCTAGGCAGAAGAGAGTTATGCACTTAATATTTATTGTGCGTCATAATTATTTCAATCCTAGTTTTTTTCTCAACTCTGTTGCCCCCATAAATAACAATGGAGTAACAATCAAACCTGTGACAATAAAGTGAAGGGGAAAGTGGAAATAGAAATACCACAAAATTAGTACCCCGTAGGTGGAGTCCATGTGATCGATCAAATAAAACAGCTTGTTATTTTCATCACCAGGGGGAATATTTAAGCGACGTTTGATAAAGGAATTGGGTAATTCAGCAAGATTAAACATAAAACCAACTAATAAACCAAACTCAATTAGATTGAAGTTAGAAAATGAGATTGCTTGCCGAGAAAGAACAGGAATTATTATTTCTGAAAAGTTTAATAGATAAACACTCGTAACCATCGCCAGTGGTAAACTTATTAAGCCGCGCCACTTTTTGTTTTCCCCAAACCAATCAATTTGAATGGGAATATTTAAGGCTTGAAACGGACTGGTTTTCCACAAAAAAGCTTCAATAACTCCAGCAATAAATAGACTAAGAGCTAGCCAAAGTAGATTTAAAGTATCTGGAATAAAGTATTGTGTCCAGCCCATTATATATATCTAAATCCTAGAAACAGTGTTATTTTTTAGTAACAAGAACGCCGAGAGCCATAATTACTACTAGACTAATAATATTAGTAAATGTAGATTTTAGATAACTCAGCGATCGCTTGAAGACAAAGGTTCATTAACTATTAACTTGCCTTCTAGCTTTTTGGAGTTAATCACTAAAAAATTGCCCTGCTAAATCAGTAATATCGGTTTCGGGTATTTCTGACTGCTGCCATTGCGCGATCGCATTTAAACTACCATCAAGAAACATACTTTGGCAGGCGCGACGTTGGATTTTACCACTGGAGGTTTTCGGGATGCTGCCAGTTTTGAGCAAGACTACAGCAAAAACATTCGCCATATTTTGTTCTCCTACCGCTAAACGAATTGCCCCAATAACTTCCTCAGCATTGAGGGTACGTAAATCAGTACGATTGATCTCATGAGCAACCACTAACTGTTCTTCTCCCCCTACATCAACGCTAAAGGCAGCACCATGATTAGGACGAAGGGCGGGATGACAGTTTTCGACTGTTTCTTCAATGTGTTGAGGATAGTGATTGCGTCCCCAAAGAATCATCATGTCTTTGATGCGTCCTGTGATGTATAGTTCACCGTCTTTAATAAATCCCAGATCCCCTGTACGAAGATAATTCTTATTTGGGTTATTAGCTAATGTCGCCTGAAAAGTTGCTTCAGTTTGTTCTTCTCTTTGATAATATCCTCTGCCAATACCTGCCCCTGCTGCCCAAATTTCTCCTACTTGATCGCTGCTACAGTGAATCTTAGCTTCAGGATTAACGATAATTACTTCATCTCCCAACCAAGGATGACCACAGCTAACGACGGCTTTAGAGTTAGGATGTTCTGGGGCTACTGCCAGCACTTTATCCTCAGTCAAAGCTTGTTTATCCACATAGGTAATAGTTGGATATTTCCGTGGGTCGATACCTGTGATAAATAACGTCCCCTCAGCCATACCATAACAGGGGTAGAAGGCTTCTTTCTTAAATCCACAGGGTTCATATAGTTGACTAAACTTGGCTAGGGTTTCTGCCCGCACAGGTTCAGCCCCCGTAAACGCCACTGACCAATGACTCAGATCTAAACTAGCCCGTTGCTCATCAGTAATCTTGTGACAAAGTAAATCGTAAGCAAAATTTGGACCACCACTGGTAGTTATCTGATATTTAGATAATGCCTGAAGCCAGAGAAAAGGGTTTTGTGCCAAAGCAATGGGCGACATTAATACCGCAGGTAATCCCGCAAATAAAGGCTGCATCACCCCGCCAATTAAGCCCATATCATGAAACATGGGCAACCACATCAATATTTTTGTTTGGTCATGATGACCAAAAGATTGATAAATAACTTCGGAGTTGTGTAGCACATTACCATGGGTCACCATTACCCCTTTTGGTTGTCCTGTTGACCCAGATGTATATTGTAAGAACGCTAAAGTATCACCGTCTATTTTAGGCGGTTGCCAGGAGTCAGCCAAACTGAGATCGACCCGATCGCTTTCGATCCAAGGTAGAGCTTTAAGCTTGATCGCCATCGTGGGATGAGCCATTAACTGCCCTTTGACGCGGTCAGCAAATTCGTGGGTAGTTAAGGCAATTGAGGCTTGACAATCGACAATACGGTCTTGATACTGGCTAAGGGATTTAATATGCTGTCGGGGGTAGTCGGTAACGGCAACAACTCCAGCATAAAGACAACCCATAAAAGCAGCAATAAACTCTAAACCAGCCGTGTAGGGATAAACCAATAAAGCGCGATCGCCTGGTCTTACCTTAGCTGATAATTCTACGGCGATCGCTCGTGCCTGAAGATCCAACTTTTGGTATGTACAGCTAGCGGATTCATGTTCTCCATCGGCTAAGAAAGTATATGCCTTTTGATGGGGTACAATTGTCGCTCTATTAAGTAAAACATCTACTATGGTGGAATTAATTACCATTCGTTTACCATTCTTTAAACAATGACTGTAAGATTTCCCTATAATGTAGTCCAATAACGGAGGAAGGTAAAATCGTGGGGAGTATAAAAGTAGCAATTGTCGGTATAGGAAACTGTTCCAGTTCTCTTATCCAAGGAATCGAATACTACCGAGATAAACAGGCAGAAGATGCTATTGGCTTAATGCACTGGGATCTGGGAGGCTATAAGCCTTTCGATCTTGAGGTAGTTGCTGCGTTTGATATTGACCAGCGCAAAGTAGGCAAAGATGTCGCCGAGGCGATTTTTGCTCCTCCTAACTGTACAACTGTTTTCTGTGAAAATGTGCCTCAAACTGGTGTAACGGTACAAATGGGCGCAGTTTTAGATGGTGTGGCAGCCCACATGCAAGATGCTGATGAAAAATATACTTTTGTAATTAGCGATCGCCCTGAACAGTCAAAGGCAGATATTGTCAGCAGTCTTAAACAGTCTGGGACAGAGGTTTTAGTCAATTACCTCCCTGTGGGTTCCCAAGAAGCTGTAGAGTTTTATGCAGAATGCGCCTTGGATGCAGGAGTCGCTTTTGTTAACTGTATTCCCGTATTTATCGCTAGCAAGATGTTGTGGGCAGAAAAGTTTAAAAGTCATGGGATTCCCATCATTGGCGATGATATTAAATCTCAATTTGGAGCTACCATTAGTCATCGTACTTTAGTTGATTTGTGCAAAAAACGCGGGGTTAAAGTTGAACGAACGTATCAGTTAAACACTGGGGGAAATACTGATTTCCGCAATATGCTCGATCGCACTCGTTTAGATTCTAAGAAAGAGTCGAAAACCGAAGCAGTACAAGGCGTAATTGCTAAACGCTTAGAAGATGAAGATATTCACGTCGGACCTAGTGATTATGTTCCTTGGCAAAAAGACAACAAGGTGGCATTTATTCGCATCGAAGGTAAATTGTTTGGCGATGTGCCAATGAATTTGGAAATGAGACTTTCAGTAGAAGATTCGCCCAATTCAGCAGGTGTGGTCATCGATGCTATTCGCTGTTGTAAGTTAGGTTTGGATCGCGGTATTGGTGGCGTGCTGACAGCACCTTCTGCCTACTTTATGAAGCATCCCCCAGAACAGTTCACTGATGATCAAGCTTATCAAATGACTGAGGCTTTTATTGTCGAGCAATAGTCCCAGTTAGTGACAAGTCTATACGATCAATTGTTGAGAGCAAGTAGTTAGGATTGCCAAATTGATCGTTGGGGCGATTGGCCAATCGCCCTTACAGAATCACGCTATCGATACTGCTTTATCCGCCACTTATTTTGGCTTTGTAGCCTATTTTAGTCAGTGTCTCTAATAGTTTCTGTTTATGATCTCCCTGAATTTCCAAGCTATTATCTTTAACTGTACCGCCACTCCCACACTGGCTTTTTAGCTTCTTCAATAGCTGACTAAGAGTTTCAGGCTTATGCTGAAACCCACTAATAATAGTGACAGTCTTGCCCTTTCTACCCGACCGCGTTGACTGTATTCTTAAATCTTGTTGGTTGGGTGGTAGATCAGCCACTCCCCTTACCATAGCTTGGGAGTTATCTACGTTGCCGAACTCTTGATAGGCAATAGGATTTTGCTTTGATTTCTTTTGACCAGCCATATTTATTTAATTAATCCTTAACTTGCTAATAATTGATAGCTATTAGCTAAATGCTTGTAATTATTTTATATCCAAGCGATCGCTTACGAATTAACAAGATGCGAGCAGAGGTGAGCAGAAAAATCGAGCATATTATCTAATATCTAAACTATTTTGAGATTTTTCTTTTATTTTTGGGAATTATAAACGAGTCAAACAAAAAAATTAGCTCTTACAAAAAAATTAGCTCTTATCTTACATAAATGTCATCTAAAAATAGTTGCATAGCATTGATAATAACCATTTCAGGATTATTATCGGTGCCTAGTATTGCTCAAGCAAAAGACATTGAAAGTTACGAAGATTATAGAGGATATTGCAGCCCCGCAGCTTATCAATATGACATTGCAAATCCAGACTGCGATAAGTTTAAAAATATTTATGGAGAAAGGTATAAACAAGAGTTAGATTCTCAACGGACGAGAAGAAATACTGAAATACAAGAAAGTACTCAACGAGAATCAAGTGATAATGATGTCAAAGGTTATATCGGGGCTTCCATAGGCTTATTTTTTCCAGACACAGATATTTTGAATACTGGATTTGGGGTCAGCCTTTACGGAGGTGCTAAATTCAATCAATATATCGCAACTGATATAGAACTCGATCTACTAGGTGGTGGAACTATAGAATCAGATGTTGCTTATGGAGTATTTGCAGCGTTTATTAATCCTAGATTCATTTACCCTTTCAGTGACGAAGAAAAGAGTGCATCCGTATATTTCAGTCCTGGTATTGGCATTTCAGCGATAGGTGTAGGTGATGGAGATGTGACAGTAACAGACGATACTCGCCTTACTTGGCAAGCCAAAATAGGTATATCCGTACCAGTTAGTAAAAGATTAAGTACCTTTGGACAAGTAAGATATGCTAGCCAATTCGAGGAAGATACTGTTAATTTTTTCGGCACCGAAATAGGTCTTGATTTTCAGTTTTAATGTTATTGATAGTCCCAAAGAGGTTGCGAAGCGAATCCTTGAGCTTGTTGTAATTGTTTTTTTAGATTTAGATGTAGGGGCGAATGGTATTCGCCCTTAAAATACGTTGTGTCCTAATAACAGTAGCAAGATATGATATTTGTGCAATTAAGGCAGTATTAGCAGTATTAATTAATCATCATGGCTGTAGGCAACGAACCATCAGAAATTTTAGAGCGTAAGCTATCTTACAAAGGGCGCAAGTTTGACTATGAAGTTATTAAGCTGCGTTTACCTAATGGTGTAGCGGGAGAATGGGAATGTATCCGCCATCCTGGGGGAGCTTTGGCCGTTCCCGTGACAGCCGATGGTAAGTTTGTCTTGGTTAAACAATACCGCTTTACTGTAGAAGGTAGATTACTCGAATTTCCCGCAGGAACAGTAGAAGCCAATGAATCTCCTTTTGAGACAATTAAGCGTGAAATAGAGGAAGAAACGGGCTATAGAGCGAATAAATGGCAAGATATGGGCAAATTTATTCTCGCCCCTGGATATTCTGATGAATATATTTATGCTTTTCTGGCACAAGATCTGGAAAAGCTAGCTACTCCTCCACAGCAGGATGAGGATGAAGATATTGAGGTAGTGCTAATGAGCGAGTCAGAACTCGAAGCAGCTATTCTTAACGGTGAACCAATTGACGGCAAATCTATTGCCAGTTTTTATATGGCGCGGGCTTATCTAAATGTTTGAATGTTTGTAGTAAACTTAACAAGCAGCGCTCCGCTTTTTTCCATTTTTATCCATAAATGTAAATGTAGAATATTATTACACTCATCGATATTCGATTATCTACTTAGGAGAATAATCAGTGATCGAAACCATTAACATTAAAGCTTTAGCTAATTCCATCACTGACGAACAATTCGAGCAGCTTTGCGCTCAAAATCGGGATACCAAATTTGAGCTGACTAGCCAAGGAGAATTAATCGTTATGTCCCCAACAGGGAGTGAAAGCGGCAGACAAAATGGTGACTTGTTTGGGCAAATTTGGTATTGGAATCGTCAGACTAAGCTAGGTATCGTCTTTGATTCCTCAACGGGCTTTACTTTCCCTAACGATGCCAAACGTTCTCCCGATGTTAGCTGGATTAAAAAATCTCGCTGGGATGAACTAACTACCAAGCAAAAAAGAAAATTTGCTCCCATAGCTCCAGACTTTGTAATAGAACTTCTTTCTCCTAATGAGCGCTTGTCTGATGTGCAAAGTAAAATGACCGAATATCAAGCTTGTGGAGTTAAATTAGGATGGTTAATTTATCCTGATGAGAAAAGAGTAGAGATATATCGTGTAGGCAGAGAAACTGAAGTCTTGCTTGAACCTAAAAACCTTTCAGGAGAAGACTTAATGCCTAAATTAACTGTAGATTTACAGGAAATATTTTAAAATAAGCTTTAGCAAGATTTAATCACAAGATGAAACTCAACAGTCAATTTTATCTACCCACTGGATCGACACTTATTTCAAGCTTTTGGATTTTAGTTATTACCTTGATCGTGACAATTTCCTGGGGAGTCTCTCCTGCTTGGAGTGCTGACTATAATAAACAATCTTTAATCAACTCAGATTTCTCTCATCAAGATTTGAAGGATGCTAGTTTCGACCATACTAATCTGCGAGACAGCGATCTCAGTTTTATTGATGCTACGGGGGTGCGTTTTTTTGGGGCAAATTTGGCTCAATCTAACTTAGAAGGTGCTAACCTCAGTTTCGCTAGTTTAGAATCAGTGCGTCTCACCCGTGCCAATTTGACTAACGCGATCTTAACAGGAGCATATCTAACTAACGCTTTAATGAATGAAACAATTATTACAGGAGCAGATTTTACCGATGCTTTGCTCAGTCCTACCACGGAAAAAAAGCTCTGTGAAGTTGCCAGTGGCACTAACCCCACTACGGGTCGAAACACCAAAGATACTTTATATTGTCCTTAAAGTGAAACCCTCTAATTATAAATTTAGCGATCGCCATCTTTAAGTTTTGTAATTTTGTCAAATTAAGCAAAAATAGCTCAAAGCTCAAAGCTGATTGACTAACAGCACAGTCTTTTATTTTGTCACCAGTGAAGTTATGTTGATAATTCGGAAAATTCTTAAGATTTTCTTTATATTTGTGTTAGCTTCTTAGAGTATCAAAAATTACTTTATTGAGAATAGTCGTTAGGCTAAAATTCAACATTATGAGAAATACAAGTATAGAATCAAGAATCGTCCATGCGGTTTGGTCTTCTGTATCTGCTATCAACCAGCAAGTGTTGTTACAGCTAGACGATCAGGATTTAATTCAGCAAATTATGCGCCAGATTGATAAATCTTCGAACTTGAGTTCAGAAGATCGTCAGAATTTAATTGGCTATATTAGCTCTAAAATGATGTTGATTAGAGACATCGCTGGGTCTTAAGATTGCGGGTTTGAATCACAAATCTGGCAAAAATGTCACAATATAAAGAATTAAATCTAATATAGTGACCCAGAGTCCGACTTTATAGAACCCCTTGTGAATCTAATTGCCTCTAATTCTGAGTTAAATCTGCAAGAATTATTTCCTTTTGAGCTAGACGAATTCCAACATCAAGCGATCGCTGCCTTAGCTGCTGACAAATCTGTAGTTATCTGCGCCCCTACAGGTTCGGGGAAGACTTTAATCGGTGAATATGCCATTTATCGCGCTCTCAGCCACGGCAAGCGAGTATTCTATACCACTCCACTCAAGGCTCTTTCCAATCAAAAATTTCGTGATTTTCAAGAACAGTTTGCCCAAGGAGACTCCCGCAAGATTGGGCTTCTGACAGGGGATACAATTGTGAATCCGAATGCTGATGTGGTAGTGATGACTACAGAGATCTTTCGGAATATGCTCTATGAGACGCCGATCGGGCAATTAGGCACGTCTCTTGCCGATGTTGAAGCGGTGGTGCTGGATGAGTGTCACTATATTAGCAATCGCTTTCGAGGTACAGTATGGGAAGAGTCAATTATTTATTGTCCCCCGCAAATTCAGCTAGTAGCCTTATCCGCAACCATCGGTAATCCTCAAGAGTTGACGGACTGGATTACCAAGGTAAGGAATTCTAAGCCGAACAGTACAACCAGATATGAGTGCGAACTAATTAATTCTGATTTTCGCCCTGTCCCTTTGCGCTATTACTTTTGCGATCGCAGTGGGTTGCACCGACTGTTGAATCAAACGGAAACAGAGATTAACCCTAAACTAAAGTCCTCCGCTTCTCGTCAAGGACAAAAGCTCAAACGCCTTAAAATTAAAGACTGTCCCAAAATTTATCAGGTGGTGCAGCAGCTACAAAATAAAGATATGTTGCCAGCGATCTATATTATCTTTAGCCGACGGGGGTGTGATAAGGCAGTAGAGATGATCGAGGGTTTAGCTTTAGTCTCCCCCGAAGAAGGACAGCAAATTGAAAGTATCCTGCTATATTTCTTTTTAACTAATAATGTTGAGCTACAGACAGGATTATTAACTCATTTTGGTTCAGTTAATGCCGAATTAGCTGAATTACTGCGAGATTATCTAGCCGATAATGAGCAGGCAGAGGTCAACTTGGCTAATTATTTAGCAGCAAACCCCAATCAAAAATATTTGCTCTGGCAATTTTTATGTGAAAATTCTCAAATTGCCCGTATCGACCAGATTGAGCCTTTAATGCGGGGAATTGCTTCCCACCATGCAGGTTTACTACCCGCTTGGAAAGAGCTAGTGGAAAGGCTGTTTGAAATGGGACTCGTCAAGATTGTTTTTGCCACGGCTACTCTAGCAGCAGGAATTAATATGCCCGCGCGCACTACGGTCATGTCTGCTCTTTCCAAACGCACCGACGGGGGACACAGTATGTTAAGTCCTTCAGAATTCTTGCAGATCGCTGGTAGAGCAGGGAGAAGAGGAAAAGATCGAGTAGGTCATGTAGTCACCATGCAAACTCCCTTTGAAGGGGCGAAAGAGGCTGCATTTCTGGCAACTTCCAGCGCCGAACCCTTAAGAAGCTGGTTTACTCCTTCCTATGGCATGGTGTTAAACCTATTACAGAAATATACTTTACCCGAAGTAAAAGAACTATTAGAGCGCAGCTTTGCCGAATATCTGTCGCAAAAGAGACTCGCTCCCGAACAAACGGCGATCGCCGAAATTACTACCGAATTAGCTAAGTTAGATATTTCCCTCGCTGCGATTCCTCCAGGAAAATTAGCTGGCTATCAGAAACTGCGAGAACGAGCGGTCGAAGAACAGCGCCTACTCGAAATTTTGCAACAACAGGCAGAAATTACGCAAAAAAATCAGCTTAAGCCTCTAATTCCTCAAATCGAGCCTGGCAGAATTATCGGTTTAAAAGGTAAGCATATTCGCCTCAACTCCCCTCTGGCTGCCGTATTAGTCGCTAAAATTCCTGGTTCGGGTAGAGCGCTTAACTTACTCTGTTTAGGTGCAGATAATTACTGGTATGTTGCCGCTAACGCTGACGTTACGGAAATCAACGAAGGAACTTTGGCTGAGGCTGAGATTGCTGAAATTGCTGTACCCCCTTTAGATAACCTCAAATTAGGGAAATGGCGTAAAGGAGATGAACTTACGGCGCTCATTGTCAAACAAATTAGCGATCGCCTTATTCCCATCCCTCCTGCTGCTGAAGTAGCTGAACAGCAGCAGAAACTAGATCGCTTACAGCGAGAAATCGATTCCCATCCCGTGCAGCAGGTGGATAATCCGAATCAACTGCTCAAAAAATATCAAAAGCGATTGCAACTACGAGACAAATTACACAAAACTCAGATTAAATATCAAAAGCAAAAATTAAATCAGTCCTATTATTGGGAAGAGTTTCTCAATCTAATTGGTGTTTTACAGGAATTTGAAGCATTAAAAGAATACAGTCCCAGTTTTTTAGGTCAAGCAGCAGCAACTATTCGCGGTGACAATGAACTTTGGTTAGCCTTAGTCTTTGTCTCTGGGGAATTAGAACATCTTGAACCCCATCACCTAGCAGCTACCGTCTGTGCTTTAATTACCGAAACTCCCCGCGCTGATGTTTGGTGTGACTTTCCTCCCCCACCTGAAGTGTTAGAAGTTTTGGGAGTCAACAAATCAAGCGAAAGCAGTTCAGCCATCAGAGAAATTAGAACTCGTCTGTTTCAGGTACAGCGCCGTCATGGAGTCGGTCTACCCGTTTGGCGCGAATATGGACTGGTGGGATTATGCGAACAGTGGGCGTTAGGGATGAATTGGCAAGATCTTTGTGACAGCGTTAGTTTAGCAGAAGGAGATATTGTTAGAATGCTCCGCCGTACTGTTGATGTGCTGTCGCAAATTCCACAAATTCCGAATATTTCTAACACCTTGTCTAGCAATGCTAGAGAGGCTAATGCGATGATGAAGCGTTTTCCTATTTAGTTTCAGGTTGCAAAAACCAGATGATATTAAATCTGTTTCATAGTTTCATATAAGTTACTTAACTGATTTTACCTACTACCTACTACCCACTACCCACTACCCAAATTTGGCTTAACAAAATCAATATTCTGCCCAGCCATCATTAATACGGTAAGGAGGACCAGGATTAACAAGAGCTTGAATAATGTGATCAAAATAGGGAATAACTTCGACAGCATCTTCATTTTCTAGTAGAGCGATCGCCTCTTCTTTCAGACAGATTAAGGCTTCAACCCAGTTTCCCAAGGGAATCCCAAGAGACTGGTACATTTCTCTCATACCTTCTATCCCAATTTCGTCTAAAGGTTGACTGTTTCCAGCTAACACACAGTAAGCAATTAAACGAATGTACCAACCCTGATCGCGCTGACAGGAATTAGTTTTTCTCATATTCCCGCTATTACTAGGAGTAATAGGACGCCGTTTCCAGAACCTGCGGGAGCCTCTTTGTACGAGCCTGGTTTCATTGTCAGCTAGGATTCTCGCAATCCGAATTCTATTTGCTCCCGTTTGGCAGAAATTTTGTAATAAATTAATTTCGCTTAAACTCGGATAGCGAAGTTCTTCATCAGCATTAATAATCAGTTGTTTGACTATACTCATAGCTTTCCTCTTCTTGGGGGTGTTTTTCCGTATCCAGTGATTCTGGTTCGGCAGGATCTAAGTTCGTAACTGTAATTAATTCTTTATTTTCATCAACTGCATCAGATGCTGTCTGTATGGCTTCTACTATTTCTTTGGGAACGTGACCATTGCTTTGGGATGCCAATCTGGCTAGGCGATCGCGATTTTCCCTAATTTTTTGACCCACAACTTCTCCCGCAGTGTGTTGACGATCTAGTTGAGCTTGCGACCAATTAATCGGTTGAGCCAGCGATCGCATTGCCCAACCTTTAGGAGTAAGGTAGCGTTCATAGGGGACTATATCTTCGCCAAAAGTTGCTAAATATTCATCACTGTCTAAGATTTCATCAACTAAAGTATAAAAGCCTTTTTTGGAGCAAAGATCGTAATATTGATTCATTTCCGCACGCCCGTAGGTAGGACGACCTAATAAACGCCGATGAATACACTCGATCGCTTTAGTAATATACAGGTGATCCCAATATAAATTACGAAACCAGGTGGATTTAGCTAACTGTCGGACAAACTCACGGACGCTAATTTCACTATTTCTTAGTTTAGTTTCAGCGACGGTTAAATGTTGACCAGAAAAGGGCTGCTGTCCCCAAATTTGTTGATATACTCCTTTAATGATGGCTTCAACAGAATGGTTGGAGAGATTAATATTTCGCTGCCGATGTTCATGATTACTTTTGCTTTGCTTTAAAATCCTTTCTGAAGAGTAATTGTTAGTTACATTTTGAATTCTTGAACGAGAATGTACCAGCAGACGGTGATGATCTTGATTAAAGGATGCTGGTTGAGCATAAGGATTATTGGTTTCACTTTTAAAAACTGTACCAAACTGAGTTTCTAGAGGATCGTTGCCTACACCGTAAGGATGCTGATTGGGTAGAGGTTGTTGATAGTTGCCAAACATCGTGACAAATTGAGGAACTTTACGTACCGCAGCACTACATTTAAATAGATTTAATTGCGCTCCCCAGTTGCGACATTCCTGGGCTTCTTGACCTAAACCTCGTAGATAGGGAACAGTTTCTTCCCCAAAATAATCAGCATATTCAACCGAGTCTACTAAAGCATCAATTAAAGCTGGTAAACCACCACGAGAAATAATCTCAAAGTAATCTTGAAACTCTTCCATCGAACTCAAACCCCGTCCTAAAAAGTGACGAAATGCCAGTTCGATCACCCTAGAAATGGTGTATGGTTCGTAAAACAAGCGACGATAGAGACGGGTTTTACCCAAACTGCGGATAAATTCCTTAATCGAGGTATTGCCACCTGTAACCTGAGATTCCAATTGTTTAAAAGTAATGCCGTAGGTGCGATCGATGTCGCATTTAAATACCTGTCGATAGGCTGCTTTAACTACCGCTTGTTTTTCTCTCACCGAAGCGTTATGTTTCATCACAAACTTTGGTCGTGATTCTGCTGCTAAGGAATAACTTTGAGGTAACTCTAGTCCCTGTTGGTCATTAGATATACCTTCGCGCAGTTGATTAGCAGGCTTTTCGACTTCGTATTCTTTGATTAAAATATTAAAATAATATCTAATCGTATTTTGTGACTCCTCATTATCAGGAAAATAACTCAAAGACTTCCAGCACATTTCTTTGAGGGCGACTATCGTAGCGACAGTAACATCTTCTGGAATTACGCCCCGTAATCCCCTGGCATTTACTACCAAAATGCTGGGATTATCAGCGATAATCGCATAGGTAATATAGCGCAGAAACCACCCCAAATCTCGCATTGATCGTTTCATTCTTCTCTCGCCATAACGAGAGATATTAATTGGCTTAAATCCACCAGGTAGAGGTTCTTTACCAGTGGCTTGCAATCTGTAAATTGCTTCCATTAGCAATTCGACAAAGTTAAAAGTACGCCCTTTAATTAAAGATTGTGACTCTGAGAAAATTTTAACTTGATTCTGATTTTGAGCAGCATTTGCCTTGGCAATCGCAGCACTAGCAACAGTTATCGGTCTTACATAACCAGGCAGATCGACTAACTCTTTAGGCTTCTCTAAATAATCCATCGAATTACCACCATAGAAAATGCGATCGCCCCCAGCCGCTACAATAGCATCGGCATTCTGATTCAAGGTATCGACAATTTTTAATAACTTTGTACCAGAATCAAAATAACTAGCGAGTCGATTGAGTTCGCTTTGTTTGGAGTAACGATCCTGCTGTTCAGCTTGAGAAATTACGGCAAGAGGTGTTGTTTGATATAGTTGCGGATGAACAACGGGACTACCGCCACCTGTATTGACATTCATATGTTTAACCTAATTTTGTTTATTGTTTATTGTTTATTGTTTGTAGAGACATTTCTCCTTCAAAGATGTTACGCGACAGGAAGTTAGTGACGCGAAACGCCCTGACTGCGAATAGCCTCTACAGAAATCCTTGAATGATATAGTCAAAATAAGGTGCGATCGCAGCAGCATCCTTGAGACTGAGCATTTCTGCTGTTACTTCTTTTAGACAACGCATACATTCAGCCAGGTTTTTAAGCGGAATTTCCAGAGACTGGTACATCTCCTTTACACCTTTAATCCCAGATTTATCGATTGGTTCTGTATCCCCCAAAACGAGCGCATAAGTAATTAATCGCAAATACCAACCTTGATCTCGCAGACAAGAAGCTCTAAAAGTAGGATTACCAGTATTGCTAGGAGTATTAGGATATCGCTGCCAAAACCTTTGACTGCCTTTATTAACAATCTCAGCCTCATTAGCTACCAAAATTTGAGCTAGGCGCAGTCGATCTTCTCCTCCCTGATAAAAATCCTCAACAGCTTTTAACTCTCCCAGATTTAGATAGCGTGCTTGGCGATCTGCACTCTTAATCGAACGGGTAATAATGCTCATGATTAATATTTATTTTGTGAAAATGGCAATGTTGTAGGGGGCGATCGGCCGATCGCCCCCTACAAAGAATCAACTCAAGCCAGAACAGATGTAGTCAAAATACACACCCATTTCCTTCCCCGCATCAGTTCCGACTAAGTCAGCAGTAACTTCTTTCATGGCTTGAACGGCTCGCATCGTACCGCCAATAGGAACTCCTAAAGAGTTATAGGTTTCTCGTAAACCGTTGAGGACACGTTCTTCGAGAATAGAAGGATCGCCAGCTAACATCGCATAGGTGGCATAGCGCAAAAAGTATTCTAAGTCACGGATACAGGCTGCATAGCGACGACAGGTATACATATTGCCCCCAGGAGCAGTAATATCGGTGTACATCAATGACTTAGCTACTGCTTTAGTAATGATAGATTTAGCATTGGCACTAATAGCTAGAGAAGCTTTAGCCCGTAAATCGCCACTTCTAAAATATTCTTCCAAGCGATTCATCGCGTCACTATCGGGATATTGAGCGCGAACATCGAAAGTATTGATTGTGGAAGTAATAAGGTCTTGCATGATTTTATTTCCTGATTATTTTATTTAAGGGATTGATGATTAAGTCTGCTTTGAATTCTGGGCAACTCATTAAACTAATAGCTAATAGCTATTGGCTATTAGCTATTAGTTTTTCTATGAAAGCGATTGAATGATGAAATCAAAATAGGGTGCAACCTCAGCAGCATCTTCTTCATTCATCATCGATACAGCCTCTTCTTTGAGGCACTGCATACACTCAGCGATGTTGCGGATTGGTATTTCCAAAGAGTTATACATTTCCTTGATACCGATAGTGCCAATTTCTTCTAAGGGTTTTTCGCTGCCTGCCATAACTGAATAGGCAATTAGGCGAACATACCAACCTTGATCGCGCATACAGGAATTAGTTTTTCTTTCGACACCACTATTGCTAGGGGTTACAGGACAACGTTCCCAGAATTTATTTGTCCCATTTTGAACGATCTTTTGCTCATTTTCAGCTAAGAATCTGGCGATTCTCATCCGTTGTTCTCCTGTTTTGAGAAAGTCTTGAAAGATATGTATTTCTTTAGGACCAAGATAACGAGCTTCACTATCGGCATTGAGAATTAATTCAGCAACCATACTCATGAGTTTTCTCCTGATTTTTATTGTTTATATTGGAATTTTTGTTTGTTAGTATTTCAAGCTTGTCCAATCTATGTCCATCCCCTGAAGCAATATTGAGGAATTAACAATCTGAGTAATAATGAGCAGAAATAGACCGAACAAAAAGATGATTCCTAGCATTATTGGTGTAGTTCCCCAACCGCGAGTAACTCTTCCTGCTTCAGAGTTAATCGACTTAAAGAAATACTGTAAAGGGGCTGTTTTTTTGGAGGCAAAATTTGATTGTCTCATTACTAATTACTGTGGGAGATCTGATTACTGGGATTGACTTTTAACTGCTAAAGCTTCTGGCTTCTTACGGCTGGTAACATCGCCAACTTTCGCCCAAACTCCAAACTCGACTTGTTCTTCTAGTTCGATATCGATACCTGCAAAGACATCGCTGAATAAAGCACGAGTACCATGCCAGATATGACCAAAAAACCACAGTAAAGCAAAGCAGGCGTGGAAATAGGCAAAAAAGCCACGATTGCTGGTGCGGAATACGCCATCGGAATTATAGGTTTCGGTATCAAATTTAAAGGCTTCCCCTAATACTGCTTGACGAGCATATTTTTTAACTTGTACAGGGTCAGTAAAAGTTTGACCGTCTAAGAGTCCACCGTAGAAACTAACCATAACTCCAGTTTGTTCAAAGCTATTTTCAGCTTCAACTCTACGGAAGGGAATATCCGCACGAACAATATTATCTTCGTCAGTTAAGACAGTGGGAAAGGTTTCAAAGAAGCTATTCATCCGCCTGACGGTTACTTCTCTCCCTGCGCCATCTTGAAAGATGGGATGACCAAGCCAAGCTAGAGGTAAACCATCGCCATCAACCATGCGACCATAGCGGAATAGACCGCCCTTAGCGGGATTATTGCCAATGTAATCGTAAAATGCCAGCTTTTCGGGAATTTTCGACCAAGCCTGAGAAAGACTATCTCCCGCAGCTAAATTATTTTCTACTCGACGACTGATTTCCTGTTGATAGTAACCTTTATCCCATTGAAAACGAGTGGGTCCCCAAAGTTCTACAGGGGTGGTTGCTGTACCATACCACATCGAACCACTAGCGATCGCACCAGCAAAAAAGAAGACTGCTAAACCGCTAGCTAATGCACCTTCGATATTACCCATCCTCAGCAGTTTATACAGTTCTTCTGAAGGACGTACCACGATGTGAAATAGTCCGCCAATAATACCAACAATGCCAGCAGCAATATGATGAGCCACTACCCCGCCAGGATTATAGGGATCGAATCCCCTTGCATCCCAAACTGGTGCGACGCCCTGCATATGTCCTGTTAGTCCATAGGAGTCTGATACCCACATCCCAGGGCCAAAAATGCCTGTCAGATGGAAAGCACCAAAACCGAAGCAGAGTAAACCAGCAAGTAAAAGATGAATGCCAAATATTCTCGGTAAATCTAAGGTTGGTTGACCTTCTTCGTCAAAGAAAGTAACCAAATCCCAATTAACCCAATGCCAACAAGCGGCTAAAAACGATAGCCCCGATAAAATAATATGCGCGATCGCCACAGTTTCAAAAGTCCAGAAACCAGGATTGGTAAAGGTTTCACCCATAATATTCCAGCCCTGCCAGGAGTTGGTTACTCCCAAACGAGCTACAAAAGGCATTAAGAAACAGCCCTGTCGCCACATTGGATTAAGAACAGCATCACTGGGGTCGTATAAAGCCAGTTCAAACAATAGCATCGAACCAGCAAAGCCCGCACAAAGAGCATTATGCATTAAATGAACGGCTATCAATCGTCCTGGGTCGTTTAAAACTGACGTATGGACGCGATACCAAGGTAAGCCCATTAGTTATCTCCTCTAGATTAGTTGTCAAAAAGCGAGCATTAGAAAAAAAGCTTGAGATATGTACCGTCGAGAGAACCAGGAAAGCAATAATCTAAGATCATTACGATGGTTGAAAAAACGGTAATCATAATGGTGCAAACTAGAACAAAAGCGAGATAGGGTATTAAGCCCGGAGAGAGCAGCTCTTCCTTTTCTTCCGTTGCAGTGTCTGCATCAACGATTTTGTATTTGAACAGATTAGACATATTTAAACCTCCAATTGTCGATCAGAATTGATTATTTAACGATCGCGTAGCGTAGCCCTTTATGGTAGTCTTCGGCTAATCGCGATCGCGTTTGGGAATAGTGGCAAGAATTAATACTGCTGAAAGAATTGCCACGACAGCCAGAAAAGACATCCCTAGTCCGATCAGCACAATGATTGCACCTTCAAAAACATTTTCCATTACTGCGCATTACCCCGTGGCAACACTTCATCAGGAAACTGAAAACCTTCATGGATTTGATCTTGGGGTGCCATCCAAGCCCGTAAACCTTCATTGAGCAGAATATTCTTGGTATAGAAAGTTTCAAAACCAGGGTCTTCTGCTGCCCTTAATTCTTGAGAAATAAAGTCATAGGCTCTCAGGTTAAAAGCCAAGCCCACCATGCCGATCGCACTCATCCATAAGCCAGTTACAGGCACAAACAGCATAAAGAAATGTAACCAGCGTTTGTTAGAAAAGGCAATGCCAAAAATCTGCGACCAAAAGCGATTAGCGGTGACCATGGAATAGGTTTCTTCTGCTTGGGTGGGACTAAATGCGCCAAAGGTATTAAACGCCTGAGCATCTTTAAATAAAGTATTCTGTACCGTCGCCCCATGAATGGCACAGAGTAAAGCCCCGCCTAGGACTCCCGCAACTCCCATCATGTGAAAGGGATTGAGAGTATAGTTGTGAAAACCTTGGAAAAAGAGGACAAACCTAAAGATTCCACCTATTCCTAGACTAGGGGCGAAAAACCAACTTGATTGTCCTAATGGATAGACCAAAAAGACAGAGACAAATACAGCGATAGGGGCAGAAAACGCGATCGCATTATAAGGACGTATCCCGATAAGTCTGGCAATCTCAATCTGCCTCAACATAAAGCCGATTAGCCCGATTACTCCATGAAAAGCCGTAAAATTCCATAAACCGCCAATTTGACACCAGCGCGTAAAGTTCCAGTTAGCTTCAGGACCCCAGAGAAACAAGAGAGAATGACCCATACTATCGGCAGGAGTAGACACCGCAGCCGTTAAAATATTGCATCCTTCAAGATAAGAACTAACTAACCCATGGCTATACCAAGCACTGACAAAAGTAGTTCCTGTAAACCATGCGCCAATGGACAAATAAGCACAGGGGAAGAGTAGCAGTCCCGACCAGCCAATAAACACAAAGCGATCGCGCTTCAGCCAGTCATCGACCTGTTTAAACCAGCCTATATTTGATTGTGAGCGATTGCGATTGATTGCAATAGTCATACTAATGTCCTGTTGAAATACAACATTTAAAAGTTGAGCTTGAGGAAAAGGGGAAAGGAAAAAGGGAAAAAAATGTCCTAATATAATGGCTAGATTCCACTAGGAACAATTGCTAGGAAAAAGCTGATAAACATTAAGGTTGCCATTGCCATAGTCAAAGTGACGATGGACATGATTGGTACACTATTGAAAACCTTGTGAAAATTCTGCATTTTTTATCTCCTTAATTGTTTTGTTAACTTGATAATTCTGATCATCCTGTTGGGTTATGCTCTTGTTTTGGCAACAAGTAACGAATATTCCGAGTATCTTCCCCAACCAAACCTGCAAAATTCTTAACTTATTACTTATTACTTATTACTTGCTACTTGTTACTTATTACTTGCTCCTCACCATTCCACCCAACTAATCAATATCTCCCATTGATAAGACAGGTTCATCATCGCGATCGAGTCCTCGTTCAAAGCCAGCAGCTTGCGCTCTTGCTCTCCCTGCGTGCCACCAATGACCGACGAGAAAGAAGAAAGCGAGAATAATATGCGAACCAGTCATCCAAGTACGAATCGATAAATAATTAAAGCCGTTTATTTCAGTCGCTAAACCTGCTACAGAGTTAATTGACCCCATCGGTGCTTGCACCATATACTCAGCAGCTCGACGAACTTGCCAGGGTTGAACATCGTTACGCAGCTTATCTAGGTCTAAACCGTGATCTCCCCGTAAAGGCTCTAGCCAAGGGCCGCGAAAATCCCAAAAGCGCATGGTTTCACCACCAAAGATAATTTCTCCTGTAGGCGATCGCATTAAGTATTTACCCAAACCCACTGGTCCTTGAGTCGAACCAATATTTGCGCCTAAATCTTGGTCTCTAATTAGAAATACTAATGATTGCGCTTGGGAAGATTCGGCAACAGTAGGTCCATAAAATTCACTGGGATAAGCAGTATTGTTAAACCAAATAAACATGGCTGCAATAAATCCCTGTCCTGCTATATTGCCCAAACTTTGGGAAAGATAGGCTTCTCCCGACCAGATAAAAACTTTGTCAGTCCATTTAAAGGGAACGGTCAAAATATGCCAGATCCCACCAGCAATTAAGATACTACCCATCCAAATATGACCGCCGATAATATCTTCGAGGTTGTCAACACTGACGAGCCAGCCACTTCCACCCAGAGGATTACGGAAAAAGTAACCGAAAATCACTCGAGGATCGAGAGTTGGATTTGTTACTAGACGGACATCGCCACCTCCAGGTAGCCAGGTGTCATAAATACCGCCCCAGAACATTGCTTTACAAACTAAAAGTAATGCACCTATGCCCAAAGCAATTAGGTTATATCCGAGGATGTCAGTGATCTTTTTCTTGTCAGACCAGTCAAAATCATAAAAACCAGCTAGCTTACTAGGACCGCGCAGAGAATGATATAGTCCCCCGATACCCAATACAGCCGAACCGATTAAATGTAAAACGGCGATCGCCATAAAGGGAAATAGGCTGATAACTTCTCCTCCATGACCCACACCAAAGCCCAATGTGGCAATGTGAGGCATCAAGAGACAACCCTGTCTAAACATGGGCAGATCTGGGTCATAGTGTGCTACCTCATAAAGCAGCATTCCTCCCGCCCACAAAGCAATTAAGCCAGCATGGGCTACGTGCGCTCCTAAAAATCTGCCAGAAAGGTCAATGAAACGGGCATTTCCCGCCCACCAAGCATAGCCAGTAGAAGCCTGATCTCTGCCTTCTCGCCCTGGATTGATATCATCCCCCGCCGTAGCGGTAATATTGATCGTTAAATCGGTAAATGGTGTTTCCATAGGTTTTTATTAATTGTTGGTCTGTAGGGGCGAACGGCGACGCGACGAAGGAGCTAATCCTTTAGGGCGTTCGCCCCTACGGTAAATTGGTAGGAAAATTATTTATTTCTTGTTCTGAATTAATTTGCCAGTTAGAAAAAATAGGTAAGGAATCGGTTTGCCTTGTAGTCTCCGATAAACCCAAGTTGGCATCTAAAATAACGTCCATCCAAGTAGGAATTGTTCTACCCTGACTGATAATCGTGGGTTGTTGAAAATTAGTGCCTTCAAAGTCAAATGCCGCAATATCCACGCCAATCGCTGCCGACCAAATACCCGCGACGGGAAAGGCAGCCAAGAAGAAATGAAGCGATCGCGAACTCGGAAAACTAAATCCCCACAGGCTGCGCTGATAGTCTTGGGATTTATCAAATCTATAGGTTGGCTTCTTTTGACCTAATTTATAGCCAAGATTAATTGATTCATGTTTATTTGTATTGCGAATCAAAGTAGAAGTCACAATCGAACCGTGCATGGCACAGAGTAAAGCACCACCCAAAACTCCAATTACTCCTAACTGATGAAACGGACTCATCAAAATATTGTGGTCTGCCTGAAAGCGAAACATAAAGTAAAATGTCCCAGAAATCCCTAGAGGCATTCCTTCGGAGAAACCACCTTGTCCGAGGGGATAGATAATAAATACCGAGACAGCAGCAGCCACAGGTGCAGTAAAAGCTAGGGAAATCCAAGGACGCATCCCCAAGCGGTAGCTTAATTCCCACTCCCGATCTTGATAAGCAATGATGCCAATCAGAAAGTGTAGAACTATGAGCTGATAAGGACCACCATTGACTAGCCACTCATCAATTGAACCTGCCTCCCAAATTGGATAAAAGTGCAAACCAACTGCTGCTGAAGTAGGTATAACCGCTGCGGTGATCAGATTATTCCCATCTAATAAAGAGCCAGATATAGGCGAACCTAATCCTTGCATATCTACAGGTGGTGCAGCGGCGATCGCAATAATAAAGACAATACTGGCAGTTAACATTGTCGGAATCATTAACACACCAAACCAGCCAATATAAATACGGTTGTTGGTACTTGTGACCCACCGACAAAATCTCTCCCACAGATTAATTTGCTCTAATTGTTGAAAAACTGTCGGGATATTAGAATCTGGTTTAGTTGAAGATCTAAGTATGCGACTAGCCTCTAGGTAGGCTTCGCGATGCCTGTGGCTTGTACCGTATAGTTTGGTACTTGTACCGTATAGTTTGGCACTAACTTTATGCGTAGCGGCTTGCCCTCGAATGGAGGTATCCTTGAGGACGTAATCGCGCGGTATCATCTACTTACTCCTTACTAAAAATTGCTGTATTAACCGAAGGTGATTTAATACTCAAAATCTCTCTAACTCTGAATTGCTGGTGCTGTTAGTGCTATGGGTGTTGCCTCACCACAGGCTAAATCTAAAGGAAAGTTATGAGCATTACGTTCGTGCATCACTTCAAATCCCAAATTGGCGCGGTTGATCACATCTGCCCAACTAGGTAATACTCGACCTTGAGAGTCTAAAATTGACTGATTAAAGTTAAAGCCATTGAGGTTAAATGCCATGATGCATATTCCCAAAGCCGTAAACCAAATACAAACCACTGGCCAAGCTGCTAGGAAAAAATGGAGGTTGCGACTGTTTTGGAAACTGGCATATTGAAAGATTAAGCGACCAAAATAACCATGAGCAGCAACTATGTTATAGGTTTCCTCTTCTTGACCGAATTTATAACCATTGTTCTGTGACTCGCTCTCAGTCGTTTCTTTAATTAAAGAAGATGTAACCAAAGAGCCATGCATGGCTGCAAAGAAAGCTCCACCAAATACACCTGCCACCCCTAACATATGAAATGGGTGCATTAAAATATTATGTTCAGCTTGAAAGACAAACATAAAGTTAAACGTCCCACTAATACCCATAGGTAAGCCATCTGAAAAACTACCTTGTCCAATGGGGTAGATTAAAAAGACTGAAGTTGTGGCCGCAACAGGTGCGCTAAAAGCAACGCAAATCCAAGGACGCATCCCTAAACGATAGCTTAGTTCCCACTCTCGCCCCAAATAGCAACATAAAGCAGGAATATAGTGAAAAGCAATCATTTGATAAGGACCTCCATTATAGAGCCATTCATCCATCGATGCTGCTTCCCAAATGGGGTAAAAGTGCAAGCCGATCGCATTAGAGGTAGGTACGACGGCGGCGGTGATAATATTATTGCCATAGAGTAATGAACCAGATACAGGTTCGCGAATTCCATCGATATCTACAGGAGGTGCGCCAATAAAGGCGATGGTGAATACGCAAATGGAAACGCTGAGTAAGGGAATCATGAGTACTCCAAACCAGCCGATATAAAGGCGATTTTCGGTGCTAGTAACCCATTGACAGAAACGCTCCCATAAATCGGCTTGTTGCGATCGCCCAATAGTTGTAGTCATAAGTTATGTATTATCTCTTGAGTGAAAATTAGGTAAGAAAAATTTGTTCGGTGTTAACGAAGGTTAAAGATATTTGCCAGAGAATATTTCGGTTTTATCTACCCAACAGATTAAAAATCGTCCTTTTCTGCTAAGTCTGATTGATCATCTGAATCTCTAGGTATCTAGAAACGAATAAATGCAGTAACATAATTAATAACTCCTTGCTAAAAGGGTAGGGAAATAAACCCCATCGTTACGGTTTCCGAGGCCAGGAACGGTGGGGTTTGCCCATAAGAGAAGTAAAAGTTAGATGGCAACTAATTTACCTCTATGGGAAAGATATTAACCAAACAATCTGAAAAACTTATGAAGAGGATGAATATTTTAGTAACAACTGGAATTAATCTATTCATCCCAGTTGAGTAATCCATAAATTTGAGTAGCTAGGGTCAAAAGATCGAAGGATTTGGCGATCGCCTTAATTCCTCTTGTCTGCTGAAGCTTAACTATCTCTGGAGATTGAGGTGCAGAAGTCAACAAAATGATGGGGATCTGGTTGGTCAAAGAATTTTGCTGTAAATCTTTGATTATTTCTGACCAACTTAAATCGGGGATAATTTCATCAATATCGAGCAAGATAGCCTCAATTTGTCCTGTTGAAACTCTGGCAATGGCATCAACACCAGAACTAGCTATGATTACTTTGCAGTTAAAAATAGTCTCAAAACAAAGCTGCATCATCTCTTCAATTGCACAATCGCAATTAATCAACAAAATACGTTGAGTTTCAATTGACATTGAGAATTTCTTGGTTAGCATCTCTAAATTGTCAGTAGTCTGACATCTTTTTGTAAATACTAAACAAAGAATCTGAATAATTGATGAAGCTGCATTTTGAGCAATAGAACTGCATCGATCATAATCAATAGTTGTTAACTCAAAACTTGAGCTACGCGGTCTGCTAAATTAAACGGATCGTAGGGTTTAGTGATTACATCAAACACCTGTAGTTGAGTAAAAGATTTTAGTTCAGCTGGTTGAGCTTTTGCCGTTAATAAAATTACGGGAATAGAGCGAGTGACCAAATTAGCCTGTAGTTCAGAAAAAGTTTCCAAACCATCCATAACGGGCATCATCACATCTAACGTGTTGCTGCACAATACTACGGCAAATAGCCAGTCCCAAACCCGTGCCACCGCGATCGCAAGAATCGGCAGCATCAACCTGTTGAAAGCGATCAAAGACTGTTTCTAAGTGTTCTGGAGGAATACCTCTACCGCAATCTTGCACTTGAAATCTGACTGTATCATCATTTTGGAGGCGGGCATCTAGAGTAACCGTAGTCTGGGGGGATGAGAATTTGATGGCGTTGCTAAGGAGGTTAGTTAAGGTTTGGATAATGCGATCGCGATCGATGATGTCATTTAGAATCAGAATCCGTGAGACAGAACTTCTGGGTGATGGAAAACATCAATTTTTAACACGAATTGTCTTTTCGCATCTTCAGATTGGTCAAAAATCATTGTTAAAAAGAAAACGGATATTATGGGGTCATCATGTTTATATTGGAGCTTTACGGTTGCCAAATAATTCTCTGCTAACTATTATGGTCATCTTTTCTGCGTTGATTCTCGTAGCGCTAGCTGTATTTTTCTAGCCAAGATTGAAACATAAGGTTCTTGAAGTATTTCCAAATGCTCTCCAGGGACATCAAAAATAGACAAACCCGATTGAGCCAGCTCTTGCCAATCTAGTTTAGAGTCCATATCATCAGTAGCGCGAAACATGTTAATGTGACCTGGATATGGTTGTATTACATAATTTTGATTAACTGCTTGATACTCTCGTGTATATTGAATATGTTCAACTTGAGCAAAATTGCGACTTGTCGTGTCGATAAAATTCTCTCGCACCCAATCGATTTGGTATAAATGCGACCTAAATGTATTCATGCCTAACTCGAAACGCCATTTGACACGATCTAGGACGTGGTTTGTTCCTTTGGTGCGAACTTTATCAATGTGACCCGAAATACGCTCTTTTAAGGAAAGAGGTTTACGAATTGAGTTTTTGTCAGGATAAAAAGTATCTAGCAAACCCAAAAACTTAACCTCCTGTCCCTGAGCTACAAGTCGTTGAGCTATTTCATAGGCAACTACGCCCCCAAAAGATACTCCGATTAAATAATAAGGACCTTGAGGCTGAACTTGTTGTAGATTGGGGGTATAGTAAGATGCCAAACCCATAATATTTCTAGGGTGAGGTTTGTACGGTTCATCACTCAAAAATGATGACAATCCATAAAGGCTGATATCTGTATTCAAATACTTAGCCAGAGGGCGATAAAATTCTAAACCATGACCTAAATTGTGAATACAAAACAAGATTGGTCGGGAATTACCTTGTTTAATTGTCACAAAGCTTTTCGGATAGCCAATGCTTTCGTTTCGACGAATAAGATTAGCTAAAGCTTCTGGAGTTGACGCTTGGAACACAGCAGAGACAGGGATTTTTTGTCGATATCTATGTTCTATTTCAGTAACTACTCGCGCTGCAAGTAGAGAATTACCTCCTAATTCAATAAAGTCATCTCGAATGCCTATCGCCTTAAGCATCAAAATCTCTTGTAACATCTGCACTAGCTCAGATTCTAGGCAATCGCGGGGAGCAATAGCAGATTCTAATGATTCACTGACATTGAGTTCGGATAAAGCACGATAGTCTACTTTGCCACTAATGGTTAAAGGAAAAGCATCTAAAAAAATGAAAGTTCCTGGTATCATATAGGTCGGTAATTTTTCTTGCAGATAACTGCGAAGAATTTCCACTGTTGGCTGTTCAATTTTATTAGGCACAACGTAGGCGCAAAGAGTTTCTCCCAACCTATTCTCGCGGATAATTACGGCGGTTTCTTGAACTAATTGATGTTGAGATAATACTGCTTCAATTTCTCCTAATTCAATCCGCAATCCTTGGATATTGACTTGGCGATCGATTCTGCCGAGGAATTGAATCGAACCATCGGGTAGATAACGACCCAAATCCCCTGTTTTATACAAACGTTCCCCCCGAACATAAGGATTATCGACAAACTTTTCGGCAGTCAATTCAAGTCGATTGAGATAGCCTTGGGCAACTCCCGCACCGCTAATATGAATTTCGGCAGCCACTCCGATGGGTACTGGTTGCAAGTATGAATTTAATAGATAGATTCTCATGTTGGGTATAGGACGACCAACAGGGAGGGTTTTAAAACGGCGATCTATTTGGGCAGGGATTTGATATATGGTAACTACTCCCGTACCTTCTGTTTGACCGTAAATATTAGCTAGTTTGACATCAGGTTTAAAAGTCTCCCGCCAACACTGATAAATTTCTGGGGTTACTTGTTCTCCTCCTGCTGCCACTAACCGCACCTGATTGTCTAATAAGTTTTTGCGATAATCGCTATTTTGCCGCTCTAGAATTGCCGAGAAGTTACGCCAAAAAGACGGAACATGGTCTACTATAGTCACTCCATGACGTTTTATTAGTTCAAATAACTCTAAAGGATTTCTGCTTTCTTCTGCCGTAACAATTACCGCAGTCGCACCTTGGGCTAAAGGCATTAGTAATTGTCTTGCTGAGACTATCAGGGCAATTGAACCACGATGGAGATAAATATCTGCGGGAGTTATTTCTAAAGCTAACTGTAAAGATTGAGCATAATGACTCAGATTACCGTGAGTCAGCATCACTCCTTTGGGTTTGCCTGTAGAGCCTGAAGTATAGACAATATGAGCTAAATCTGAGCTTTTTACAGTCTCATCTAAATTATCTTGAGGTTGTCGGGTAATTAAATGCCAATCTCGCTCAAGACAGATAGTCTGTTCTATTTGGGTAGGTAATTTTTTCAGTAAACTTTCTTGAGTCAATAATACCTTTACCCGAGCATCTTCTAAGATGAAAGCTAGTCTGGCGGGAGGATTGCTAATATCTAAAGGTATGTATGCTCCTCCTGCTTTAAGAATAGCTAAAACTCCAACGACCATGGAGAGCGATCGCTCTAGGCACAAACCGACTAAAGAATCTCTGGTAACGCCTAAGGTTTGTAGATATCGAGCTAGCTGATTGGCTTGGGCATTTAATTCGCCATAAGTTAACTGTTCTCCTCGACAAATAATCGCCACTGCTTCAGGATTTTGCCTAACTCGTGTTTCAAATAGTTGATGAATACATTGCCGTGCAGACTCTGCTTGAGTTTGATTCCAATTAACTAAAACCTGCTGTTGCTCTGATGAAGACAGCAAAGGCATAGATGCAATCGAAGATTGAGGATTGGCAATAATTGACTTGAGTAATACCTGATAGTTGTCAAAGATGCGTTGAATAGTTGTTGCATCAAATAAATTGCGGTCGTATTCGATTCTACAGATTAAATGCTGCGATTTTTCTCTAATGTTTAAAAATAATTCTGGTTCAGGTATTTTTTTGTTGGATTTAACTTCAGAGGTCGAAGATAAGCTATCAAATCTAAACAACATCTGAGATAAAGAAGCTAATCGAAATTCTGAGTTTTGCGCCTCTGAAGCTGTGGTTGAGGTGGGGATGGGTTGAGATACATAATCACTAGTTTCTGAGATTTGGGATTGAACGATCTTCAATAACTCATTGAACTTTTGATTACCTTCAAGAGTTACTCTAATTGGTAATATTCCTGGCTCAGTTTTTTGTCGATTATCATACCAGTTTAAACAGCCAACTACTATATCTTCTTGATTGGTATAGCGATATAGCAGAACTTGAAAAGCACTAAGCAAAATAATAGAAATTGAAATAGTTTCTTGTTGAGCAATTTCTTGTAAGCCTTGCCTTAAGTCTTCAGAAAAGGTAAATAAATTTTCCCCGATGTTAGCTGAAGGATAATCAATTTGAGCTTCTGAATCTACCAAGAGCGAGCGAACCCGATCTGTAGGAAAATCTAATAGTGGAGGAATATTTTCAAGTTGTTTTTGCCAGTAATTAATTTCTCCATTGGAAATTGATGATGAAAAATTATTTTGGTAAAACATAAATACTTTGTTTTTTTGCTAGAGGATCGATGTATTAGCGATAGTATTACTAAGTTTAAGCATTGACATACTCCCACCGCTAATCGGAGTACCGATATAGCGGGGGATTCTTATTCATGGTTCATCGAAGTCCACTTAC
>NZ_PVWF01000169.1 GCF_003003995.1 Pleurocapsa sp. CCALA 161 | reverse complement strand
ATTAAAATTAGACAGGTAGAACAGGAGAGCCTCATCCAAAAAATTAGGCTAAGAATGAAAACTCTACAACTTACTGCACCAGAACAGTATTATCAGTTATTGAGTTTACCTGGATCTGCTAGTGAACAAGAATGGCAGCATTTATCCGAACTACTAACTAATAATGAAAGCTACTTTTTTCGCGATCGCCAGCAGCTCAATCTTCTCAAAAATCAAATTTTCCCCCAGCTAATTCAACAAAAGCGACAGCAAGGCGATCTGACTCTACGGATCTGGAGTGCAGGTTGTTCGACAGGACAAGAACCCTATTCTTTGGCAATTATGCTCAAGGAACTGCTGTTGGATCTCGATGCCTGGAATTTAACAATTTTTGGTACAGATATCGATCTGGCAGCTTTAAACCAGGCTAGGGCTGGAATCTATTCCCAATGGTCATTTAGAGATACTGAACCCAGGATTAAACAGCAGTATTTTGAACCTTTAGGACGCAACTATCAAATTGAGCGATCAATTCGCCAGATGGTCACCTTTCAAAAGCTTAATTTACTCCGCGATCAGTTTCCCCAACTGTTTTCTAACTTGAGAGAAATCGATTTGATTGTTTGTCGTAATGTCTTTATTTACTTTGGTTCAGCTACTATTGGCAAAATTCTGGCAAAATTTTATGATACCTTGCTACCTAATGGTTATTTGCTAGTAGGTCATTCTGAATTGACTGGTCAAAACTTGAGCCGTTTTCAAGCACAAATTTTCCCTCAATCTTTAATTTATCAACGTCGAGCCGATTCGCTCACGAGCCAGCAGAATGCCTTGCCATTAAAGATATGCGAAGCGGTATCCTTTAGGACAAAACGGCAGCCTGTGCCTGAAGCGAATAAACTGCCCGTCAATCCTCAACCTTTAGTTCCCTTGCAGCAACAGGTTAAACTTCCGTTGATACCGATACCACAGCTATCAAAAATAGATGTGGCTAGTGCTGCTCAAGCTATGTCTGCACAAGAAGATGCTCAAAAATTAGTCCAACAAGCAAAACATCTATGGCAGCAAAAACAATCAAATTTAGCGATCAAAAAAGCAGAACAGGCTTTAGCCATTGAACCAGATAATATTGCAGCCTGTTGTTTGCTAGGCAAAATTTATCTAGAACTCAATCAGCTTGATTTGGCGATCGCCATGAGCGATCGCGCTGTGGCAGTTGATTCGCTGAATCTAGAGCTTAATTATTTACTAGCAGAAATTGCTCTTAACCAAAAAGATAACGATGGTGCTAAAACGATCTTCAAAAAAATTCTTTATCTCGATCCAGAGTCAATCAAGGCTGCCATTGAGCTACAGAGAATTTATCAACAGCTAGGCGATCGCCCTAGAGCTAGTAAAATGGCGCAACAGGCAACGAGAATGCTGCAAAAACTTCCCCATTCTCAAGTTCTACCTATCTGCAATAATTTAAGCGTTGCCGAATTGATCTTTCAACTTAAAACTAATCTTTAATTCCTAATCAGCGATTTCCCTTCGCGAACGCCTATCTAAAATAATCATCAAAATGACTCAACAGCATTCATATCTAATTTTTAGAATTAATAACTCTCTTTATGGTGTTAGCACTCTTTCAGTCAAGGAGATTTTTTTACTGCCCGAATTAACTCCTATATTGGAAGCTCCTCCAGGTATAGTTGGCGTGATTGATGTCAGGGGTCAGATTTTGCCAGTAATGGACTTGAATTTGCGTTTTGGTCAACAGATTAATAATTATTCTCTAACGACTCAGGTGATAGTTTTAGAACAAGGAGAACAAAATCTGGGAATTATTGTTGAGGAAGTATCTCAAGTCCGCGATCTTTCCGTAAAAGACACCGCTAACCAGTCAGTTGCCGATCGCCACAGTCATCCCTTTATTGCTGGGGTAGTACGAAGCGAAAACGATATTCTGGTGATTATTAATTTAGCCAACCTAATCAAAGATGTCTTTAATCCAAATTATGGAGCAAGGCAAAATTATTTAGAGCAACCATTTCCTGT
This sequence comes from Pleurocapsa sp. CCALA 161, assembly GCF_003003995.1. Classification (GTDB taxonomy): domain Bacteria; phylum Cyanobacteriota; class Cyanobacteriia; order Cyanobacteriales; family Xenococcaceae; genus Waterburya. The sequence goes on along the minus strand of NZ_PVWF01000169.1, from coordinate 5,525 downwards.
AAGACTCTTACCTGGTAAGCATCCACAGCAAGCAACGCCTCGCCAGCAATTAATTATCGGTGATGAACAAATAAAATCAAGTTCTCTGGCTAATTCCTCAACTCAGTTAACCTCAGAAGCCTTAAAAATACTCCGAGAACGAGCAAATCGCCTTCGACAGATTGACGAAGTTAGGCAGAATGCCGATAACGTCAAAAATCTTGCCATCATTGTTTTAAACCAAGAACTTTTTAGCGTCGATCTCGAAAATGTTCGCGAATTTACTAATCTTGAGCAGGTAATACCTGTTCCCTGTTGTCCGCCTCATATCATCGGTAATATGAACCTACGAGGTGAGATTTTGACTTTAATAGATATTTGCCAAGTATTAAATTTACCACCAATTAATTTAGGTAAAATTTCTCAACTGATAGTAGTTGAAGTTGATGATTTACGGGTTGGTTTAGCAATTGAAAAAGTTCGTGATACTATTTCTGTTGACGTTGGAGAGATAGATTTAGTACCCGCAGCCAGCTATTCTACTAACAAGAAGTATTTCCAAGGGACATTATCCTATCAAAAAAGTATGGTCAGTATTTTAAATATTTCTAATATACTGCAAAGCGAAAATTTAGTTGTCGATCAGTCTGGATAAAAAAATAAAGCTCGATTGACTTTCATTTATTTAGGAGCAAGAACTATTATGTTTAAACAATTCAAGCTAAGAGATCGTATTTTAATTGGCTATTCTTTACCTTTAATTGCCTTGATGACAGCTACTGGTCTTAGTTTGTGGAAAGCTAACTACCTCAAAGATCTTTTTCAGGACATCAAAAGAGTAGATCGAGTAATCGGACAATCCCAGAAACTTGAGGCTGGCTTGTCTGAGCTCATTATGGGTACGAGAGGTTATCTAATTAGTAACAGCAATACGTATTTAGAAGAATACAATTTAGGTAAGCAGGCATTTGAAGAATCAGCTAATGCTTTGCAGCAGACAGGTATGATTATTCAACCAGAACAACAGCAGTATGTACAAGAAATAACCCAACTGGGGGAGCAAATAGAACAAAGTACTAGCGAGGTAATTAACCTAGTGCAGCAGGGTCAAAAGCAAGAAGCGATCGCTCTAGCCAATGCAGAACTAGGGGCGGAATTAGATCTAGAATTTGAAAAAGTAAGTAGCCAATTAAATGAATCTGAACGTAAAGAAATAGAGCAAGATATAGCAAAAGCAGAGATTAGTATCAATAACTTAGTTTTGACATTTTTACTTGGTACTTTGGGGTTGAGCGGTTTGAGTACGGCGATCGCTTTAATTATCGCTTCCAGGGCAACTCGAACTATCCTAGAATCCATCGGCAAAATTAGTTCTTCTTCTAACCAAATCGCCGTAACTGTAGAAGAACAAGAGCGTAATGCTAATTTACAAGCAGCTTCGGTCAATGAAACCACTACCGCCATGGATGAACTGGAAGCTACTTCCAGACAGTCTGCCGAACAGGCTAATGCCGCTGCTTTAGCAGCCGAGCAGGTATTCCAGCTTTCCGATAATGGTAATCAAGCAGTGGAAGAAACCTTGGGAGAGATGACTAATTTACGCTCCAAAGTAACGGCGATCGCTGAACAGATTATGCAGTTGAGTGAACAAACAATTCAAATTGGCAACATTTCTGGATTAGTCTCCGATCTTGCCAACCAGACTAACATCTTGGCGTTGAACGCAGCAGTCGAAGCTGTTAGAGCGGGGGAGCATGGGAAAGGTTTTTCCGTCGTAGCAGCAGAAATTCGCAAGCTTGCCGATCAAAGTAAAAACTCTGCCGAAAATATCCGTACTTTGGTGAATGAAATTCAACATAAAATTAATTCGGCGGTGATGGTCACTGATGAAGGCTCGAAAACAGTCGATTCAGGCATTCAAATTGCTAATCGGACTGCGGAGTCTTTTGCAGGGGTAGCAGAAGCCGTCAACAATATGGTGATCAATAATCAGCAGATATCTCTCAATACCAAGCAACAGGTACAGGCAATTCAACAGGTAGTTGAAGCCATGAACAACATTAATTTAGGAGCGAAAGAAACAGCGATCGGCATTGGTCAAACTAAAGAAGGTACAAGTCAGTTAAATGAAGCCACTATTAATTTACAGAGAATAGTTTAATTGCTTAAGACTGCCGCATTTGCCCTGAAAGGAATCAAACCTTTTAGGGTTTTTTGTTTCAATATTTCTGTTATGGTAATGCTGATACTAAATCTGTTTCATGTTACTTGAAAAATTGAGTAACGAGTAATGAGTAATGAGTAATGAGTAATGAGTAATAAGTAACAAGTAATGAGTAATGAGTAACAAGTAATGAGTAACAAGTAATGAGTAACAAGTAATGAGTAATAAGTAACAAGTAACAAGTAACAAGTAATGAGTAATAAGTAACAAGTAACAAGTAACAAGTATTAGTTATTCTAATTTCATCACCAAATTTTTACGCAGAAATTAAACATTACCTTTGCCAAGCGGATTTAGTATGAGATTAATGCAAACCGCTTAAAGAAGTGGAGGAATTAAATTAGGCTTAGAGCTTACAGCTTATAGCTTTTATTAAACTGCGATCGCTCATTGCTATGGTTCTTGATAACTTGCTACCCTAACCTTTAGTTCTCCTGCTTCGGGATCTTGGTTAAAAATAAATTCTCCCGACTGAGTTTCTTGACGAGATAAAAAATCAATTTCCTGTCGACCAAATTGTGTTGTTTCTGAAGTAACCAGCTCTGCTGTAATTTCGACTGAGGTAGCAGTTTTTCCGCCTGAGTTGGTTATGGTAAACGGGACATAATATTGCTGATTTACTTCTCTTGTTTTTTCAGTAGATATAGATAAAATTGGCGGGTTTGTATCTCCTGTGATCCAGGTATAGCAGATTAAGGCAACAATAATACTTACCAAAAACAATGAAATACTTAAGCTGACTTTTTCGGCGAGCGATCGCCTGGGAGAATTTTTGGACATAGAATAACTAGAAGATAATTCAATAAATTTAAACTGCTAAACGCCCCGCAGCGCCACCAATACAGGCAGGTAAACCTAAGATGATACTATAGCGTAGCCACATGAACCAAGGATCGCCAAAAGTTAACTTGTGAAAAAACCACAGCATTAATATTCCTACCAGTAAAGATACTAAATAAGATATAATCGTTTCGCTCTGAGGACTTTGGAATATGCCAGATTGTTGAAGACGATTTTGATAATTGGTAATTTTTGAGGCAAAAACAATTCCATAAGAAATTAGTAATGAAGCTAGCATAATAATCAGTAGCCAACCAGAAGAAGCTGAGGCTGCTAGCATATCCACTTCATCAGTTGGCGCAATACTAAACGCAACAAAGAGAGCGCCGATTACAGCAGCAATCAGATCCGCCACAGTGTTTTTCCAGACTATAGATTTCTGTTGACCAGATTGGGAATTAGGGTTGTCGTGATCTAAATCTGCTTGTGGCTCACCAGTTAAAAGCGATCGCGAAAATGCCACTCCAACGGAAAAAGGAATACCCTCAAAAACGATCTTTCCTAATGCTTCGGTCAAGGATGTTTGCAAATTAATTTCCTGCAAAATGATCATCACCAAGGCTGCACAGGTCAGCCCAATCGCTAAAGTTTCAATTGTTTCAGTGATCGCTTCTGAAATAGTTGCACTTGGTTGGGGTCGAAAACCTTCAATCTGATTGATCAACAGCACAATCATAAAGGTAATGGCTAAGATGCATAAGAGAATCGCTGGCTCGACATAAGAGCCGATAAACCAGACTTCCATTGTGTAAAGCAAAGGAATGCCAAATAAAAATCCCCCCGAAGCGCCACTGATGATTTCTTGAATTTCTGCTTGCCAGCCGTTGCCGTATTTTTTATTTAGCGTATTTCGTGCTGGCTGTTGTCGATTACTCAATGTTCTATTCTGTTCTGTCTTTGATGGTGTTATCGATCATATCTTTTTCAGGCTAAACAAAATAAACTAATTACCGTTAATACTTATTTATTTTTGTAAATAAAAACCTTGATTAAGTAGCTGTATCTATTGCTTAAGAAATACGTCTTTTTAACGATGTCAAGGATTGGATTATTATTTAATGTGAATATGTAGTTGGTTAAGTTTGCCTAGATATATATTTTATGACTAACTCTATTTTGGTGGTTGAGGATAATAATGACCTTCAGGTGTTGTTCAGGCTGGTTTTGGAGTCTGAAGGATACCAAGTTACAATAGCAAATAATGGTCAGGATGCAATTAAGCTTTTAGAAGAAACTCAACCTCAGTTAGTACTTATGGATATTATGATGCCAGGAACTAGTGGCATTGAAGTTTCACGTAGCATCAAACAACAGCGAAATTATGAGACTTTACCAATTCTGCTGGTATCTGCTATTGATCGCCTTAAAGAGCAACAGCTAAATTATAGTCAGGCTAATGGAGTTCTCTACAAACCTTTTAATCTTGAAGATCTACTCAACAAAGTCGAACAGCTAACCAGCGATCGCCAAGTTCAATTAACATCTGCTTAAGTTTTACTTTTCCAGCAGATTTATAGATCGGCAAACTAGTTTTTATAACAAGTTCAAAAGCCGCGATCGCCAAGTAAAGAAAGTGGTTTAGCTAGCATGAAGACTTTTTAGAGATATGAAGGCAGACAATATCCTCCAATTGTTCTAACAGGTAGGGCTTAATCAAACAGCCATCAAAGCCAGCACTAGCAATCATTTCTTGCTCTTTTGCTCCTGCTAAAGCAGTAACGGCAATAACAGGAATTTTCCTCGTCAGCCAATCGATCCGCAAAATTTTTAATAACTCTAAACCATTAATTTGAGGCATGCGAACATCCAGCAAAATCAAGTCTGGTTGCCACTGTTGTGCTAGCGACAACCCCGTTAAAGCGTCTCTAGCAATTAAACAATGGTAGTTGAATAGACTAAGAGCAGTAGAAATATAAATTAAGTTATCCTCGTTATCCTCTACGACGAGAATTGTTGACTGAAATGAGTTTTCCTGAGAAACTGGCGTTAGTGTAGTATACATTGATCATATATATTCTCGTCTTGCTACAATAACGCTTCCCAAAAATCAGAAATAGACTAAATTTGAATTTGGGAAGGGGTTTCGCTAATTTATTTAATTATGCTGTCTATGCCAAGATAATTACTTAAGGGATAAACATATCATAATTATTTTAATTTTAATTATATTTTAATATTTTAGGCTACAAACTTTTGATCTCTGTTATTATATTGCATATTTTGTTATAAAGTTTAACTAAAGCTCTTTGCTAAACGGGTCTACATCTCACGAGGCTGATAAGGTTTGGATACAAAATCCAAAGACAGCCTCTTTTCTTCTCAATGCGGGAGTGATCCTAAATCCGTTTCATATAGGTTACTTTAAAAATTGAGTAATGAGTAACAAGTAACAAGTAACAAGTAGCAAGTAACAAGTAACAAGTAACAAGTAACAAGTAACAAGTAACAAGTAACAAGTAACAAGTAACAAGTAACAAGTAAC
>NZ_PVWF01000037.1 GCF_003003995.1 Pleurocapsa sp. CCALA 161 | reverse complement strand
TTGCTCATTGCTCATTGCTCATTGCTCATTGCTCATTGCTCATTGCTCATTGCTCATTGCTCATTGCTCATTGCTCACTGCTCACTGATAACGATCTAGCAATGCCTGTAAACCACCTTGATAGCCTGCACCAACAGCATTAACTCGCCATTCACCATCCTTGCGATAGAGTTCTGCCATAATCAAAGCCGTTTCCACAGAAAAATCTTCTGTCAGATCATAACGTACTACTTCCTGTTTGTTTTGGGCATCAACCACGCGCACAAAAGCATTCTGCACCTGTCCAAAATTTTGTTGACGTTGTTCCGCTTCGTGAATAGTTACCACCATCGCAATCTTATTTACGTCTGGCGGGACTTGCTTGAGATTGACTTTGATTACCTCATCGTCTCCCTCCCCTGCACCCGTGCGATTATCTCCCAAATGCTCGACAGATTTATGAGGATCAGGACTAGCAAGATTGTTATAAAAAATAAAGTGATTGTCTGAGATCAACTTCTCATTGCGATCTAGCAAAAATACAGAAGCATCAATATCAAAATCTTGCCCCGTATCAGTAATATTTGTATCCCAACCCAAGCCTACAAATGCTTCGCTGATTCCTGGTGCTATTTTCTCTAAAGAAATGCGCTGTCCTTTACTTAAATTAACTGCCATGTTTTTGATTACAAATTATTAATTACTGCTCACTTCTTACGAAGTTTGCTTATCCGAAGGTGTACCCATGGGGACAACGGGGGAAACCCCCGCGCCGCGAAGCAAGTCCTTTAGGGCAACGCACGGCGGCTTTTGAGTAAGAATACTCTTTCTCAAAACGCGCCTTAACTTCGCGCTGTTCATTGTTCATTGATATCGTTCTACCAAAGCCTGTAGTCCACCTTGATAACCCGCCCCGACAGCATTCATGCGCCATTCACCATCCTTGCGATAAAGTTCTGCCATAATCAAGGCTGTTTCTACGGAAAAGTCTTCCGTTAAATCGTAGCGAATGATTTCTTGTTCATTTTCGCAGTTGACAATTCTGACAAAAGCATTAGTTACCTGACCAAAATTTTGGTGACGCTTCTCCGCCTCATGAATAGTGACGGTAAGAGCCATTTTTACTACTTCTGGAGGAATAGTTTTAAGGTTGACATCAATGATCTCGTCGTCTCCTTCTCCTGCGCCAGTGCGATTATCACCCCGTTGCTGAATTGATTGTTCAGGGTCTGGACTTTTGGAATTATTGTAGAAAATAAAGTGCTGATCGGAAATCAACTTATCGTTGCTGTCCAAAAGAAAAATTGACGCATCAATATCAAAGTCCCCTCCAGTATCCGTAACGTTAATGTCCCAGCCCAAGCCGATAAAAATCTGTACTAGTCCTGGGGCTACTTTTTCAAGAGAAATTCTTTCCCCTTTGCTCAAATTAATAGTCATTGTTGATCTGTCCTAAATTTTTACTCGGTATTTTGCTCAGTCGGAAACTCAATCTGGGTGTTAACTGCTGATTGTGCTTATTTTAATAAATTTTAGAATAGTCTTCAGTTTCTTGGCTTTTCCTCTTGTCAATATTATCTACTTTCCTGATTTAACTTTTAAGAGACAAATTAATCCATTGGGGCTGATTCAGGAAAAAGAGTAAACTGTTTATCTCTGACTTGGGTTTAATTTAGGGGAATCATCTGCTACCTTGAAAAAGCAAAAATACAAACCTCAAAATTAATCTTAGTGAAAGCTAAAAAAACTAAAGTTGTTAAGCAATATCTTAGTTATTTCGTTCCTTTCGTCGCGCCTCAAGTTAAATCTTGGACATGGGAAGCCCGCTTATTAAACTGGCTAACCTGCGTCTGGTTAATTATTGGCTTAGGGACTTTAATGTCCGCTTCCTATCCTGAAGGAATGGTCAACAATAATGACGGACTGTATATTTTAAAACGCCAGATGATTGGGGTGGCGGTGGGCATTGTTGGATTTAACCTAGTGTCTCGTCTACCGTTGAATAAAACGATTAAGATTGCGCCTTTGATGGTGTTAGTGTTCTTAGTCTTAATTTTTGCCACATTGATTCCTGGCTTGGGCAAGACCACCATGGGAGCAAGTCGCTGGATTGCCATTGGGCCTTTTTCCTTGCAGCCTTCTGAGTTAATTAAACCCTTTTTGGTACTCCAATCAGCATATTTGTTTTCCCGCTGGCATAAATTGACTAATAAAGTACGATTAGTCTGGTTAATCATTTTTGCTTTGGTATTAGCAGGAATTTTGAAGCAGCCTAATTTAAGTACTACAGGACTATGTGGGATGAGTTTGTGGCTGATTGCTCTGGCTGCTGAATTACCCTTGAGTCAGTTACTAACCGTAGCGGGAGGAGGAGTAGGCATAGCCAGCCTCAGTATTGCCTTGAATCCCTATCAATTAGATCGGATCACTTCCTTCCTCGATCCTTGGCAGGACTATCATAACAAGGGATATCAGCTAATCCAAAGCTTACTGGCGATCGCTTCTGGCAGTTTTAGCGGCTCAGGATATGGTCTTTCTCAACAAAAATTATCATTTCTGCCAATTCGCTCGACCGACTTTATTTTTGCCGTTTATGCCGAAGAATTTGGCTTTATCGGTTGTGTACTGCTGCTATTGTTAATTATTGGCTATGGCACTCTAGCTTTAAGAGTCGCAATTAAGTGTAGTCAAGAACTGCCACGATTAGTTGCAGTGGGAGCAATGGTGTTTATTATTGGACAATCATTGATTAATATTGGTGTTGCCACAGGTTCTTTACCGACGACTGGCTTACCTCTACCTTTTTTTAGTTATGGCATTAATTCAATTATTGCTTCATTATTACTGGCAGGGTTACTAGTTCGTGTGGCGAGAGAAAGCAACACCACTAAGATAGTTAACCTCAAGCAAAGTACCGCTGTTCAACCCATTTCTAGTCGCTCAAACCTGACTAGACCATAACTGTACAATCGGATATTTAAGCTGAAACGATCAGCTAAAATATTTTCCAGGTTACGAACTAGTAAAAGTTGCTCCCTCACAATCAAGCTAGTCAAACTACAATAGACCTTCCTAGCCACTAATTCCGAAAAAGCAATGCACCTGCCAGGCACTATTATTGATAATCGATATCAGATTATTCAAAAGTTAGGTCGCTCAGAAAGGGAACAAACCTATCTAGCAAAAGACTTACAGACTATGGTTGATGCAAAGTGCATAGTCGAACAATTGGACTTTGACAGCGAAAATGAAGTAAATTGGCAAATTATTCAAGAATATCTGTTTAAGGAAGTTACGCTCATCAAAAGACTGGGAGATCATCCTCAAATTCCCCAGATCCAAAATTACTTTAGCGAAGGTCAACAATTTTATCTCGTCCGTGAATATATTGACGGTGATAATCTCGAACAAGAAATTGAACGTAAAAAATTTGACGAAGCCGAGACAGTTTACTTGATCCAAGATGGGTTAAGGATTCTCGACTTTATTCATAAGACTAATGTGCTGCATCGTGATATTCAACCAGTTCATTTGCTTAGACGCAAGCAGAATCAGGCTCATATTTTAATTAATTTTGGCGCACTGCGTAAAATTGAAGCCAATGAAATTAACCTACAAGGGGAGCTAATGTTAAGTAGAGGTATTGGTAATCCAGCCTATGCTGCCCCAGAGCAAAAAGCAGGAGAGTTCTACTTTAGCAGTGATATTTATGCCCTGGCTAAAACTGCTGTTTATGCTTTAACAGGGCGATCGCCCCTAGAGTTAGAGCAAGCTAATCTTGACTGGCGATCGCAATGTCAGATCAGCAGTAAATTAGAGGCAATTCTCACTAAAATGATGTCCCCGATAGTAGAGCATCGCTATCTTTCTGCTTTAGAGGTGCTGCAAGATTTGCGGCCATTGCTCAAAATTAAACAGTTAGTAGGTGGTCGCTATCTAATTACAAACTATTTAGGAGGGAATGAAGGGGTTGAGACTTATCTGGCTAATAATCTGCACCGTCAATATCAATCTCCTTGTTTAATCAAACAACTTGAACTACCTCATAGCGATGATGACAACAAGATTCAGCTCGAACATCATTTTGTCGAAGAATTATCTGTTTTAGAAAGACTAGGCTATCATGAGCAAATTCCTCAACTACGGGATCATTTTGAAGAAAACGATGAATTTTACCTAGTTCAAGAATATATTCAGGGCAAAAGTCTCGCCCAGAGAATAGCCCAGCAAAATCTCTCTACTGCTCAAATAGTTCAGATTTTAGATAGTAGTTTATCTGTTCTGCAATTTATTCATCAAAATCGTTTAATTCACCGCAACATTAAGCCGTCTAATTTAATCGTTCGCGAACTAGATCAGCAGGTAATTATCACTGATTTTGGTATTTTGCATGAAATTAAAACCCGCTCAAATTTGGCTAATTTGGTCGATAATCGCAGCGTTGACCGACAAAATTATTGCCCACCAGAACAGGTTGCGGGACGACCGACGATTAGCAGCGATCTTTACGCCTTGGGCATGACTATAATTGAGGCATTGACAGGAACTAAGCCAGCAACCTTTACCAGGGAAAAGAATGGGAAGTTGTTATGGGAGCAAAATCTCAATCTAGACCGCCGTTTAGTTAAAATTATTGATAAATTAGTTCAGCTAGATTTAGGACAGCGATATACCTCAGCCGACAAAGTTCTTAGTGAGCTACGAAAAATTAACAGTTACGATTTAAATCACCACCCACCTAAAACTCAACTTCAAGATGTTAAGACTGTTAATCGGCAGCCAAGATCGAGTTTGCCCCTGCTGGTGGGATTATTAGGTGTTATTTGTTTACTGGGCAGTATTGAATTTACTTTTCCAACTGTTAGACCTATTTATTATTTGTATCAGGGTCAGAAACTATTGCCCCAGAAGCCCCAGGCTGCTGTCGATCGCTTTACTCAAGCGATTAATCTTCAAGTTCAGAGTTGGCGGGCATGGTTAGGGAAGGGAGATGCTTTAGCAGCTATGGAACGCTATCCTGAAGCTTTAGATGCCTACATTGAGGCGACAGAGTTAAATCCCGATCTTGGTTCTAGTTGGCAAAAGCGAGGAGATACTTTATTCCGTCTCGATAATTTTACTGAAGCTATCTCCGCCTATAATCAAGCGTTAAGGTTAGAGCCACAAGAAGCCATAATCTATAATCGCAAGGGACAGGCTTTATTCCAACTTCAGCAATATGAAGCCGCTTTGGTCATGCAAGATGCAGCATTAGAGCGCGATCAGCTCAATCCTCAGTTTTTAAGCGATCGCGCCAAAATATTATTTCAACTGAGAAAATATCCTGAGGCGCTGGACTTATTTAATCAAGTTCAGGCAATTAAACCTGACAGTCTTGAGCTATGGCAAGATAAGTTTTTTGTTTTAAAGGCTTTAAATCGTTTTCAAGAGGCGGAAAAAGTTCGCAAAGAAATAAATAACAACTATATTAAAATCACCCAGCAGCGTCCCGAAGATAGATCAGCTTGGATTGCTCAAGGAGATTTTTTTGCAGCAACTCAAATGTATAGCAAAGCAGTCGCAGCTTATGACCAGGCGATTAAATTAATGCCCGATAGTTATCGAGGCTGGTTAGGCAAAGGCGAAGCTTTAGCACAAAATGGTCAGGGGATAAATGCCTTGGCGGCATTAGACCGCGCGCTCCAAATCCGTCCTCAATCTTATCAAGCTTGGCAGGCTAAAGGCACAATCTACCAACAGCAAAATAATCTCGATCAGGCGATCGCTAACTACGATCAAGCTCTCAAAATTAATGATAATATCCCTTTGTTGTGGCGCGATCGCGGCGTTGTCTTAAATCAGCAAGGACGATATACTCAAGCGATCGAATCTTTAACCAAGGCGAGTGAACTTAGCTCTTACGATGTGCAAATTTGGCGAGAATTGGCGATCGCTTGGTCAGCTTTAGGTAAAGATAATCAAGCCATCTCGGCAATTGATCGCGGACTTAAATTTTATCCCCAAAATTCCGCCTTATGGGGCTTAAAAGGTTCGCTCCAAACCAAAAATGCTCAGTATAATCAAGCCTGTGACACATATCGCAGCGCACGCGCAGCAGGTGGCGCATCGACGATAATTATGGACTATATGAGACAGTTAGGCTGTCGTCTAAATTAATTTACAGCAGTTTTCAACAACGTGGTTTGACCTGACAATGCAAGTTCGCCATCCCCATGTTCAATTGAACAGACCACGTTGATCACTCAATCAAGTGTTGTATTCAACCCAAAAGTGCAGTAGATTAATCGCCTTCCTCGTTCACAGACTGACATAAACACCAGCCTCAAAACAATTTGCAGATTTATTTACTCAAAATTATGAGAGTTTTTATAGTTAATTTTTTTAAAATTAGACGGCTGTAATTAAAATGCAGACTTTAAATAAAATAGTAGTTTAAATTAAGTCTTGCTTTACTAATTTTGGCAGAAAGGCGGTTGACGGTAGCAATTTTCTGCTCAATTTGTGCCGATAGCTGAGAATCTTGGTTGTATTTTTGCTGATGATTTTGCAATTTGGCTAAAGTTTCTTTCACAGCAGCTAATTCTTTCTCAATTTTGATTAGCAAAATAATTAACCGAGCAACCTTAACGGTTTTTTCTTCAGCAACAATCTCTTGTTGAATAGCAGAAATATAGTTATTAATGTCTTCCATGAATTTACTGATATGTTGGTGATTACAATAGAGTTACTATGTTTATTTTTATGACTTAAACTCAGTATATCCGCGAATATGGGAGCAAGCCGTAAAGTTTAAGTAATTATTGCCGTAAAAATGTAAATAATGTGTAAATTTACTTATTTAAACTCTGATAGCTTTAGTGGATAGGCATTGTATGGATAAATTTGCTGCTAAGTTGAGTGCTAATTAATTGCCTATTTATATTTTACAAGGTCGTGAGGCGAGATTTTAATGATTGTGGAGTAAATAATTTTACTTACGGAAATATATCAAGCTACAACATTAGTTGAAAACGAGTAGACAGGGTCAATTGAACAAATTATGCAATTGCCAAGATATAGTTTTGCCCAAACATCTTGTTCAGACGAAAAATATTAATTTTCTCAATTGCGTGTCCATCCAAATAATCCAGATTGCCTTAGTAATTAGCAAAATTTCCACTTTAAGATGCTAAAACATATATCTAACACTGATTATTAACGGTAAAACTATGCCCGAAATCATTAATACAATTGTTCAAGTTTTACTGGAGTTGCTAGGTCAAAGTATTAAAGCACTACCGAGTTTATTATCGGCTTTGGTAGTGTTATTTTTGACTCAATACGCAGTCAAAATTACCTTAAAACTTGCCGATGAAACAGGAAGGCGCGCGATTAAAAGTACTTCCCTACAGCTATTGCTCATCAAAGTATGTCGCATCGGCGTATGGACGGTAGGAATTTTGCTTGCCTGCGTTTTGGCATTTCCTGGATTTGAGCTAGGAGATATTATTGCGACGCTGGGGGTGGGTTCGGTAGCGATTGGGTTTGCCTTCCAAGATATTTTCAAGAATTTCTTAGCAGGAATTATTTTGTTAGTTGAAGAACCATTTCGGATTGGTGATGAGGTCGTAATTGGTGAATATCAGGGAAAAGTCGAACATATTAGTATTCGTACTACCAAGATTCGTACCTATCAAGGAGAACGAGTCTTATTACCCAACTCAGCGGTTTTTGCCGATGCAGTTAAAGTGGTTACTGCTTATGATTATCGGCGAACAGATTTAGCAGTAGGAGTCGATTACAATACCTCCTTACCCGAAGCGAGTCAACTATTATTGCAAACAATTGGTCAGGTTGAAGGGGTTATGCGCGAACCTAGTCCTGAAGTTGACTTGGTCAACTTTGGCGATAGTTCCATTGACTTTGTCGTGCGTTATTGGAGCAGATCCCAGCAAAGACAACTGCGTAGGGTACAAACTAAAGCCATAATGGCGATTAAAACAGCTTTGGATCGAGCAAATATTAGTATCCCTTATCCTATACGTACTCTTTACTATTACGATCAAGAAAAATATCACGATTATTCCCCTGTTGAGGTCGAACAAACTAACTAACCAACCATCTATCTATCTCGGTTAGGGGAGCAACATCCGTCGATTTAAAATTGATAAATCTGCTTTATTTACAATAATTATGCAAAACTATGTTAGACCTAGCCAAAATTGCGGGACAAATTCCTGGAATTAGTCAACATCTGCACAAAGAGGCGATCGCCTCCAGCAAAAGACTGGAGTATGCCCAAAATTTACAGCGACAGGCAGCTAAGTTACAGACAGAATTAATTCAGCAGCAGACAGATTTTCGCGATCGCCTGCTGTTTGCCGCAGCTACTCCCATCGAGCCTTTAGATCGATGTTTTGAGATTCCAACCGCACCCTATAGCCATAGTGTTTTTGCTACCGATGGTTCACAGATTTCTCCTTCTCACCATGAGATTGCCTACTGCTATCTGATTAACATCGGTCAGATTATGCTTCATTATGGACAAAGCCTACATCCATTATTAGATAGCCTTCCCGAAGTTTTTTACAAAACCGAAGACTTATACATCTCTCGACAGTGGGGTATTCGGTTAGAGGAATGGATGGGTTATCGACGCACGGTAGCCGAAGCCGAAATGTTGGCAGAAATGGCCTGTAATTGGGTGCTACCCCCAGGAGAACACCATCATGTACCTAATCTGGCTTTGGTTGATGGTTCGTTAATTTACTGGTTTTTAGATGGCTTGCCTGGGGAAGCAAGAGATAAAATATTACCGCCGATTCTCGCTGCTTGTGAACGCCTCAGAGAAACTCAAATTCCCCTGATGGGTTATGTCAGTGCATCCCGAAGTACTGAAGGACTAAACTTTCTGCGCTTGCATACCTGTGAACATGAACAGCCAAACTGTGTATCTCATTGTGGCGATCTAGTGGAAAAATATCCTTGTCAGAAAATAGATTCTCTACGAGATTCAACCTATTGGGCAAGTCGCCTCCAACCAGGACAGCGTAGCCCTTTATATCGGAGTAATTTACGTATTTTAGATCTTTACGAAGCAGCCCAAAGAGTCTATTTTTGCTATGTCAACGTTGGTGCAGAAGTAGCACGGATTGAAGTTCCTGCCTGGGTAGTAGAAGATCAGGCTCTATTCGATCAGTCTTTGAGTATTATGTTGGCTCAGGTACAGAAAGGTTATGGTTATCCTGTCGCCCTAGCAGAAGCTCATAATCAAGCCGTAGTTCGAGGCAGCGATCGCGCGCGTTTTTTTGGTCTATTAGAACAGCAGCTAATTAAAGCAGGTTTACGCAACGTCGGCACATCCTACAAAGAAGCCCGTAAACGAGGCAGTATTGCCTAATGTTGGAGTTGAGTTGAGGAGTGGGGGTTGAGATCTGGAAAATTTTGAAAATAAAGTTTTCCCACAACCTATCGCTTTGAAGGACAATCATTTGTTACAATTACTGGCGTTAATCTTAAGATCACCATATTTGTTCATTGAGCCAACAACCACTAGACACTGTTACCGCAAATGACATTAGCCTCGATACATTAACCCAAGAATTAGCAGCGATTCAGCAAACTGGTTCTAAGCGATTTGCCTTACTAGGTTCTCGCCATGTGCCTTTAATGCACCAGCAGCTAATTGAAATGATGAGCTACGCTTTGGTTTTGGCAGGAAATCGGTTAGTTACTTCTGGAGCAGTTGGCACTAATTCAGCAGCGATTAAAGGTGCAATGCGTGCGGACTCAAATTTATTAACTGTAATTTTGCCCCAGAGTCTCTCACGTCAGCCTAAAGAATCTAAAAAACAACTGGAGAAAGTCGTTCATCTAATTGAGAATTCTAGCAACGATCATCTGTCTCTGGGGGAAGCCAGTGCAATGTGTAACAGCGAAATTATTTCTCGTTGCCAGCAATTAATTTGCTTTGCGTTTCACGATAGCGATACTCTTTTGAAAACTTGTCGAGAAGCTGAGGAACAAAGAAAAATTGTTACCTTATTTTATTTTGATTAAGTTGTTTTATTGATGGCGTAGCGATCGCTTAATACCTGTAGTTGCTATTTTTTATAGTATCCCATCTATATTCGCTAGTTAGATAGATCATAACTAGTTAGAATAGACTAGGGATTTTAAAATATTTCCATGACTGTAAGACCTGTAAAACACCGTGAAGAGCATATTTTAATTGTTACCGATGGCAAAGGTCATCGCGAAATTCGTCTTCAGGATGATCTTTACTCCATGGGCAGAGGCGCACAATGTCATATTCTGCTGCAATCTCAGTTTGTGTCTCGCCATCATGCCACCCTAGTCAGAAGAAAGGAAGAGGATCATGATTATTATCGAATTATTGATGGTGATTCTGAAGGAAAAAATAGCGTCAACGGTTTATTAATCAATGGAAAAAAAGTTAGATTTCACGATTTAAAACATGGGGATAAGGTTGTATTTGGTCCACAGGTGGAAGCCGTGTATGAATATCGAGAATATGATGTTTTTCCAACTATTCCCCCCGACGATCCTTACGATATTACCCTGATCGATCCTGCCATGATTGATGATGATGATGTGAATTAGCTTCGTATAAACTAGCTAGTTTTCAGCTTTAAGCTTTAGCCCATATTTTAGATTTGGCCTTGGTTAAGACATGAATGCTTTTGCTAATCTGCTAGGTCAATCAAGAGCAGTGCAGTTGCTACAACAGGCGATCGCCAAACAGCGAATAGCCCCCGCCTATCTTTTTTGTGGTTCATCGGGAATTGGACGCACCATCGCTGCCCAAAATTTTACCCAACTGTTATTAACCATTGGTTTGTCTGCCGAAAAACAGCACCTGGCTTGCAGAAAGTTACACACAGGTAATCATCCAGACTTACTATGGGTAGAACCTACTTTTATTAAGGGGGGTGAACTATATACTGCTGCTCAAGCTACTGAACAAGGTTGGCAGAAAACACCGCCCAAGATTCGGATTGAACAGATTCGGCAGATTACCCAGTTTCTCAATCGTCCTGCATTAGAAGCCACAAGACAGGTTGTCATTATTGAAGATGCTCACACTATGGCAGAAGCACCTGCTAATGCTTTATTAAAAACCCTAGAAGAGCCAGTCAAGGCCACGCTAATTTTAATTGCCCCTGATGCCGACTCTTTGTTAACCACCTTGGTATCTCGCTGTCAAAAAATTCAGTTCAATCCTCTCTCCTCAAAGAATTTAAGCACTATACTGCAAAATGACTATCGAGAAATTTTAGAGCATCCTGAACTCATGGCGATCGCCCAGGGAAGTCCAGGACAGGCGATCGCTGCTTGGCAGCAATTAAAGCTAATTCCCGATCAACTGTTACAGCAGTTAAAGCAACCCCCCAAAACTCCTTTAGAGGCTCTCAACCTAGCACAAGCTATTACTACTCAATTAGATAGTTCAGTACAACTGTGGTTGGTGGATTATCTGCAATATTATTACTGGCAACAAAATCAACACCCAGAGTTAATGGAAACTTGGGAGAAAACTCGTCAGTATTTACTGAGTTACGTGCAACCCCGCTTGGTATGGGAGTGTGCGCTGTTAAATTTAATTTCCTTATAATCCGTCCTGTTTGTTAAAATCACTTCAAGATAACTTGTTAATTCCGTATTTGTAATGACAATTAATCAGCTATTCAATCTTGCCAATTTCTTCGTGCTTCCATTCTGGATTTTGATGATTTTCTTGCCTAAATGGGGAATTACGCAAAAAGCCATGGCATCTTTTCTCCCATTTATCGCATTAGCGGGTCTTTATATCTATCTCTTTTCAGGGTCAATTACTCCAGAATCGGCTCAGGCTCTTTCTAATCCTCAGCTAACAGATATCGCTCAATTTTTTGCTACCGAAAGAATTGCAGCTACGGGATGGGTTCATTTTTTAGTTTTAGATCTTTTTGTTGGTCGCTGGATTTACTGGCAGGGGCAAAAAACTGGAGTTTGGACGGTTCATTCTTTAATTCTCTGTCTTTTTGCGGGACCAGTAGGATTGTTATCCCATATCTTTACCGCTGCGATTACAGAGCGATTTTTCTCGACTACTAAAGATACAGAAGCTTCTACTCCCGCAACCCCCTAACATTTAAAAAAACTGAGCTAATTTCTGGAGAATCAACATTCTCATAGATATTGGATCTTGTGTGAACTTTACCTATCTTCAGCCCTTAATTAGTTTCTTAAGTTTTTTGACTAGAGCATTAAGCCAAAAGTCTTGAAACGGGTCGACATATTTAGCACCAGACCATAAAACAAAACAAGGTTGCTGAACCACTTGCAGTAACCCTAAATCATCCTCAGAATCAGTGACTAAGAGTGCTGTTTTGATTGCCGATGGGGATAATACTTTTTGCATCATTAATAGTTTACCCTGTTGGCGATCGCTTGCTCCTTGCCAAAATCGACAGCTAACTAAGCGATCGCATCTCATCGGCATATTTTGAAGTAAAGGAGTAATAATAAAATTGAAGCCCAAACTGGCAACAATAACTGGGGCTTCAGTATTTCGTTTGATCGCTGAAATAATTTCCAGATTGCTATAATCTTTAGCTAATCTTTGTGCTTTCTGCTGCCAAAGTAACAGCGTCCAGGGTAATAAAATCGTAGGAATTGTTACCAAATACCAATCTTTAGTTTGATTCCCTCTGAATATTCCTGGTAGCCAACACCAAGGTCTAATTATCTTTAAGAGCATAATTAACACAAAGCCAATTAAGCGGGGACGTAAACTGTTGATATATTCTGCTGTTGAGTTTCTAAGGAGGAGAGTTTCGTCAAAATCGAGAATTACAGTGGTTTCTTTAGTAGCATTCGCGATCGCTGCGAGCGATTTTTGTGAATCAATTGTGTTCATTATTTCACTTTGATTCTTTTCCATTGTCAAAAATTAGAAAAATTTAGTTTTATAATCATTCCCCCAAGAAACACTACTAATACAATATTCTTATCTAAGAATCAGTATTAGCTTTTATACTCTTGTAATGCCAAAGGCTACAATAATCGGGTTTAATTAGAACCATCTTGAGCTACTAGCTTAACTTGAAGCAGTATTCTTTTGATTTGACCTTGACCCTGAATAACACACCAGGCAATAATAGTCCACGTTTGCCACCTTTGCCATAATTCTAAACTTTGGCTGCCAAAACAGATACTTGTTAGCATAAAGATGAAGATTAAACAGCGCAAAACTTTTTCGGGTATTTCTCTAGGCCAGTCGTTAGAATCGCCTCCAGAGTATCGATATACGAGATACAAAAGGCTACGTGAAAGTATCTGACTGGATAACAAAGTAATGCCGATTAAATTAGTTGCTGTCACCCATAAAAAGCTGTAATAACGAAATGACTGTAATATTATGTACAACCAGATTCTAGTCTGTTTATTGGCATAATTGTACACGAAAAAACAGTATCTCATACAAACTAAAAAGATAATCCAAGATAAGTAAGTTAAAATTATCGGATTAAAAAAATTAATCTTTTGCGCTATTAATATTGCAAAAGGCAGATGAATGACTTGAGTTTTCTCTAGTAAAATTATCCCGATCAAACCAAACACTAACGACCAAAGCCAGGGATAAGCAGTCCTCATCATCGACTTATGGGCATAATAAGTCAGAGCTAGTTTTGGCTTTGATTCATACTTTTCTGCAACATAGTCATTTTCGTAATAGCCCAACTCATATACACACCAGAAGGAAACTAACAAAAATATTATGCTAACGCCATGTAAAACAGAGTTAGTTGCTTGCCAAGAAAAGGCTAATAAAAGTAGGGGAACATCATCCCATAAAATTACTTTAAGCGTATAGTTTTCGCCTCTGCGCTTTACTTTTTCTAAATAGGCAAATGGCAAATAAATAGCATTGCTCAAAAAAATTCTGACTTTGTTTTTTTTAGGAGTTACTGATTCAGCTAATTCTAGATTATTAACTTGCTCGACCTGTTTGATTGGACTCGATGGCATTTGCAATAAGTAAAATACTTTCCAACTACGTTTGTTTTTATTAGCAATGATTCAAGCTATAGAATTAAAAGTCTAATTATTTTTTGCCAACGTTTAAAAGGCTTGAAACTCTTGAAGCACAAGTTGGCCTACAAAAGTAATATTGATTAATATTCAATTAATAAGATTGTATAGTTAACTTGTAAAAAATCAGTATACGTCCATCTAGAAAAAGCGCGATCGCAAACTCCAGGCTTTTAGTCAGTATGGGCTTTGAGAGTATCTGCTATTACTCCTACCGATGTTAATATGCCTCTAATCGAAAACAAATTTAACTTTATTTTGTACTAATTTGTCATAACTACTTTAGAAGAGCCCAATTTTTTGGTAGTTGCTTGAGATGATATTTGGTTCGACTGGCTCATAATTATCTTTATGCTAGGGTAGATAACTTTACTAAACTAATAAATGTAATATTGAAGAGTTATCAAATTTTATCGTAGCAATTTATAGGAGTAACCCCAGTTGTGGAGTCACGATACAACGCAGCAGAAATTGAACAAAAATGGCAACAGCAGTGGCAAGAATTGGCGAGCAATCAAACTCCAGAGCAGAGCGAGCGCCCAAAATTCTATGCTTTGTCTATGTTTCCCTATCCATCGGGCAATTTGCACATGGGTCATGTGCGTAACTATGTGATCACTGATGTCATTGCGCGTCTAAAACGGATGCAGGGTTATCGAGTGCTACATCCTATGGGTTGGGATGCTTTTGGTTTACCTGCCGAAAATGCAGCGATTGATCGCGGAATTCCTCCTGCTCAGTGGACGTGGCAAAACATTGCTCAAATGCGGGAGCAGCTTAAGCAGTTGGGGCTTTCGATTGACTGGGAGAGAGAAATTGCCACCTGTTCTCCTGACTACTATCAATGGACTCAATGGCTGTTTCTCCAATTTCTGGATGCAGGATTGGCTTATCAGAAAGAAGCTGCGGTTAATTGGGATCCGATCGATCAGACTGTGCTGGCTAACGAACAGGTAGACAATGAAGGACGTTCTTGGCGTTCTGGGGCAATTGTAGAACGAAAGTTACTCAAGCAGTGGTTCTTTAAAATTACGGACTACGCAGAGAAGCTATTACAGGATTTAGATCAGCTTGACGGCTGGGCAGAAAGAGTCAAAACCATGCAGGCTAATTGGATTGGTAAGTCTGTTGGGGCTTATTTAGAGTTTCCTCTTGTCGGTAGAGACGACAAGATTGCTGTTTTTACTACCCGTCCCGATACTGTTTATGGGGTAACCTATATTGTGCTTGCCCCCGAACATCCTTTAACTCTTAAAGTAACTACTTCTGAGCAAAAAGCAGCGGTAGAAGCTTTTATTGAAGAGGTTAAAGGAGAGACTGAAATTGAACGGACTGCGGAGGATAAGCCTAAGCGAGGTATCCTGACTGGGGGCAAAGCAATTAATCCTTTTAACGGTGAAGAAGTACCGATCCTAATTGCTGACTATGTTCTCTATGAATACGGTACTGGTGCAGTAATGGGTGTCCCTGCTCATGACGTGAGAGACTTTAAATTTGCCACCGAAAAAGGTTTGCCCATTAAAACCGTAATTGTTCCCGACGAAACAAATCCAGGGGCGTCTCCCGTAAGGGCGTTTCGCGAAACGCCCCTACAAGATGCCTATACGGAGCCAGGAACAATAGTTAATTCAGGACAGTTTGACGGTATGCCTTCGGTTGAAGGAAAAGCCAAGATCATCGAATATGCCGAACAACAGGGTTATGGTCAGGCACGCATTCAATATCGTTTACGGGATTGGTTAATTTCTCGCCAAAGATATTGGGGTTGCCCCATTCCCGTGATTCACTGCGCTGATTGCGGTACTGTACCTGTCCCCGACCACGATCTACCTGTAAAATTGCCCGAATCTGTGGAATTATCAGGGCGCGGTGGCTCGCCTCTGGCTCAGTTAGACAGCTGGATTAACGTAGATTGTCCCGCCTGTGGCAAACCTGCTCAACGGGAAACCGACACGATGGATACTTTTGTTGATTCTTCTTGGTATTTCCTCCGCTACAGCGATGCTAATAACCCTGAAAAAGCTTTTGCTCCTGAGCAGGTCAACGACTGGATGCCTGTGGATCAGTATGTAGGTGGCATCGAACACGCTATTTTACATCTATTA
Source organism: Pleurocapsa sp. CCALA 161 (assembly GCF_003003995.1). Classification (GTDB taxonomy): domain Bacteria; phylum Cyanobacteriota; class Cyanobacteriia; order Cyanobacteriales; family Xenococcaceae; genus Waterburya. The sequence continues at coordinate 26,789 of NZ_PVWF01000037.1, read as the reverse complement.
TATTCTCGCTTCTTTACTAAAGTGTTGCGCGATCGCGGTTTACTCAATTTTGACGAGCCATTTAAACGTTTGCTAACTCAAGGAATGGTGCAGGGTTTAACTTATAAAAACCCCAAAACTAACAAATATATTCCCTCTACCGAAGTTAATCGTGACAATCCTGTAGATCCCGAAACAGGAGATAGATTAGCAGTTTTCTACGAAAAGATGTCCAAATCCAAATATAACGGTGTCGGTTTAGCAGAAGGGTTGGGTAAATACGGTGTGGATACCGCTAGGATGTTTATCCTCTTTCAAGCTCCTCCTGAAAAGGATTTAGAATGGAATGACGCGGGGGTAGAGGGACAATTCCGCTTTTTAAATCGAGTATGGACTTTGGCGACAGACTACGATCCTGCTGGTATTAATCAATCCCCTGGAGAACTTACTAAAGCCGAAAAAGAATTACGCCGAGCTATTCACACTGCCATTAAGGAAATTACCGAAGACTTAACAGGAGATTACCAATTTAATACTGCTGTCTCGGAGTTAATGAAGTTAAGCAATGCCTTAAAAGATGCTCAGTGTAAAACTTCCCTTGTATATCAAGAAGGAATTGAAACTTTGGTCTTATTGCTTGCTCCTTTTGCGCCTCACATTGCTGAGGAATTATGGAGTAGGTTAGGTAACAGTGAATCAGTCCACCAACAACCGTGGAGGTTAGTAGATCCATCTGCCTTAGTGGTAGACGAGGTAACTTTAGTGGTGCAAATCATGGGCAGAACTCGCGGTACAATTCAAGTCCCTGCTGGCTCTGATAAGTCCACGTTGGAAAAATACGCCACTGAATCGGAAATTGCTCAAAAATATATCGAAGGGAAAGAAGTGAAAAAGGTAATTGTCGTACCGAATAAGTTAGTTAATTTTGTGCTGGGAAAATAGTTTTTTGGCGATTGGCAAAGCCAGCGCAGAGCGCATCTTATTTTCTTGCTTGAGAAAGAAATTAAACATTACAAATATTACCTTTACCCAGCGATTTTTAGAATACTAGAGCAACAAAAAGCAGGTTAATTATGGTTAACCTGCTTTGACAAAATATTAAATTTAGCTAGTTTCACCTTATTGTCTATTATTTGACTAAGTTTAACTGAGCCTTCTAATTAATGTATCTACACGCCGAAAGACTTGCCACAGCCACAAGTTTGAGCGGCATTCGGGTTGGTAAACTCAAAACCACCACCAATCATAGCGTTACTATAGTCTAAAACTAAACCATAAAGATACAACAGGCTTTTAGGATCACATACAATCTGAAACCCATCGTAATCAAACACTTCATCGCTATCGTTGAGGTGATCGGGTTCTTCAAAATCCATCATGTAGGACATGCCAGAGCAACCCCCTTGACGAACCCCTACACGAAGACAAAGTTCCTTTCCCTGTTGTTCTTGCAGCATTTTAATATGCTTAAAAGCATTTGGGGTTAATTGAATTCCTCTTTCTATTGTTTTGATTGCTTCTGTCATCTTTTTAAATAACTCCTATTGAGATCTAACGATCATTTAGTCATGGGACTCCCTCGCAACTGTGGCTTACTCAGGATTCTCCAGAACAATAAACTTCATCACTTCTCTATATTTTAGATTCTTTGTTTAGAACCAGGAAAATAATAATGCTGACTCGATTATATTGTTCAGGTTATAAACCACAAATTCATGCCTAGATCTTGGAGATATAGTCATTTCAAATAGAAACCAAACGAAGAGTAAAAGCTGGTAAATTTGCTGTAAAGCTTTTGACTACATACGGGCATATGCCCTAAATGACACACCTGCGGATATTAATTGGAATCACTATAGTTGTAGGGGGAATTAGTAAGCTAAATGGTAAAAACCTTCGTGGAGATAGCAATTAACTTCCTAGATCCCCGCAAAACATTATTCGGCTACACTACTAACGCTTAGAGGAACTAAATCACCGTAGATTGTAAATCCTAGCAGCATTGATTCGTCTTCTTGAATTAGCTTCCCTGTTAAGGCGCAACTTTCATCTTTGCGAGCCGTTGCTTCTACTGTAGCGCGAATATCAGAGCGAGCAAATTGAGGTCGATAATCGCCAGATTTTTGATGGACATAGTTCCACAAAATATCTCTGATTAAAGCCTGATAGCCTTGATTACCCGAAAGTTCTTTGAGCTTGTCTTTGAGACTACGCTCTAAACGAATACTGGTAACTTCCATTTCAGTTGTTGATGTGCGAGTTAGGGTTCGCATTTTTTTCCTCTAGATACTAGACATACACGGTGCTATAATTGTAGTATTAAAAATGTAGTTTGGAAACCCTTAGCCACAAATTTAATCTTGTTTTAATCACTTTTCTCTTTAATCCATAATGTATCGCGCCTCAACATATGTTTGTTTTTAAACAACAAACGCCAGCGTTGTGTGAGTTTAGGGAAAAGTGCAGTATAAAGTACAGCATATTTATTAATAATAAAACGTAGAAAGGGTAATAACCTAGAATTAGTTAGGGATTACACTCTAAAAATTGAGCGTAAATCACGCCTAGAAATGGATAGCGGGGCAAAACAGTTCAAAATAGCCATACTAAATTGAGAGCTTATTTTAATAAAATTTAACATATCTCGCAGCCTCAAAAAGATTCTCCAGGGTTTTTTAAAATTAATTTTTTCCAAGTAAACAATTGTCAAGTGATTTGTGTCAATGTCAAAAACTAGAAAATAGTCAACAGTTAGTTATGGATTATTTCAATCCAATAAATATATCCCCAACCTGAATCTACAGGGACAACCTTACCTTAGAGGAGTAAAGCATTATCATGCTAAAAATTACTTATTTAGAAGATGGAATCAATTTAGAGTATTTAGAAGAAGCTGTTGAAGTTTGGAAAGCAAATCGCATTCTAGTTAATTTGCGCGCTGGAGTATGCATCTATTTTGAATCCAGCATCGCCAATATAGTACTATCAATTAGTTCTGAAACCAATAATTTAGTCAAGTTAGTGGAAAATCAGCCGATTGAATTAATTCCCTGTGATGATAATTATCTAGAAGTTAGCTTAATCGGTACTTGGCTAGCTCAAACAAAAAATAGCGAAGAAGGAGTATTTGTTTGTGAGTTAAATCCTGAAATCGAATATTCTCTATATAAGCTTTGGCAGGCTTCTCAGGTAGGAACTTCTGTAATCAACTAATGACAATTAGTTTGCTTTTCATACTTTGCTTTTTATACTAAGTACTAATAGTTTTAATTTTATTTGAGCAGAAAAAACTGATGAGTTCGGAAAGACTGGCGCTTGATTGATTTGGGACTAGAGTTTTAACCTGATTAATACTATCTTGATTTAAGTAAATAAAAACTTGGTTGCGTAGAATCTGACGCATTTGGGGCATAAATCCTGCAATTTCCTGCTCAAATCTGGCTTGTCTTTCATGAGCTAAGTCAACTATAAAGCGAGCCATGGTTAATAACTTGGCTTTAGTTACGTCCGGCGCAAGAGAGTTGGGGCGATCGCAATTTAAGACCAACTCCAGAAGATAGGGATTGTCTTCGAGAAAAACTAATATTCCATCCTGAATATATGCCTCTACTCCGTCCATGCCTAAAGCACCTAAATCGGCCAAAGCAATAATGCTGCCGACGAGGGAGATCTTGGTTTGAGGATCGTAAAGATAGGGTTGGTAGATTGAATAGGAAAAAAAAGTGGTTTTGGTCTTGCTTCCTTGGGGATCTTGGATACAGATCGTGGCAATGATAGCATCGCGAATAATTTGCTGTTCGCGATCGCTAAATAAAAAAGTTGGAGCTGATTTTTCTGTTGATAAAGCCTGATTTAGCTCTTGAATATACCTTAACAGTTTGTTGGCTGTTTCTGTTTCGCTCAAGCCAGAAAGCCTCTTACGAGAAAGATTTGATGAAGTCGGCTCAAATACTTGCACCATGTCGTGAGCCAATCCACAAATATCAATCAGACTTTCTAATCGTGTTAGCTCCTGTAGTGAGTGATTTTGGGACAAGGCTGGTTTAATTGCTTGAAAAATTGAGTTAGCACGCCTTTTAACTGCTAAAGCATGGTTGAGATTGTGATAATAAAGTTGTTTATCTTTGGTTTCTCGAACAATTTCAGTCTGAAGATACTTTTCTACTAATTGAACCATCTCTTTAAAAGAGGTAGGTTTTTTTTCCCAATATTTTTGTGTCATAAACTATGGCTACATAACGTGAGTTCGATGGGTTGCAAAATTGAATGGTTTAGATTGAGAAAAGGGAAAAGCTTTACTTCTCGTTCTCACTGGCGTTGCCTAGCCGCAGATGATTTAGAGTCAGCAACGATTAATTATGCTCCAAGTCCCCAAGTCAATACCATCCTATGATGAGGCAACGCCGATTAATTTGCTCGTTTTGTCGTCTTAATTGGGCAGATCAAAATTGTCGATCGAACTCACGTCGATCATACTTTTATTGTTGCCATAGTTGTGTAATCACTGTCTCAGGCTGTATTTCTTGCAAATCCTCGGTTTTAGAAGAAATGGCATGACAGTTTTCTTGGTTAATAGGTATAGTTTTGTCTTGACTGCCAACTAACGCAAAAGTATAAGTATCAGTGGCTATAGCTAGCTGCATTGCCATTCCACTAGTACATAGTACTAGGTTAGCTCCAGCAATAATTGCTGCGGTTTTACCCACATCAGGAGGGGCGATCTCCTTGAGATTGCCATTAGCCGAAACCATGGTCGTCACCCAGGCTTGATTGCGATCGCTTTGTAAGATGACAATCGATAATCCTGTTTGACGCTGCTCCATATCTTGAACAATTGTTTGCCAGTTGGCAATGGGGTAAGAACTTATTTCAGTTGTTGATGGTTGATCCCAAAGAACAATATACCCACTATCCATCCTCCGTCGCTGCTGTTCCGATTCTGCCCACTGAATATCTTCCGTCGGTACATTGATCGTAATGGGGGGGCAAGAAGCCCGAATACCCAGTCCTGTGAGCAAATCATGATACATTTGCGCCGTATACTGCTCTGCTTTACGGTTCACAGTAGTGGATAGGTATATTGCTGAATCATCTTGGTAGCCAATTCTAGTGGGGATGCCATTGAGCCAGAGTAAGAGCTTAATTCGCCAGGAGGTTTTGAGACTAATGAGGACATCATACTCGCGATCGCGCACCGTCCCCAAAAGATTGAGATAATCGGCGAAACTGTTGCGGTCTTGAAAATCAAACACTAGAACGTCATCAACATTTTTGCAAACTCGATAAGCTTTTTTAGAGCTAGGTTCGACTAAAACATCAATTGACGCTTGAGGATACTGTTGCTTAATTGTTTCCAGGGTAGGAAAAAAGAGAATTTGATTGCCAATATCGCCAGGCACGAGGGCTAGTACACGCATTCTATAAAGAAAATATAGTCCTTAGTTTTATCTGAGGACAATTTTAGTAGATGATAGAGCTAAAGCGGATTATTTTTAGGAAAACATCATTAAAATGCACTTATTGATTCCCGCAGCAGGTATGGGTCGTCGCATGGGCAGCGAGTTCGCTACGCGAGGGCTACGCCAACGCAATAAGCTCTTCTTGGAACTGTTGGGAAAGCCTGTACTAGCTTGGAGTTTATTGGCTGCGCAAGCCGCTTCAACTATCAAATGGATTGGTATTATGGGTCAGTCTGAAGACTTGATCGAGTTCCAAAATATTTTGCAGCAATTAAATTTAACTAATCCAGTTGAGTTAATTGTGGGAGGGGAAACTCGTCAGGAGTCAGTTTACAATGGTTTACAGGCTTTACCAGCAGATGCCAAGCGCGTTTTAATTCACGACGGCGCGAGGTGTTTGGTCACTCCTAAACTGTTCGATCTTTGTAGCGAAACATTACACACTTGTCCAGGATTGATTGCTGCTGTGCCAGTGAAAGATACGATTAAAGTGGTAGATCAAGACGGCATTATTTCCGCTACCCCCGATCGCCATAACTTGTGGGCTGCTCAGACTCCCCAAGGATTTGAAGTAGAGTTACTAAAACGTTGTCATGCTCAAGGCAAAGAATTAGGTTGGCAAGTCACAGATGATGCTGCTTTATTTGAAAACTGCGACCTGCCTGTAAAAATTGTGCGGGGAGAAGAAACCAATCTTAAAGTTACTACTCCTGTAGATTTGGCGATCGCTGAATTTATTTTACGGCAAAGAGCAAATTAATTTAGTTGAACTTACCGAAAAAATGTCTGTAACTGATTTAGAGATCGATCTGGCTACCTATATTGACCACACCCTACTAAAGCCGAGTGCTATTGCTGAAGAAGTTAAGCAGATTTGTCAGCAAGCATGGCAATATAATTTTCCTGCCGTTTGTATTTATCCTGCTGCGGTAAAACAGGCGCGGGAGTTATTGCATGATAAGCAGCCTCATGTTTGTACTGTGATTGGGTTTCCTACGGGTGCAGTTACTTCCGCAGTGAAGCTATACGAGGCGCAGGAAGCAATGGAAAATGGGGCGACTGAGCTAGATGTCGTAATTAATTTGGGTTGGGCTAAATCTGGAGAATCAGGCAAGATCTATCGTGAGATAGCGCAAATCTGTGATGAAACAGGTCAAACTGTTAAAGCAATCTTAGAAACTACAGTTTTAACCAACGAAGAAAAAAGACTGGCAGCAGAAGTATGTCTTGATGCGGGGGTAGCTTATCTCAAAACTAGTACAGGCTGGTTTGGTGGGGCAACGATAGAAGATGTTGAACTACTCAAAGAAATTACCAAAGGACAAGTCGGCATCAAAGCTTCAGGAGGAATTCGTACTTATGAACAGGCGATCGCTCTAATTCATGCAGGCGCAACCCGTCTTGGCACTTCTCGCGGAGTAGATTTGCTTCGGCAACAGAATGAATTGGGTAAGTGAAGTCAAAAGTTAATCAAACCATTTTTGCCAATCGAAAATTTAGCAGCAAAAACTAAAAACCAATCGATTTTTCCTCAATAATGAACCAAAAGTATAAAGCTATAGGAATTGTTTTAAAAGGTTCATCCTTTAAGGAAAATGACCGCCTTGTCACGGTGTTAACTCCTGAGTATGGATTGATTAGGGCAATTGCGCCAGGAGCAAAAAAGTATAAATCCCAGTTACGAGGCAGAACTGAACTGTTTGTAATTAATGAGTTTTTGATCATTCAAGGGCGATCGCTGGATAAAATTATTCAGGCAAATACTGTTTATACTTATCCTGGTTTAAGCCGAGACATTGGCAAGTTAGCAACTGCTCAATATTTGGCGGAATTGTCCCTTGCCTTAGCGGTAGCGGAGCAACCCCAGCCAGAGCTATATGAACTGCTTAATGAGCATCTGCGACGAATTGAAGGGTGTGAATTAGGGGAGTCGGTATATCCTTATTTGGCTCAGGCAGTATTTCATCTAGTTGCGATCGCTGGCTTAACTCCTCAGCTTTTAAAATGCTGTGTAACTCAAGAAATTATTCATCCCAATCTCGATTCTGTTGCCTGGCAGGTGGGATTTAGTTTTGAAGGGGGGGGGATTATCAGTTTGAATGCGTTGCAGCAACAACATGACCATGAACTAGATGCAGTGGAAACTTATAATATTCGCTTACCTCAAATCGATTATCGCCTCAACGGGCTGGAATTATCTTTGTTACAACAGTTAATTAATCAGGAACTACCTGCAACAGAATTATTCACGCATCAAGTAACCAGCAATTTTGATTTAGAGATAACTTGGAGCAAAATCGAAAAGGTTTTGCGAGAATATATCCAATATCATATTGGTAAGACGATTCGTTCAGCTAAGCTAATAGATAATCTCTATATTGAATTTTAAAATCCAGCCAAACTATATAAAATGCGCCTGTCGGAATCAGAAACTTCCTCAACTTCAGATAGCAAAACAGAAATAGCAACATCAGACCATCAAGGATTTGCTCCTGTCTTAAAGAACCAACAATTTTTAATACTTTGGAGCGGTCAAATATTTTCTCAGCTAGCTGATAAAGTTTACTTGGTGATGATGATTGCCATAGTCGCTAATCAATTTCAGTTACCTAATCAGCCGATTAGTAAATGGGTATCGCCTATCATGATTGCTTTTACGATTCCGGCGGTGTTGTTTGGGTCTTTAGCAGGAGTATATGTAGATCGCTGGCGCAAAAAACCTGTATTAGTTATTTCTAACTTGCTCCGAGGAATTTTGGTATTGACATTGCCACCTTTGTTATTGATATTTCAAGGACAGATTTTGTCTACTACTATTCCCTGGGGATTTGGCGTAATACTAGGGGTTACTTTTGCAGTTTCTACCTTTACGCAGTTTTTTGCTCCCGCAGAGCAAGCGGTAATTCCCTTAATAGTCAAAGACAAAAATCTTTTGGCAGCTAATTCTCTTTATACCACCACCATGATGGCGCTGCTAATTGTTGGGTTTGCTATTGGTGAACCATTGTTAAATATTGCCGATAGTTTAGCTGCCCAAGTTGGGTTGCCCTCAAATATCGGCAAAGAAATCTTAGTTGGATGTGCTTATGTAATCGCTGGGGTAATATTACTCATCCTCAAAACAGGAGAGATAGAGCAATCTCCACAAGAAACGCCTCATGTTTTAGCTGATATTAAAGACGGAATTAAATACCTGGGAGAAAATAACCGTGTACGCAATGCCTTGATTCAATTAGTAATTTTGTTCTCAATTTTTGCCGCTTTGGCAGTGCTGGCAGTGAGCATAGCAGATCACATTCCTCAGATTGCAGCCGAACAATTTGGTATTTTGCTGGCAGCAGCAGGCATCGGTCTGGGAACAAGTGCAGCTATTTTAGGGAGCAAAGGAGAAAGTATCAGGCGCGCTCGCTTAAGTTTAATTGGTTCAATTGGAATGGCTGCTGCTTTAATCGGCTTATCTTTTTCGACCCATAATCTCTGGTTAGCTTTGACGATGACAGCATTAATCGGCGCATTTGCAGCTTTAGTCGGCGTACCGATGCAAACTACAATCCAGTCACGAACTCCTGAAGCGATGCGAGGAAAGGTATTTGGTCTACAGAATAATGCCGTAAATATAGCTCTTTCCTTACCCTTAGTGCTGGCTGCCGAAGCAGAAAGTCACTTGGGCTTGTCTGGAGTGATTTGGGTTTTAGCAGCGATCGCTGTTTTCGGAGGGGTTTTAACTTGGTATATGATGCAGACTGCTGATGCTCTAGATCGCGATCAGTCTCAACCAGAGACAAAAGTTTAGAATTTAACAACGGATTTTCTGGAGAAAAAGCCAGAGTTTACCCTAATCTGGTAAATTAACTAAAGCTAATAAATAGCTTTACTGTCGTAGTTGCCTAGGAGAAAGAGCATTTGAATGCATATTGCTTGGCTGGGAAAAAAAACGCCTTTTTGTGGCAATGTAACCTATGGTCGAGAAATAACTAATACCCTGTTAGACCGAGATTATCAGGTGAGTTTTCTGCATTTTTCTCAACCACAGACCAATTACGAACATCATCCCACTCAGGAATCACCAGATTGGCCATATTGCCACGAGGTTTCCCTACCGTTTATCTACAAATCTCAGGTTTATACAATTCCCACCTTTAAATCGAGTAAGGTATTGTTGCGATCGCTTCAACGGTTAAAACCAGATTTAGTTCACGCCTCGTTAACTTTATCTCCCCTAGATTTTCGTCTGCCAGATATTTGTGAAGAGTTAAATATACCCCTGGTTGCCACCTTTCATCCCCCCTTCGACAGCAAGATCCGCAATCTTAAGTCTAGTACTCAATACCTCACTTATCAGCTATATGCGCCGTTTTTGGCTCGTTATGACCGAGTAATTGTCTTTAGTGAGATTCAACGAGACTTGTTGATTAAACTGGGAGTTCCCAGCGATCGCGTGATAATTATTCCCAATGGTGTGGATCAGCAGAAATATTCCCCAGGTTATTCTAGCGTCAAATATCAGCTAGGAGCGAAAAGACTATTTGTTTATCAGGGACGGATTGCCGCCGAAAAAAATATTGAGGCTTTATTGAAAGCTTGGAAATTAGCAGATCTGGGGGATAGCTGTCAGCTACTAATGGTGGGGGATGGCCCGTTGAGAAGCTCGCTACAGCTTAGTTATGGTAAGGAACATAATGTTATCTGGCTTGGCTATATTTCTGATGAGCAACAGCGCATCAATATTTTGCGGGCTGCTGATGTGTTTATTTTGCCTTCTTTAGTAGAGGGTTTATCTATTTCTTTATTAGAAGCAATGTCTTGTGGTGTCGCTTGTCTGGCCACCGATGCGGGGGCAGATGGGGAAGTATTAGATCAGGGTGCGGGAGTGGTCTTAGATACTCAAGACGTGACTTCACAGTTAAAAACTCTGCTCCCCCTATTTCGGGATCATCCTGAAATGACTAATTTATTGGGTAATAAAGCTCGTCAAAGAGTTTTGGAAAGGTATACGCTCCAGCAAAATATCACTAAGTTAGAACGGCTATATTCAGAAATTGCCAATCGACAATTAATCATTAATAATCAATAATCGCTACTGATGTTTCTTTTCTAGCAAAGATTGTGGTCAAAGTTAGTGTAATTATTCCTGCTTATAATGGAGATCGCTATTTAGCAGAGGCGATTGATAGTGTGTTGCAACAAACCTATCAAGACTATGAAATTATTGTCGTCGATGATGGTTCAACGGATCACACGGCTCAAGTAGCTCAACAATATGGCAAGGCGGTTCGATATTTGACCCAAACAAATCAGGGAGTAGCAGCTAGCCGTAATCTTGGATTAGCAGCAGCCTTGGGGGACTATATTGCCTTTTTAGATCAGGATGATATCTTGTTACTTGATAAGCTCTCTTCTCAAACAGCATTGCTTGATCGAGATCCTGATTTAGGCATGGTTAATAGTGGGTGGCAAATTTACAGGGAAAATTCAATTAGCGATCGCCAAGATGCAGCAGCAGCTGCGGTAAAGCCATGGGAACAAATACCTCAGCTTACCTCGGCTGATCTGATCATTTGGAAACCTGTTTTCTTGGGGGCAATGCTGTTTCGCCGTAATTGGCTAGAGCGAGTAGGAGGTTTCAACACTAGCTTAGAACAAACCCCAGATGTCGATTTAGTGATGCGTCTGGCTAAAATTGGCTGTCCCGCTGCTTGGGTAGAACAAATAACAGTAAAATATCGGCAACATGAAACCAATGCATCTAAAAATGCCTTGCTGCAAGCTCAAGAGTTAAACCAAATTACAGCTAATTTCTTCACTGAATCTAATTTGACCCCAGCAATAAAAACTGTAGAGGCACAATCTCGTTATCAAAGTCTGATCTGGAGTGCTTGGCGATTACATCAAACAGGATATTTAGCCGAAATGAGGGATTATCTAACTAAGTCTCAAGCCTACAGCAATCAATATTCCACCAAGATACCTTTAGACTGGCTTGAATCTTTCAAAAACTATTCTGCCGAATATGGTCAACAGTTTGATGTTAATAATTTGCTGGCTTCTAGTGAATGGCAAGATTTATTGCATCAATGTACGTTGTGAACTGCCCAAGTTGTGTTGATAGTAAGATCATAAATACGCACTGCTCATAACGATGAACTTCTATCTTGGTATTGATTTTGGCACTTCTGGCGCGAGGGCGATCGCAATTGATCGCCAAAGAAATATTATTGATACTCAGCAAGCTAATTTCGGTAATATACCTTCGCATCAGTTAGTTCAGACTTGGCAAGATACTTTATTTGAGTTGATTACTCAGATACCCGTCAAGGTGAGAGAAAATATTCAGGCGATCGCTATTAACGGAACTTCATCTACAGTGTTACTCTGTGATGCTGTGGGCAAACCCATCACCGAACCGCTGCTATATAATGACTCTAGAGGACAAGAGGTGTTAGAGCGGGTTAAAGCGATCGCTCCTGATAATCATGTAGTAATTAGCGCCACTTCCAGTCTGGCAAAATTAATTTGGTGGAGTGAACAGCCTTACTTTAAGCAAGCTCATTATTTTCTCCATCAGGCTGATTGGTTGGCTTATTTGCTACACGGTAAATTAGGTATCAGCGATTATCACAATGCTCTTAAGTTAGGGTACGACGTAGATAATTTGTGTTATCCCCAATGGTTACAAGATTTACCCTTTAGTTATTTATATCCTCAAGTTCTAACTCCTGGGGCATATGTAGGGATGTTAACTAAGACTAACTGTCAGCGTTTAAAGTTACCGCCCAACTGTATCGTTAAGCTCGGTACAACGGACAGTATTGCTGCATTTCTGGCTAGTGGCGCTAACCAACCAGGAGAAGCCGTTACTTCTCTCGGTTCAACCTTAGTTTTAAAATTATTGAGTCGAACTAAGGTTACTGCTGCTGAATTTGGTATCTATAGCCATAAAATAGGAAACTTATGGTTAACTGGTGGTGCTTCTAATACAGGTGGCGCTGTACTTCAGCATTTTTTTAGTAACGAGCAGCTAGAACAACTGTCAAGGCAAATCGATCCCGATCTAGCCAGTTCTTTGGAATATTATCCCTTAATTCAGCCAGGCGATCGCTTTCCCATCAATGATCCTAATTTGCCACCCCAGCTAGAACCTCGTCCCCAAGAACCAGTAGAATTTCTCCATGGTCTATTAGAGGGTATTTCGCGGATTGAAGAAACTGGCTATCAAAAATTGCAAAGCCTTGGTGCCGATCGCTTAACTCGTGTATACACAGCAGGAGGTGGGGCAAAAAACCTTGCCTGGCAGAAAATTCGCCAGCGACATCTAAAAGTATCAGTTACATCGGCAAAGTATACTGAAGCAGCTTATGGTACTGCCTTACTAGCTGCTAAACAATCTGTAATGTCTTTATTGCAATAATCGGCATTGCTAATTAAAGGATTGAATGACTATAAATTGAGCAAAAGGCAGCTAGCCTTTAGGCAAATTCTGGTTTTGTATATCACCTAAAATAAAAGTATGTTTCCCCTGGGCAGCAATCTTGACAATTGTCTCTAAATACTGGATAAACTTAATGTTTTCGTGGTTTTGCATCAATTCAGCAGCATTTTTCAAAGCTCTTAGTGTAGCAACAGTAGTCCGCGCATTTTCTAAATCTATTTTTGCCCTAATCTTTGTTTCCAACTGTTGAGCAAATAGCTGTTGAATCATTTTAGGAAAACAAACGTCTTTAACTATCAGTTGATGAACTGTAATACCGTAGCTTCCTAACTGATTTTTTAGCGACTCTGGGATTTGATTAAGAACTTCATGTTTTTGTTCATTTATTTGTTGGCTGTCAATCTTGGCGATCGCATCTCGTAAATCAACTTGAGATAGATTATGAACCACGCTCTCTGCTTGAGCAATTAAATTAGCAGAGGAATTGTATGCAGGAGTATCAAATAAGCTGAATCTATTTATAAAAATATCACCATCAGTAATTTGATATTCCAAAAGATAAGATAGTCGCAAGGAAATATTATCCTTGGTCAAAACTTCTTGATTAGCCACAGTAATTAGCTTACTAATGGTAGGAATAATAGCTACGTCAAACTTGTGAGAAAAATCAAAAAACTTATAAATTCCTGGATTAAGCTTTTTGTGTAGCTTGTTGTCTTGATATAAATAACCAATCTGATTTGGTCTTACTGAAACTACCTTCTGGAATAAGTTCATTATTGTAAATGATTAAACCTAGAAACAAGAAGAACACTAAATAATGAGGAAAACCAATTTAGTCAAAGCTATAAAAGCTGAGTCGATATCCTTGATTTTGCAAATCATTATTTAGTTTGTGTTCAACACAGCCCTTCTTAATTATTTTCTAGTTAAATTGTGAACCTAATGTTCGATAAAGAGGAAATGTTTAGGAACTTATTTCCGCAATACCCTGTAATTGAGTAAGCTCCTAATTGTTTTACAGGTGGCGGTTCACACTAATATAGCAAATATAGTAAGTTTGTTTGTTAATGTTGATTAATATAAATAGCTGGGTGGAATTAAATATAAAATAACGGATTCTTATCTTTACTCCCCTATCTCCATTACTCCACTACTTCACTACTTCACATCAGTCTTTAAATTAATTATGCCTACCTACTTACTTCACTGTTTGGTATCTAAAGTAATTTTGCCATCTTCTAATTCCACAATGCGATCGGCTACATCTAGGATGCGGTTATCGTGAGTCACAATCAGAATTGTACAACCTTGTTCCCTGGCTAATTGTTGCATCAATTCCACCACATCCCTACCTGATTTACTATCTAAAGCTGCGGTGGGTTCATCTGCCAGTACCATTTTGGGATGAGAAGCCAAAGCACGAGCGATCGCCACCCGTTGTTTTTGACCTCCAGAAAGACTATGGGGATGATAGTTGATATGATCGCTTAAACCTACAGCTTCGAGTAAGGCGATCGCTCTTTGTTCTATTTCTGTGGCTTTAATGCCATGATGTAGCTCTAATGACATCTGGACATTTTGTCTTGCCGTTAAAGATGCCAATAAATTATGTGATTGGAAAATATAGCCAATATTTTTTCTAGTCTGTACTAGCTTATTTTTTTTCGCCCCAACTAATTCTTCCCCAAATACTCGCAAACTACCTGATTGGGCCGATCGTAATCCTCCCATTAAAGTTAGCAAAGTGGTTTTACCTGAACCAGATGGCCCTTTTAAAATAATTACTTCTCCTGAATTAAGAGTTAAATTAATATCAAATAAAATTTGTTTTTTTAATTTTCCTTCCCCAAAGAAATGATTGAGGTTGTGCATATTAACAACTTGGTTAGTTGTTGATGGTTGATAGTTGATGGTGGATTGAATCTTATTCATCGATTAACAATTAACTAAAAAATATCTGCGGGATCGGCTGCGCTCAATTTCCTCACAGCAACAGTACCTGAAACACAACACATAATGACAGTTAGAATTAAGACTGTTATAGCTCGATTGGCTGTCATGGCTAGAGGTAAAGCGGTGGCTCCTGCTGCCAAACTATACAAGCCTGTAGCAATTAAATAGCCAGGCAGGAATCCTAATACTGCCAAAATAATTGCTTCTTGAAATACTAAAACTACAAAATAGCTATCCTTATACCCCATTGCTTTGAGGGTGGCATATTCAGGCAAATGATTAGCAACATCAGTATAGAGAATTTGGTAGACAATCACTATTCCCACGACAAAACCGATCGCTGTGCCGAGAGTAAAAATAAACCCAATCGCCGTAGCATTTTGCCAATAAGATATTTCATTTTGAATAAATTCTGCTCGATCAAAAATCTCGACATCTTTTGGTAGTTTAGCTTCTAGGGTTGCTTTGACCGACTCTAAATTTGCTCCTGGTTTGAGATTAATAATTCCCATATCAATTAATCCCTTTTGCCGCTCGGGAAATAGGCGCAAAAAATTAGTATCACTCGTCAGAATATTGCCATCAGCAGCAAAAGAAGCTCCCATCGTAAATATTCCTCCCACAGTTACTTTGCGAGAATCAACTTCAGCTTTTACCACTTTATTTTGGGCTAATAAATCAGGAATTGGGCCAAACTCTGCTCGCGAACTATCGTCAAATAACACTACGTCTGGTAATTTAATCTGGTCAATATTTTGTTGAATACCTGGGAAATTTACAGGATTTTGGGCAGGATTAAAAGCGATCGTTAAAATAGTGCGGGTGTTACGCTTAATCGGATTTTTCCAAGAGCCAAAATTAAGATAAATTGGCACTACTGACTCTACTTCTTCAACTGCTAAAGACTGATATAAACGTCTTTCTGAAAAAGTTTTGGTAAAGCCCAAAGCATCAGATTGTGGACTCATGAGAAATATATCCCCAGTCAGTGCTTTGTGAAAAGTAACGCTGCTGTCAAACAAAGCTGCCTGAAAACCTAACTGAATAAACATTAACATATCTGCAAAACCAATACCTGCTAACGCAATTAGCAACCGTGCTTTTTCATGACTTAACTGTAACCAAGAGAGAGGGATTTTCATTACTAATTACTAATTACTAATTACTGATTACTGATTACTGATTATTTGCGAAGCTTATCCTTTAGGACTGATTACCGTTCGCTCGATCTATATACTGGCTTACAAATTAATTTTGACGATCGCCTTAGAATTGGTCAGATGAGAGACACGGCTACTAGTTTCAGGATCGAAATGTATTTCGACTTCCACAACTCTGCTATCGACATCCGCAGCAGGATCGGTACTGAGGACATCTTGTTTGCCAATTTTTAAGCCGATTTGACGGACTTCTCCGTTGAGTTCTTCGGCAAATGACCCTGTTTCACTGGTAATACTGGCAGTTTGACCGACTTTAACTTTGCCAATATCGCTTTCGTAGACTTCCGCAATAACCATCATTTTGCTGGTTTGCGCAAATTCAACTATCCCGTCATCACCGACTACTTCTCCTGGATAAGCATTGATTTTAATAATTTGTCCGTCGCTCGGTGCTTTGACTTTGGTAAGTTCTAAGTCTTCTGTTGCCTGGCGTAAAGCGGCGATCGCTTTGTCTACCTCTGCCTGTGCTTTGATCACATCGACATCCCTGACTTCCCCAACACTATCTAAAGTTGCTTCTGCTTGGCTAATTTGTTGTTGTAGCGTATTTTTGTTTTGCAGGGCGATCGCTTGGGCTTGATTGATTTGCTGTTGTAGAGTGGTTCGGGTGCGATTATAACTGGCTTGGGCTTCAGCTACCGCTGTTTTGGCTGTATCTAAGGTAAGACGGCGAGAATCTAATTCGGATGCGGAGATGACTTCCTGTTGCGCTAATTGTTGATAGCGTTTAAATTCGCTGGCTGCATTACGTAATTCTGCCTGCAAACGCTCTGTTGTGGCTTGCTTTTCTAACCTTTCGGTACTTAGTTGAGCTTGTAGACGAGCTACTTCTGCCTCATTGGCGACTATTTCTCCTTCTAACTCGGCTTTATACCGTTGAAGATTTGCTACCTGTGCATTGATATCTCCTCGTTTTGCTCCCGCTTTAATAATGGCTAAATCTGCCTGTGCTACCTTTACCTCTTGGCGCGCTACCTCTAAAACTGCATTGGCACGTCTATGGTTATCCAACAAAGCAATAGTTTGTCCTGCCGTGACGCGATCGCCTTCTGCCACTAGTAACTGCGCTATTTTCGATCCTCCTAAGTCTGGAGAGGGTGCAAGTTGAATCATTTGTCCTTGGGGTTCAATCCGCCCTAAAGCAGTTACAGCCTTAATTGGTTGGGGCTTGATTGTTTCTGTTTCTTCTTGAATATCAGCTTGATTAACACTATAAATTGTTGTTCCCATCACCAAGGCTAACCCTGCAAGACAAAAAGCAATGATTAACTTGTTATTAAGCGGTAACTTAGGTAATTTGTGTAATTTATCCATAATTTCTCTAATTATGATTAATAATTTTAATTTTTTCTTTCTTTGACGGGAGATAAGAGCAAATCAAGCAAAAATTTACCAAAATCTTTCATGCTGAGATCGAATATTTTGTCTCTTTCACTGCGTTCCCAAAAACCCATAAAGGCAAAATAGCCAATTTCTGCTTTATGTCTAGCTTCTATTTCGTTAAAACCATAGTCTTGTAATAGTTGATTTAGATAATCAACCCGTTTGGTTTCAACAATACGTACTCGCTCTTGGATTGCGGGTTCTTGATTTGCCCAAGTTAAAATAGCTGTTTCGGGATCGGGTAAATCACATAATTCTTCTCCCAAGGCAAACAATTTAACTAGCCGAGTTTCGGGAGTAGTTTCTTTTTGCGACTCCTCAATTAACCACAAAGTTTCACTTTCCCAACGTTTTAAGATTTCTTCCAGTAATTCTCGGCGGTTTTTAAAATGCCAATAAAAACTACCTCTACTAACCTCTAATTTACGTGCTAATACTTCAACTTTGACGGCTGCAACCCCTTCGTTTGCCATTAATACCCATCCTGCATTAATCCAGTCTGCTTTTGTTAGAGCCAATTATTTTTCCATACAGTTATGTATGTTTTTAGTTTAAATAAAAAAAACACCTCCGTCAATACAGAAGTGTATGTTGATTTTTTTGGCAATCTATCTTAGCCTATTTTAGCAATCAATCATAGCAATTTAACTTGTAAGATTAGTTCAGCTGCTCTAAAAAATTATTCGCTCATGACTAACAAATTTCGCACCCCTGGCTATCATCCAATCCGCAAGTTAAAAGTCATCCTCTCAGGTCTTCATATTGCGGTGGTGACTGATTTTAGTGTTGCTTATAAAGTAATTTTATCTATACCTGTTTTAAGCGGTTCTTTTTTCTTGCGTCAGTGGGTAGATATCAGCTTAATTTTGTTAGCAATGGGATTAATGCTAATTTCTGAATTGTTTAACAGTGCGATCGAAGTTTTGTGCGATTTTGTAGAACCTCAGCACAATAAGCGTATCGGAGTCATTAAAGATATTGCAGCGGCAGCGACTGGGCTAAGTATTATGGTGTGGGCAGCAATTTTAATCATCGAAAGCATTCGTCTTTTGAAACTACAGTAAGAAAGCTGAAGAGTTTCATTTCTTATCCTTTTTATTGCTTGGCGCTATTTACGAACCGATTACTATTGATGTCCTAATCTGCGGCGACTTTTGAGTATGAAGATTCACACTCAAAACGCGCCGCTAACTTTGTACGGCTATAAAATTTTTGCCACAAAATTATTATCAAATTGACATGGCAGCGACATTCAATCTAGCTAAACTTATGTAAAATTATTCAGAGCTTGATTATGTCCGCAGCTAAAAAACAGTCAAATCGTCAATCAAAGCCAGAAAATATTTGGCTTGAAAATATTAAAACTTTGGGACTAAGCTTATTTTTGGCTTTTGGAATTCGCACGTTTATTGCCGAAGCGCGTTATATTCCTTCAGGCTCTATGTTACCTACTTTGCAAATCGATGATCGTCTAGTTATCGACAAAATTAGTTACGATTTTAGCGAACCCAAACGAGGCGACATTGTAGTTTTTAATCCCACTCCAACTTTAAAACAAGACAATTATTATGGGGCTTTCATTAAACGAGTAATCGGTTTACCTGGAGATAAAGTTGAGATCCAAAATGGTCGGGTTTCTGTCAACAATATTCCCCTAAGGGAAAATTATCTTGAAGCTTCATCAAATTATCAATGGGGACCAGAAATTGTGCCTGCTGAGTCTTATTTAGTGTTGGGTGATAATCGCAACGATAGTTATGACAGTCGCTACTGGGGTTTTGTCCCCCGCAACAATATTATTGGGAAAGCAGTGTTTCGTTTTTGGCCTCTTAATCGTGTTGGAGAAATAGATCGCCCTGTATATGTAGTTAAAGGTATAAATTAATTAAGCGATCGCCTTAAATTAAACCCCGTCTAGATTAACAACTAGAATTTTAAATAACCTAAAATTGAATTGAATCAAAAGAAA
The DNA here is from genome assembly GCF_003003995.1 of Pleurocapsa sp. CCALA 161. GTDB lineage: Bacteria > Cyanobacteriota > Cyanobacteriia > Cyanobacteriales > Xenococcaceae > Waterburya. The sequence continues at coordinate 7,394 of NZ_PVWF01000037.1, read as the reverse complement.
GTCGATATTTTGCCTGAACGGCAATTCACAGGCAACTATCAGGTTAATGATGAGCATTTGCTACAACCGACTCTCTCTTGACTAAGCCGTCACTTTATCTTCTTGGACTAGCATTTGTTCGGCACTAGGAAGTTCTAGGCAATATCCTGCACCATAAACAGTTTTAATGTAGTTGGGATGGCGTGGATCTGGCTCTAATTTAGTTCTTAAATGGCGAATATGAACTCGGATGGTTTCAATATCATCATCAGGATCGTAACCCCATACTTCCTTGAGTATCTCTGGTGGAGCAACAGTTTGACCATGACGCTGCAACAGACAGTGTAGTAGTTCAAACTCTAGGTGAGTTAGTTTGACTGTTTTGGTAAACCAAATCGCTTCAAAACGTTCAGGAATTAGAGTTAAAGGACCAAAATTAAGAATTTCCGAATGTTTAGCAGCTTGGGGAATGCGATCTGTACGACGCAGCAAAGCTCTAACTCTGGCTAACATTTCCTCTACTTCAAAAGGCTTCGTCAAATAGTCATCTGCACCAGCATTAAAACCTTCTACTTTATCTTGGGTTTGTCCCAAAGCAGTTAGCATTAAAACTGGAATATCAGATGTGCGTTCATCACGGCGTAGCCTTTGGCAAACTGTAAAGCCATCGACTTTTGGCAACATGAGATCGAGCATAATGAGATCTGGCTGTAGCTGAACTGCTAGCGCTTGTCCTTTGATGCCGTCTTCTGCCTGATTGACATCATAGCCAGCCATCTCTAGGTTGATCGAGACTAATTCAGAGATTGCGGGATCGTCGTCAATTACTAGTATTCTTGGCATATTAAAATATGATTGATATTTATTGGTAATACAACGCTCCTGTGATTGGGTTTAACACCAAAAACTAAGATACGTAACAAACCCTGTCATGATTATAAGCAAAAATGCTGATTATTTTAAGTTACTCGTAATATGTTAAAGATTAGTAAATTTTTATCACGCTTATCACATACTAAAGAGTTGAATTACTGATCTACAAACTCTGCCAGTCTTCTAACTCCTTCTTTGATCGTCGTTAGATCCGTAGCATAGGAAAAGCGGATACAGTTATCTGTCCCAAAAGCTAGCCCAGGAATTGCAGCAACCTGTTTAGTTTCGAGTAGTTCTTGGCAGAAAGCGAGAGATTGTTTACCAGTTTTAGATATATCAACAAAAAGATAAAAAGCACCATCGGGCTTAGGACAGCTTAATTGAGGAATATCGTTGATCGCCTGATACATGTAGCTGCGACGTTGAGCAAAGGCGGTTAACATTTCTTGCACACATTCTTGAGACGCTTCTAAAGCTGCGATCGCACCATATTGAGCAAAAGTGCAAACATTAGAAGTACTGTGGCTTTGAATTTTCGTCATTGCTTTGACAATTTCCAAAGGTGCGGCGGCATAGCCTACACGCCACCCCGTCATCGAATGACTTTTGGCAAAACCGCTGCTGACAATAGTACGGGCAAAGATTGACTCATCAATCGAACCAATACTAAGATGTTCGACATCATCATAGAGAATTTTCTCATAGATTTCATCGGAGACAACTAAAATATCTCGTTCAACAATGACCTGAGCTAAAGCTCGAATTTCTTCAGGAGTATAGACCATTCCCGTCGGATTAGAGGGAGAATTCAAGACAAACAGCTTGGTTTTGGGGGTAATCGCCCGCTCTAGCTCTTCGACAGTAATTTTATAGTTATTTTCGGCTAAGGTATCCACAATCACGGGAATACCATCTGCCAGTTTCACCATCTCTGGATAACTCAACCAGTAAGGTGCAGGAATAATCACTTCATCACCATGGTCAATCAAGACTTGCATCAGGTTATATAAAGAAAACTTACCGCCATTAGTGACGATGATATTCTCTGGTTCATAGGGCAGATGATTATCTTGCCGTAGCTTTTTGGCGATCGCTTCTCTTAATTTTAGTTCTCCCGCAGCAGCACCATAGCGAGTTTTACCTTCGTCTATGGCAGTTTTAGCAGCTTCACAAATATGCTTGGGTGTAGGAAAATCTGGCTCTCCAGCACTAAAGCTACAAACATCAATTCCCTGAGCCTTCATTTCTTTTGCTTTGGCAGAAATTGCTAAGGTGATCGAACTTGATACGTAATTTGCTCTCGCTGCTAATTCCATTTAATTCAAACTTAAAATATTGCTACTGTTGCACCCTGAAGGATATTATCTAGTCTCGCAAAGACTAATCAGCTTAACTGACATCTTGGCACTTTTCTTTACATTTATCCCTCAATTGTCAGCAAAATAGGATTATTTGAACTAAATTTATGACCCACCAAACTCTTCTTTTAATAGATCATCATTATCATCAGCCAGGTTGGCAACCAGAGTAATTAAGCGAGAAATTTCGCCAGGATACATATCTGCTACGGTGCGTTGTGCCGAAATCATCACTTTGCCATCATGAATACTAAAGCAGGTTTCAAAAGTACCAGTCCAATTCATTTCGAGCAAACGACGCATTAATCCAGGTTCATCACGAGCAGGAAGTTGCAGCAAACTTGACCAGACTGTTAAAAGATCGTTTTCGCTTTCTCCTGTAAGTTGCACAAAAACTTCGACGCTGCCATAACTAAACTTCCAGACGCTACCCTCATCGGTATGACTGACCATGGCGGTATTGTCCTGATCGAGACTAGAAATTACCGTTTCAATCACTTCTTGATGAGTAGAGTTGTCTTGAATCAATTCTGCCTCAACTTTTGCCATGTCTGCTTCTGAATTTGAAATTTGACCAACCATATTAAATTCCTATAGTTACAGTTACATTAGAATGCCGACATTGTGAATTTAGCATTAAGTGTTAACAATTACTAATATTACACCCTTAAATTTTAGCGTCGTCTTGAATCTGGAAATTTGTAGCAGCCGAAGTAAAGATTAAGACGTTAAACAATTCGCCAAATAACAGTTTTCCATAAAAAACGGCTGCCTGAGCAAGCCGAATTAATTAAGTGATTTTATTTGTACCGATCAAGCTGAGTAGGTCGCTAGTTTGATTTGAAGTGCTTATTTTTCTTCTATGTACATTTCTGGTTCAACTGCAAAATTGTTCAAACGACCAGATTCATCAATAACATAGCCTTCAGTAGTGCTGATACCTGTACCTTCTTCTTGTTCGGCAAATGCTTCTATTTGTTCGATATCTTTTTCTGGATCTGCACCAGAGGGAATAATTGCTTCGGGATCATTAACATCTACTGACTGAGCTAACTGCACTCCTATTTGGTTGCCAGGAGCGCCTTTTCCAGGTTCAGCATTTTCTGGTTCGTGTTTGACAACTACTTTTTTATCTTGGTTATCCATAATTAATTTTTGCGGTTTTTATATTTGACGAGGCTTTTGGCTATTGAGCATTTAGCTGTGATAGCACACGGAATTTAGCCCCCACGCATCGTACCTGCGTTATTCTCACGATTGCCAATGGGATCTTGAGTATCTAGATCTGTACCAATAATGTTGCCTCGATCTGCTTGCGAGTTTTCAATTGAAACCCAGTTACCGTCTTGATCTTGCTGGTAACTATTTTTCACTGAACTCCAAGCGACTTTGGTAGCATTTTCCTCATTCATACCATTTTCTGATGCGGCATTGTAGGCAGTCATGAATAGTTGCTGTCCGTGTTTGGGCAGTTTTTCGGTTACTTCGCTGGGTAATTCTTGTAACTGTTGATAGGTCATAATTTAAAATTAAGCAATTCGTTATTATTATCAAAGCAAAATCTGCCTAATCTAACGATCTTCCTTTGGTTGTAAATTAATTAACTCAAAAGCTATATCGCAGGAAATATCAATAATTATGGCGATCGCCTTAAAGACTATTTTTAATTATTTAAAGCATCGGGTGTTGCTTCGGGGGGAGAAGCATTGGGGGCAGGTTTGAGGAATAACTGGTGTATGGATAGATAGATGCCACCAGCAATAACTATGATCATTAAGATTACTTTTCCCTGCTTGTGTTTCGCTGGTTTGGGTTGGACTTGAGGAGAACGATTAGCCATGACGGCGATAGAGCGCACACCAGGCAAGGCATTATAATCTTCGCCAGCATTTAGTTCCTGTCTGCGGTTTTCAACTTGCCAAGGTTTGAGCATGGTTTGATTTGTGTCGATCCCTACTGGCGGGAAACAGTGATTCAAATCATCTAAAACAGATTGCGCTGAAGAATATCGCTCTTTATAATTGTACCGCGTCATATTGGTGAGTATTTTAATCAACTCAGGTTTAGTATCAATTAGGTGTGACCACACAATTTCTCCATTTTCGTCTTCTTCTAGATCTAGTGGTTTGACCCCTGTAAGAGCCTGAATGGCAATCATGCCTAAAGCGTATAAATCGCTACTAGAGCGAGGTTTCCCTCTTGCCTGTTCAATTGGCATATAACCTTGTGTTCCCACTGATACAGTCAACTCAGCGATACTACTTTGTCCTTGGAGAATGTTTTTGACCGTGCCGAAATCGACTAAAACAATTTTGCGATCGCTATCACGACGAATTAAATTAGCTGGCTTGAGATCGCGATGGATTACGCCTCGATTGTGAATAAATCGCAGAATATTTAAGCAGTCTTGTAATAATTCGATGACTTCCTCTGTCGACCAAACTTGGTTGGGATTTATTTCCTTCTCTAAGGTTTGACCTGAAATATATTGCTGTACAAGATAAAATTTTTCTGCTTCCTCAAAATAAGCTAACAGCTTCGGAATTTGCGGATGATTACCTAAATTATGGAGTGCCGCGGCTTCTGACTTGAATAAGCGTCGAGCGATCTCCAATAGTTTAGGATCATTAAAGCTAGGAGCGAGTTGCTTGACGATACAGAGATCTTTAGCTGGAAGCTGGGTGTCTTGCGCTAGATATGTTCTACCAAACCCACCTTCAGCAATATATTCTAAAACTTGATAACGCGAACCTAAGATTCTTCCCTTCACAGTTTAATTTTGGTGCGGATTTTATTATTATCAAAAGACAAAAATATTTTCTTAGAAAATAAATAAGTTAAGGATAACTCAACAATACGCTTAATTTAACAGTAAAAGTTTTGCCCTGGCTAAGAGCTATTAGTTCTCAATTTTTAGCTTAATTATGCCGTGGAATGCCATAGCGACGGCTTTTGTTGGTAATTAACAACTGGAAACCCTGTTGACGACGAAAATCTGACCAAATAGCTTCATCGACTGCTAAGGACAAATATTTTGCGGGGTAAAGATCGATCGCTCTCTCTAGACAGATAATTGCCCAATTGCGATTATTTAACTGAGCATAGCAACAAGCTTGCTGATACCATGCTAAATCAGATTTCGGTTCTAAATCTAACGCCTGCTGATAACAGTTTATTCCCTGGTCAAACTGCACCAACTGTTGCCAGATTACCCCTTGTTGATACCACGCCCAATAATCATCTGGCTCAAGACTTGAAGCCTGTTGATAGCTAGCTAAAGCTTCCTTGAGCTTACCCCATTGCTGTAGTGCTTCTCCGCGACGATAATAAGCCCAAAAATCATCTGGACGTAATGCTAAAGCATGATTGTAGTAATCTATCCCTTGCTCATACTGTTCTAGCTTACGATAAGCTTCTGCTAGACGATAAGTCGCCCAATAGTCTTGAGGACGCAGTTTAAGAGCCTGGTTGAAACAGGCGATCGCCCGATTGTATTCGCGAAACTCGGTAAAATGAATGCAGCCTTGTTCGTACCATGACCAATAGTTATCTGGCTCAATTGTGGAGGCTTGAGTAAAACTATCAATTGCTTCGTGGTAGTGACCCAACGCCTCAAGGACGACCCCTTTGCGATACCATGACCAATAGTCACTAGGTTGATAGTTTAAAGCCCTTTCGTAGCTAGCCAAAGCTTCATAGTAGTAACCCTCTGCACGGAGCTTATTGCCTCTTTGATACCATTCTTGATAGCTATCTGGACGACATTCCAAAGACTGATACATTTTGCCAAGTGTGAATTACAAATTTAATGCTAAAAAGCGACTTACTTATATATAAACGTAATGGGGAGACAATCATACCCAAAAAGTTAGGAATCGATAACCGAAATTTAGCGATCGCTACAGAAATTATTGATTGTTTTCAAGACTGTCTTGGTCAAACTCAGGGAGAATTAGATCGCCGCTTATTGGAGTTAGAAGGAGACAGTCCAGACTATCGACTTAAAAGAGGATTAGCTCATATTCTCCGTAATAGCTTTGCTACTTTTGAAGTTATCAGTCCTCTTGAGCCTTTGATTTTAAGACAACAAGTCTTTGCCGAAGCTGCCAAAACAGGAGCATTACCAGATTATCGAAGCGATACTTTAGAAAGTATTGCCCGTTCTTTGAGCGATGAATTAAAGCATCCTGTATCACGTCAGGAAATTGAAACGGGATTATATGCAGACTTGCTGGAAAATCGAATTTTAACTCAGTTTGAACCACCTTTGGCTGAATCTCTGTTGCACCGCTATAATTTATCCCAGGTGCAGGGAGTTTTCTATCGCGCTAGCAGCGTTGTTATTAATGCTCATCGTAACGATCCTGGAGAATATAAGCTCTTATTTCGCTACATCAAACTGTTTCAACTGATGGCATATATTGAAGGAGATGCCGATACTGGTTTTACCTTGACGATGGATGGTCCTGCTAGTCTTTTTAAAGCCAGCACTCGTTATGGACTAGCCTTGGCGAAGATGATTCCTGCACTGCTTCATGTTACCAAGTGGAGTCTCCAGGCCAAGCTGCAAAACCGCGATCAATATTCGGGTAATACTAAAACAGGTAAGTTTATCTTAACAAGCGATCGCTGCGATCTCGTTTCCCATTATCCGCCAGGAAAACCCTATGACAGTATGTTGGAAGCTTCCTTTGCCAAAAGTTGGGCAAAAGCTAAAACGGAATGGCGTTTAGAAAGAGAAGTCGATTTGATTCCCCTGCCTGGGAGTGTAATGATTCCCGACTTTCGTTTAGTACATCCAGACGGCAGAGAATATTTACTGGAAATTGTCGGCTATTGGCGACCAGAATATTTACAGAAGAAATTTTATCAAGTTCGTAATGGCGATACTGACAACTTGATTCTCGCTGTTTCCGAGAGACTGAATTTAGATAAAGCAGGAGTCAAATTTACCGATTTACCTAATAAATTAATTTGGTTTAAAAACAAGTTGAATTCTAAAGCAGTCTTGGAGATATTAGACAGTTAATTGTTCCGTTTTTAGGTAGTAAGTAGTAAGTAGTAAGTAGTAGGTAGTAGGTAGTAGGTAGTAGGTAGTAGGTAGTAAGTAGTAGGTAGTAAGTAGTAGGTAGTAGGTAGTAGGTAGTAGGTAGTAGGTAGTAGGTAGTAGGTAGTAGGTAGTAG
>NZ_PVWF01000036.1 GCF_003003995.1 Pleurocapsa sp. CCALA 161 | reverse complement strand
TCGTAGGGAATTTAAAACATATGTACTATTTAACAAGTGATTTTTCCTCCAACTGTAACCCTCGTTTGAACAACGTCGTTTTCCCTGTGCCAAGCAGCAGACTGAAAAAATAAATTCGGTTTTAAACAGACATTTTCCATTGGTTGATGAAACACTTCAGTCGTAGAAGGAGAAATAGGAGGTATGGTCATCCCCCAATCTGCTGGAACCATCCGATTAGCTGCTGCTTCTTGTTTCCAATGCTGCATGAACTGTTTTGAAGCTGTATGGTGGTCTACAATTTTTACACCACATTCGGCAAAAGAATGTAAGACGGCTACATTCAGCTCTACCAAGGCACGATCTTTCCAAAGAGAAAGTTTAGAACTAGTATTTAAGCCCATTTTTTTTGCCACAATCGGAAGCATGTTGTAACGATGAGCATCACCAAAGTTGCGAGCGCCAATTTCTGCACTCATATACCAACCATTGAAAGGGGCGGCAGGATAAGAAATCCCCCCAATTTCCAGTCGCCAGTCAGAAGCTACGGGTAGTGCGTGCCACTTTAACCCCAAATCTGCCAACCAAGGATAATTGGGATGAGTTATGGGTACTTCCATTATTATTTCTTTGGGAAGATCGAACATTTCGGGAGGTTGATTAGGCATTTTAATAATCACAGGTAAAATGTCAAAGGACGTACCTGCGCCTTTCCAGCCCATACTTTGACAGATTTTAGTAAGTTCTACTCGGTCTGGATCTCCAATTACTCTACCATCAGGCTGGCGATATCCAGCATAACGAATTAACTGAGAATTCCAGATGCGAATTCCCTCTTCTGCTGTTTGAGGGGCAAAAATGCTGATTGTTGGACGAATCTTACCCCGATTAGTAGCCACTTCAATATGTTCGACCAGGGCAGCAAAAATATCTACAGCAGTAGTTAGATGTCGTAGATCGCGCACAGTTAAACTTTGCCAACTTATCCGCCCTATACAATTAACACTATTACGCCATGCGACTTTAGCACCATAGTTTAGTTCTGTAGTAGTCTGCCAATATATACCTGTTTGCTCACATTCAACGTAAATCCTCTCTAGACGTTGCTTCAAATCCTCAGCCGAAAGATTCTGTTCCCTAGCAAAAAGGGTTAAATAATCAGTTACTTCTTGTAAATTAATGTTTTGAGGTTTCATTTTAAAGAAAGATACACAATACTTTGATGCCAGTTTTTGACGAAAGAAGGTGCTTTGAATTATCTTTTCTGAGCAAAAACTTTAATTATTATCAAAGTAGACTTTTGAAGTTGAATGTTTTATTACTAAATCTGCTAATGCCAAACATTCAGCAGAATAAGAGCGTAGCTCGCAGGTGAAAAAAACCATAATCATCAAAACTTCTTTTTCTATCTTTACAGGAACAGCAAAGCCTGTTTTAACTCCACAAACTCCAGCAATTGTATTTCTTAGAAAAGAATCTTCAGATTCAGCCGAGGAGACATCTAGCATCCATTCTGGTTTCTGATTTAAGAAAACTCGTCCAGGCAATCCTTCACCTTTTGACATAATAAATTCTTGGCTACATTCATAGAAAAGCTCTAGGTCATATTGATGAATATCGTTTGCAATATAGTAATTAGAACTCAGTTCTATAAAGTTGTTTTCGTCATTAGGAAACCAAATTTCACCATAAGGAAAGTTGGTCAATTGGCAGATTTTATTAAGAATTAATTTTAAATTGTCTGAAGATTTATTTTTAATTAAATTTTTCATAACTAAACTTCTTCTAATTGATGTAATCGATCTAAATTAACAAGGAGTCTCTGCATTTTTCCTGGCATAAAACCACCAATTAATGATTAAACAACTAAAGTAATATAGGGCAAAGCCATAGAGTGCATATTCAGGATGACCAGCTTTAAGGCGATCGCCAAAAGTTTGAGGAATAATAAAAGCACCATAACCAGCAACGGCTGAAGTCCAACCCAAAACTGGTCCTGCTCGATCTGGTTCAAAAATAATAGGAATCATCTGAAAAGTCGAACCATTACCAATCCCACTGGTAATGAAAAGAATTAGGAACAGAATCAGAAAGGGAATGAAATAGATTTCAGGAGTTAGAGAAACAGTAGCTTGTTTAACATAATAAGCAACTCCTAAAACCGAACCAATCATCACAATAGTGACCCAATGAGTCACATTAGCACCACCAAGTTTATCTGATAACCAACCACCCACTGGACGAATTAAAGAACCCACTAAAGGGCCTAACCAGGCGTAAGCAAAAGGATTAATGGCATTGGGATTTACCGAGCCATCAGGTAATTCACCAAAGATAATTTTAACTAACAAAGGAAAAGCAGCCGAATAACCAATAAATGAACCAAAAGTCATGGTATATAACCAGGTCATAATCCAGTTGTGTTTATTCTTGAAAATTTGATATTGGGGAGTAAGAGAAATATTAAATGGTGCTTGCATTATGTCCATAATTACGACAGTTAAAGCAATAGTTACGGGTAAAACAATCCACATATTAATCTCTAATTTAATCAGCAGATATAAACCAATTGCAGAAGTTGAAAAAGCGCAGCAAATCAGGACTAAAGACTTAAAAAAAGCTGTTAGAGTATCTTTTGAGGTTGAACCCACATCAGGACTTGCAGTGGGCAAATTATTCATATTAACCCAAGCATTAATTACCAAAATAACTAAAATTGGTAGCCAAACTAGTCCGCAATTTTGTAGCCAAATTAAAGTTCCAGCAGCTTTATCTCCCACATTTGCGGGTAAAGGCATTCCCTGACCACTAAAAGAGCCAAATGAAAAAGTTATGATGAAGGGTAACAAAACCTGCATTACACTAACACCCACATTTCCCAAGCCAGCGTTTAAACCCAAAGCTATACCTTGATTTTTCTTAGGGAAAAAGAAACTGATGTTAGACATAGATGAGGCAAAATTTCCCCCTCCAATACCAGATAAATAGGCTAAAACCACAAAAACGCTATAGGTCGTATCGGGATTTTGTAAGGCAATTCCTGTTCCCAATGAAGGTATAATTAGTAAAGCTGTAGTTAAAGAGATTACATTTCTTCCTCCAGAAATGGCGATTAAGAATGAATTGGGGATGCGTAAAGTTGCTCCAGTCAGTCCTGCCACTGCACTTAAGGTAAACAATTGATTGTCATCAAATGGAAAACCTAAGTTCTTCATTTCAACTGTGATAACACTCCAATAAAGCCAAATAGCAAAGGCGCAGGACAAACAGGGAATTGAAGACCAAAGATTTCGATTTGCTATTTTCGCTCCTCGTGTTTGCCAAAATTCTGGATTTTCTGGTTGCCAATTAGATGTTTTTTTCTTGGGAAAGTCAAATCTCATCCTAAAACCTATTGACACTGGACTTTTATCTTGCAACACGTAATCGATCAATACCAGGGGAAAAACTCAGGTATTCTAAGGATATAGATACACTCAATGCGATATCCTCATTGGCTTAAGGACAAGAGTGCAAGCCGCTTCGCATAAGGATTAGCTCCTTACGTCCTAAAGGATTCCTAAAGGATTAGCTCGCTTCGCTCCCGTCACCGCTCCGCATATCGCGTCCCGCTTCGCATATGTCTTGGCCTATTTTTTCCTTCTATTTTTAGACGATTAATATACGCGGAATGCGCGAGCTGCGTTAAAATCAGATTTAAAATCTGATTTACGCCCGCTCTTGATAACCAGTATTTCTAATCTTTAATCCTGTCAAACAACTTGCGGTATAAGCGATCGCTATAAGTAGAATTAAATTAGTAAGACGTTGAGTATTCGCTTGGCTTCCTTCAAGATTATAGTCATTTTAATTAGTTTCCCTATGGTTACTTTGTATTAATGATGATGGTGAATTTTACTTGTTACTTGTTACTTGTTACTTGCTACTTCGTTTTCTTTGGTTTTGGAATTAGCAAGTGCGATCGCTACTTTAATCGCAGAACCATTGAGCGATCGCATTTTAGAACCAGCCATGCAGTCAGAAACTATCCTGAGTTCTCTGTTTGCACCTATGTTTGGTAACGGTGCAGGTGCGGGGATGGCATTACTATATGTATCTTGTGCGATCGCCATGGTTTTAATTGGTACAGTTGGCTATCAATTACCTCAACTAAATCGGCTGGACAATAGGGGATCTCAAGAATAAAGGCAATTGCCGCTCTAAAATCAACCCCCTCAACCAACTATCGTATCAACACTAGCGTTCCTAGCAAAATCAACCCTGTACCCGTAATCATTTTAATCGTCAATGGCTCTCCTAAAAACAGCACCGAAAGCACCGAAATCAATACCAAGCTCGACTTATCAATTGGCGCAACCAATGAAGCAGGACCAATTTGCAAGGCTCTGAAATAGCACAGCCAAGATAGCCCTGTTGCCATTCCCGATAATACTAAAAACAGCAGTGTTTTACGATTTAATTCAAATAATCCCTGAAACGTACCTTCAGCATAGACTAATCCCCAGGCGATCGCTAAAATTACCACCGTCCGTATTGCCGTCGCTAAATTAGAATTAACTCCCTCCACGCCAACCTTGGCAAAGATGGTAGTCAGGGCAGCAAAGAACGCCGACAACACCGCAAAAATCCACCAACTCTCACCATCATTCATACTAAAACTATCCTATTGATAACTCTTGTTATATAGCAATCCCAAATGAGATGAGAAATTTCTACTACCTATTTGCGAAGCTACATGCGGCAAAGTGCCTTTGTCCTTTAGGACTACCTACTACCTACTACCTATTACCTACTACCTACTACCTACTACCTACTACCTACTACCTACTACCTATTACCTACTACCTATTACCTACTACCTACTACCTACTACCTACTACTTACTACCTACTACCTACTACCTATTTGCGAAGCTACATGCGGCAAAGTGCCTTTGTCCTTTAGGACTACCTACTACCTACTACCTACTACCTACTACCTACTACCTACTACCTACTACCTACTACCTAAAAACCGATCAATGTAGTTTCACGAATCAAATAGGACTGCTATACTACTATCTCCCAATCTCCCAGTCCCCTAATCACCTCCGCGCCTTACGCCCCATCGGAATACACATCGGAGTATCAGCTAAAGGATCGAGAACAATACGGCATTCTAGGTCAAATACATCTCGTACCATCTCTTCAGTCATTACCTGTTGGGGAGTCCCTGTAGCGTAGACTTTACCCTGCTGTACTGCTACTAAATAATCGGCATAGCGACAGGAGAGATTAAGGTCATGCAGAATCATCACAATGGTTTTTCCTTGACTTGCTTGGAGTTCATCCAATAAATCCAACAATTCTACTTGATGAGATAAATCAAGAAACGTCGTTGGTTCATCTAACAATAAAATATCCGTATCCTGCGCCAGTATCATCGCAATCCAAGCTCGTTGCTTTTGTCCTCCTGAAAGACTATCCAATGGGCGATCTGCTAGTTCAGTCATGGTAGCGATGTCTAAGGCTTCTGCTACCTTTTTTTCATCGCCCGTTGACCACTGCTGTAAACAGCTTTGATAGGGATAACGACCCATAGCTACTAAATCCCGCACAGTTAGTCCTTCTGGAGCGACGGGACTTTGGGGCAGCATTCCCATTTTCTTGGCCACGGTTTTGGCTTTGAGTTGAGAAATATTTTTGCCGTCTAAGTAAACAATGCCTGACTTGGGCTTTAATAGTTTTGCTAACCCTCGCAGCAGGGTAGACTTACCACAACCGTTAGCACCTATCAGCACAGTCGTCTTGCCGGCGGGAATTCCTAAATTCAAATTCCGTATAATTGTCGCATTGTCGTATGCTAGGGTAAGCTGTTCGGCTTCTAGGCGATGATTGGAGAGACTGGGGGATGGGGAGATATTATCCCACAAGGGGACAATGTGCCCTTGTGGTACTGGGATCTGGGGAGACTGAGAATTATTGCGATCGCGATACATAGGTTTTTAAAATATAATTCAGTATTATTTGCTTAGAGCTTAGAGCTTAGAGCTTAGAGCTAATATTCATTATTTTTGCTGGTTAATTAATAGATAGACAAAATATGGCGCACCAATGGCTGCGGTGATGATGCCACAGGGCAGTTCATTTGGCGCAAATAATACTCTGCCTAATAGATCGGCAACTACTACCAACATTCCTCCAAGCATGGCTGCTACTGGCAACAGTCCTTCATGAGAAGCCCCAACTAACTTTCTGCCTAAGTGAGGCGACATTAAATCTACAAAACCTACTGCACCTGCTGTGGCGATCGAAGCTCCTGCTAAAGCTACACTGGTTAACAGTAGTAAACCTCGCTGCCATTCAATTCGACTCCCCAAACTGCGAGCTACTTCGTCTCCCAAGTTTAAAGTATTTAATTCTCTAGTCAGTAGTAATGCCATTAAGCCAAAAATAACAATCCAGGGAATCAAAGCCAATACCTGCGACCAACTACGTCCATAAACACTACCTGCCAACCAAACTAAAGCCTGAGATACGGTATTAATCTCCCCAAAGGTCGTCATAATATCGGTCAAAGCATCAGCAATCAAACTAAAACCAATGCCGACTAAAATAAGTCTGACTGGCGAACTACCCCCCTGCCAAGCCAACAGGTAGATTAACAATGACACTATTAACGCACCGACAAAAGCAGCAAAGGGAAGTAGAGATATGGGAGTATTGGGCAGTAAAATTAGTAAAGTAACCGCAGCTAAAGTTGCCCCTGCATTCACTCCAACAATACTGGGAGCCGCTAAAGGATTACGAGTGATGCCTTGGGTAATCGTACCGGCGATCGCTAGTCCTGCCCCGACCAAAAAAGCGGCAATAGTTCGCGGTAAACGCAGGGTATTAATAATAAAGGTATAATCATCGTTAGCTGTGGGCAAACCCAATAGAGTCTTGACTACATCTATTGGTGAAATAGGATATTCTCCATAGCCAATGCTAATTATCATTGCCACTATTGTCACCAGAGTGAGAATTAATAAAATTACTGGCACTCGGCGATCGAGATGAAATGATATTGGTAATACTTTAGGGCGAATAATTAGCCATTGTTTTGTCATATTGTTAGTTGTCAGCCATCAAACGTTAGTTCTAAAAGCAATGTTTATCTCCTCCTTCTGCTTTCGTATTTTACCTGTTTAATGAGAATATTTATAGTTAAGTTCTGATTTAGTTTAATACTTTGAATTTTCTCGATGCGATCGCCCTTCCTCAACTGCCAAGAGAATTTTATAAGCAATGTTAAATCTTTCATTTCAAAAGAAGATTTTATTTATCTTTTGAGAGATATTCAAAATATCGTTTAGCTATAATATTATCCAATAGCCTATTTAGTCCCAAAATTCCACCAGTATGCCATAGAGATGTTTCGACGAAGTACACTCGGTTATTTTTGACGACATTTAGCGAAGCTATCAACGGGTTTTTAAGTAAAGATTTTGGTTTTCCATCATAATCCATAATAAATAAAATATCAGCATCATATTGATCTAAAATTTCGATACTAATTTGCCGCTCCTCAGTATCAGTATGTGAAATGTTATGGATTAAGCTTATGTCAGAAAAAACTTCGTGAGGAGCATCCGCAGAGCCAGGAATGAAGAAACTACCATTATGGTGTTCGAGTACGGTAACTTTTATTTCTTGTGGCTGACGATTCAATTTGTCTTGCAATTTTGCAATCCGAGCTTGATAGTGTGAAAGCACTCTCTCCGCTTCTGCTTCTTTATTAAGAACTCGAGCAAGATACCGCAAGTTTTTCTTAATCCAGTCATATTTTTGCTCTTCTACTAAAACTGTCGGCGCGATCGCTGATAGTTGTTTGTAAATTTGTTCATGAAAAAACATTCCTATAATTAAATCTGGCTTGAGCTTGAGAATCCCTTCTAATGAAGGAGAATATACATCTCCAACCCTTGTAATTCCCTCAGCTTTATCTGAAGTTAAACCAGCTAAATCTTCTTTTTCCTCAAGGTGATGAACAGCCATTCCAATGGGTCGAATACCAAGAGCAAGTAAAGGATCTGCGAGAAGCATAGAATCTAATGCGACGATGCGTTTTGGTTCAATCGGAATACAAACTGTTCCTAACTATCGACGGACGCAAGGATTGACTGTAGCTGGTGTAGAGTGAAACATTTTTACTAGGCTGATAGACCAAGCCAATTCGGGGGCTAAAAGCTGCGTCATCTTGAGATGACCTATCATCATCAAGCGATCCAGTTTCATTAGATAACCAATCATAGCGACCACCAATGAGCATTTTCAGATTATCGGTAAAGGCGATTTGATCTTGAAGATAAAGCCCATAGGTCATAGTAAAGATTTAGGTTAGTGCGATCGCTAAATCTAAATGTAAATGAGGGTGCAATGGATATAATGCGATCTTCCTCAAACGTATTTGTGTCTTTAAAATCCCCTCCACCTTGATAGGCAGCAATGAAGCGATATAATTTACTTTCATCTTCAGTCAATGGGCCTGAAAGATCGATACTGGGTTCATACAAATTATAATTACCAGCTTCCTCAAGTTTTTGCCTGTTCAATTGTCAAGTCAGAGCTTGCTTATGGTGCGTTTAAAAGTCTTAATCCCGACCGCACTTACCGAAAACAGCAGCAATTTCTGAATCTTTTTGTATCTTTGCCTTTTGATGATACTGCCGCGTTGGTATTTGGTAGATTAAATGCTCAGTTAGAAGCCAATTATCCTGGGAATATTGCCCGAGTTTAGACCAATTAAGAGCCAAATTGAAGCAGGTTCTTAATTCAATTTCGTCTGAAGCAATTGCTTCAATTTGTGGATGGGACTATATCATCTCAGCTTTATTTAGTGCAACTTCATAGAGAAATGGTATAAGTAGCGATTAAAGGACAAAAGCAGATCGTCATCTGCGAACGCAAAGCATCCAGGTTTGCAAAGCAAACTCTTGTCTTGACGTAAAAGTACTCCTAATTACATTTGTTCTAATTCCATTCCCTTGGTTTCCTTAACAAAGAAGAGAACGAAAAATAAAGAAATTGCTGCTGCAACTGTGTAAATACCGTAGGCTGTACCCAGTCCAAAATATTGCAGTATTGGCGGAAAGGTAGTAGAAATAGCGAAGTTTGCTACCCACTGCATCGACGCAGCAACAGAAAGAGCAGCCCCACGAATTTTGTTATTAAACATTTCGCCTAACAGTACCCAAACTACTGGACCCCAAGAAAATCCATAGCAAAATACAAAGAGATTGGCTGCCACAAGGGCGACAATCCCTGGCGTTCCGCTCAAGGTGGGACTCCCAGCAGCATTTACAGGAGCATTGCTAAAAATTACCGACATCGTTCCCAAAGTAGCGGTCATGCCGATCGAGCCGAGAACGAGTAAGGGTTTGCGACCAAATTTATCTACAAAGGCGATCGCAATCAAGGTCGTAACAATATTTACCGCTCCTGTAATTACCGTGATTGTTAGAGAATCTTGTTCGGAAAAGCCAACGGCACGCCACAAAATGCTGCTGTAGTAAAAGATGACGTTAATCCCAACAAATTGCTGGAATACCGATAAGCCAATTCCGATCCAAACGATGGGCAAAAGTCCGCCACTTCTAGCCAAAAGATCGGAAAACTTAGGTTGACGCTCTCGTGAAACTGTCTGGCGAATTTCGGCTATTTTTTCTCGAACGTTACCTTTTAAGATTTTAGAGAGAACTTTGGTTGCCTCAAGCTCTTTTCCTTTAGCAACTAAATATCGCGGTGATTCGGGAATCATCAGAGCCGATATTCCATAGAAAACTGCTGGCGGAATTTCCGTCCAAAACATCCACCGCCAAGCTGCTATACCGAATAAAAAAGGTAACTCAGCCGAACCTGCCGATACGGCAATAAAATAGTCGCAGAGTAAGGCAATAAAAATACCAATTACAATTGCTAGCTGCTGAAGCGAACCTAATCTGCCACGTAAGTGAGAGGGGGAACATTCGGCGATATAGGCTGGGGCAATGACACTAGCTGCACCGACGGAAATTCCTCCCAACATCCGCCAAAAGGTAAAGTCCCAGATACCTACTGCTGCACCAGAACCGATTGCACTAATGGTAAATAATACAGAGGAAGCTATCATTGCTTTGACACGACCATAGCGATCGGCAATTTTCCCTGCATAGAAAGCTCCCAGTGCCGACCCCAACAAGGCTAGAGATACGGCAAGACCGACGAATACACTGTTGGCGTTAAAACTTGTAGTTAGAGCTGCAACCGCACCATTAATTACTGCGGTATCAAAACCGAATAAAAAACCACCTAGAGCAGCAGCAGCAGCAATTAAAACTACATAAAAAGTATTAGATTTACGATGAGAAGTAATGTCTGACATAAGTTGTATTTCATAAGTATTTTATTAGCTTCATTTTTTACAACAGATTTGAAGTTACTTATCTGTTTCTCCTAGAATGAGAAGCTCGTTATTATAAGAGTGCTTTTTAATTGAAAACTAAATTTTGATAGGTTCTTAAATTACAGAAATGGTATGAGGAACTTATGAGGAAATATATTCTTCTATATTGAACGCTATTTCTGTTGATAATTGTACTTATGAAAAAATTAAATAAAGTATTTAAAGCGATCGCACGATGCGGTTGCTAGATCAAGTCGAAGACTCAGCTAGCCCACTACTTTAGACAGAACTCACAGAGACGATAAATAGCTATAATAACTCTCTTTCAATTAGCTATTGCTAGCAAGATGAACCAGGGTATAGCAATACGCACTTAGATTAGGTCACTTATTACTCATCACTTGTCTTTATCTCCGAATGGGGACGAACAACTTAATAAACTTGTACTAACCAATTAATGTACTACGATCGGATGCCTTCCAAGAAATTTCCATTCTTTGTCCACTTTTGCCGTTTATTTTTGTGGCTGAGTATTTTGCCATTTTGGTTAAAAGTCAAACCGAGTTTAGCTGCGGAGAAAATTACTACTTTTATAGGTCCTCTACAAATCTCGATCGCCGTTGATTCAATTGAAACTTTTGCCGATAAAGGAAAAATAGAGTCGGATCTGGGTCTAATTGTCAATCGCCTTGATGAGCCTGCACGAGCTAAACTTAGAGAATTGCTACAGCAACGCTTCGATAATATTAGTCCCGATTTTATTTCCCGCTATAGTCGCCTGACTATAGCAGAAGGAATATTGCATCAAATAGGCAAGATAGTTCAACCCCAGCCAGGAATTAACGGTATTTTGGCAATGCGATCGGCAACAATTCTAGCAGCAGCCGATAAGAAAGAAGGTTTAACTATCATCAATGTTTTACGTCGTTTCCCCAGTCAAAATATCTATTTAGACTCAGACTCGTTATTAGAATTAGGTTTAAATTTAAGAAGTATGACCAAATACAAAAAAGCAGCAGTGGCAGAAGTTATACGCCAGTCGAATATCGAAGCATCAACGTCTCAAGTGAATAGCGATGAGACCCCGCGTCGTTTTACGGCGCAAGGGAACGCTCATCAAGAAAGCGATCGCCTACCAGATTTAAGTCAACCTGGTACTTTTGAAGTTCAAAAGAAAGCCATGTCTTTTAAGATAGATCGCCCGCGCACCAAAGATATTGTATCAGTTCCCTACAATCTTAATTTTGAGCTTTACGAACCCCAAGGGATATCTAAACCTGCCCCCCTAATCTTTATCACGCAGGGTTTTGGGGCAACTCCTGATACTTATGGTTATATTGCCCAACAGTTAGCGTCTTACGGTTATGTTGTGGCATCCATCGAACATCGTGGAACAAACTTAGCAAAGCGTTTAGAGTATCCCAATACAGAATTAACCAGTTGGATTACTCCCAGTGAATTTGTTAGTCGTCCCCTGGATGTTACTCATTTATTAGATAAGTTTGAAGACTTAGTAGCCAATAATCGCGCCTGGACAAATCGGCTAGACCTTGATCGAGTAGGAGTGTTTGGCTATTCATTTGGGGGTTATAGTGCTTTGGCGATCGCAGGAGCAGAAATTAATTTTCCCAGACTAGAAGAGGAATGTAGTACAGAAGGATTAAACCCTGTCGTTAGTTTTACTTTTCAATGCCAAGCAAAATATCTTGCTCCTCATAGTGGCAAGCTGAAAGATCCGCGTATTAAAGCAGTGTTCTCTGTCTATCCGTTGACTAATCCCATTTTTGGCAAAGAAGGAATGAGCCAGATCGATATTCCTACCGCGATTATTGCAGGTGGTAAAGATAACGTTTCCCCTCCCGTACAAAATCAGATTCATCCTTGGCTATGGCTAAAAACTCCCGATAAATATTTAGCATTAATATCTCAAGGAGGTCATTTAACCACTGTAAAACCGAAAGATCGGGGTATAGAAGGGATTCCCCAAGTAGAAGAAACTCCCAAAACAGATCCTCAAGGAGATATTGCGATTAACTACTTAAAAAGCTTGTCTGTAGCCTTTTTTAACCGCCACCTTCAAGGATTAGAGGAATATGAACCTTATCTAACGGCTGACTATGCCAAAAGTATCTCTCAAGAGAATTTAAACATCTATCTGACTCAATCTCTCCAACCCGAACAACTAGCAGCAGCCTACGGTAAAAATCCCCCGATTCCTCTCAACCCCAAACCGATCGCATCAGCAAAACCATCGAAAGAAGAATCAATTTTAGCTGAAATCGGACGCACAGGAATTTTGAAAGTGGCACTCCGAAGCGATGCAGCACCGATTAGTGCTTTAAACGAGAATTATAATTGGACTGGCTACTGTGCCAGAACAATTAATACTTTGGAAGATTATCTAGAAATAAAGCTCGATCGCCCTCATGGAATTCAAGTTGTTAAGCTACCTTCTGACTCAGAGAATAGCGATCGCATGATAAACGAAGATCGAGCGCATTTAGGGTGTGGTTCAAACCCGATCGATAGCGATACTGAAAGAGTTTCTGCTTGCGATCTTGATTCAGCCTGTAACTATAATGGAATGATACTTCCAGCAGGCGATCGCTCTTGGCAGGAGACGATTGATAATTTTTTCAGTAGTAAACATCGGCAGCAGTAAAAGCGATTGATGGTTGATTGTCACTTTATCCATAAGCTGACTACAAAACAGCTAATAGGGGCAGATCTTGTACAAACAAGCAGTCAAAGCTAAAATATTTTATAGCAATATTGCTATATTGAATTTGAGGAGTAAATAGTGCCAGCAACGAAAGTCTTGTTCTATCAAGAAGAAGAAAATGACTCTCCTATTGTTGACTGGCTTCGTGAGTTGAGGAAAAAAGATCCCAAGGGTTTTGTAAACTGTTTAGCAAGAGTAGAACAACTACAAATGTCTGGTTATGAACTTAGACGACCCGCAGCCGATTATTTGCAGGACGGTATTTACGAATTAAGAGCAAAGCATCGAAATGTCCAATATCGATTATTGTATTTTTTTCATGGCGAAAATATTGCCGTAATAGACCACGGAATTATCAAAAAGCAATCTGCTGTTCCACCGAAAGAAATAACAAGAGCATTAAATCGCAAGAAAAAATTTGAACAGAATCCCACACAACATACTTTTGAAGGAGCAATTAGCAAATGAAGAAAACAACGGATGCAGTAGAAATCATGAAAGATATGATTGGCGACGATCCACAATTACAGCAAATGCATAATGAGGCGACAGTCAATGCTCATGTAGCGCAGTTGATTTATGACGCTCGCACCTTAGCAGGATTGAGTCAGACAGAATTAGCCAAACTGATTGGTACTACTCAATCAGTAATTTCTCGTCTAGAGGATGCAGATTATGAAGGTCATTCCCTTTCAATGTTAAGTCGGATCGCTCAAGCTTTAGGCAGAGAAGTAAAGATCGATCTCGTACCAATCTCGTAATTTAATCTGAGTTCATCTTATGTCTTCAGATGATCGATCATACTAGAATTTTTAAAAGATTATTTAATAAAACAGAACAACTTCAGCAACCTTTGAAGATCGAGACGGTACGTGAGAAGCTCATTACTACCGACACAATGCGATCGCTCTTGGCTAGATATAGTGATTTTTTGAATAGTGAATATTGGCAGCAATAAGCGCGATCTATGGCTAATTGTCACTTTACCCACAAGCTGTCCGCAAAACTGGCTATAAGTACAACAATTTCTCAGCAGTTCAAAACTATTCTTGATCTTCTCGTCTAAAAAGAAAAAACCGTTCGCAAAGTACCAGAAAAAATTGCGCCATTACTATTCTGGTTGGCAGCGTTAGTAATTATTTGAACTAAAGGCGTAATGCGAATATTATCATTGATGGGGAAGTTGTAAAATGCTTCGATATTAGTCTGAGTAGCATCGCCAATTTCATCAGCAATAAAAGGTTGAGCGACAGCAACACCACTTATCACACCAGATACAAATAAATCGGGAAAAGAGATTCCTACCATCCAGTAGTTAGGATTGATATCTCCAAAAACTGTATTGTTGTAGCTGCCATAGCCATAACGTCCAAAAACAGCAACTCGCTCGGAAATTGCCCACTCAAAATTTGCTCCTACTACATCAAACCGTTTTCCCAATATCTCGCCACCAGTATATTGAAAACGGATTATAACAGGATTGACGGGGGTAAATTCTATTTCCACTGCGCCTTGATAGGGATCGCCAAATAGTCCACCTTTGCTTTCACCGTCAGGATAAAGAATATAGCCGATGGGAAAAATACCAGGAGTGAACGAAGAATTATCTGAACTCGGTTCGTCTGCCGATGCAGCGACATAAGCAGCCTTAACTTTAATCCTTTCAACAGGATTCCATTCAACCGCAGCACCCGCACCTAAACCTTGAATGGGAAAAAGAATGTAATTTTGCGCCAATGCTAAGGTGGAAAAATTTAAAAAGCTTGGGGTAATATAACTATTTGTATCTATATAATCGGTTAGAGCAAGAGTCGAACCAAAGGTTAGATTGAGTCGCTCGGACGGAGAAAAGGTATAGTAAAGACGAGAAACGCCCAATTCTTCTACTGGTGGTTTTGCCGAATAGTCTAAAACACTGCCAAAAGTAGGTTCTAGG
The DNA here is from genome assembly GCF_003003995.1 of Pleurocapsa sp. CCALA 161. Lineage (GTDB taxonomy): Bacteria > Cyanobacteriota > Cyanobacteriia > Cyanobacteriales > Xenococcaceae > Waterburya. The sequence goes on along the minus strand of NZ_PVWF01000036.1, from coordinate 28,708 downwards.
AATCCACCTGTATTATCATCAATCCCATTGCTACCAATTTCTAGCCAAGTTACTAAAGCATCAGTACCATTAAAACTTGTATTGAAAGCCAAAGTAGTTCGATAAAACAGGGTAGCATTTGGGTCATCGGTAGTAATTTCGTCACCCGTCACGCCAACAATATTGTCGCCATCAAAACCTCCTCCTGTTGCCCCTGAAACAACTAAAGTTGTTAGTTTAGTAGTGGTGGAAAACTGATTTGCTTCAATTAAAGCAGTTCGTTTTTCTAATTTGTCAACACGACTTTCTAGAGTGACTAATTCATTAGCAAAATCCCGTCTCAACCTTTGTAATGTAGATAAATCTTCGCTCTCTACTGATATTTTTTCTTCGGCTATTAATTCTTCAAGTTGCTGAAGTACCTCATTTAATGCTGTTGCAAATTCATAACGAGTCAGGGGGCGTAGCGAAGCCATGCCGTTAGGCTTATCGCCTTTGAATGTGCCATCTGGGTAGCCTGTCATTACACCATAACGCTCGATTAAAACCTGAAGTGCTTCATATGCCCAGTCGGTCGAAGCAACATCTTTTAGTTCTGACACTGAAGGATACGAAGCAAAGGCTACAGAGGGAAAAAGGCTAATAAAATTAAAAGCGATCGAGAAGGATAAAAATAATTTTCTCAAGCATAATAAAGAGTTATTTGTAAGCATATTAATCTACTCCGATCTGGTGAGAAAGGAAGAGAAAGCGATAATCGACAGTAATAATCCGACAGCGCAAACTCCATTCCATTGCCAGACTCTCCAACCATAAGCACCGAGGAACGATCCAACCGCACCGCCAACAAAATAAAATGTGATAAACAGCGCATTCAAACGGCTGTGTTTATCTTCTGGTAACTTATAAAGCAATGCTTGGTTGGACACTGTTGTTACCTGAACTCCCAAACTCAATAAAATTAATCCCACAATCAGTCCCCATAGGCGATATCCAAACAACCAAAACAGCAAAAAAGATACAGTAGTTGTAATCAAGCCCAATACTGAAGCAAGTCTTGGATTTCGGCGATCGGCAAGTTTGCCAGCTAGCGGTGCTGCTGCTGCTCCTACTACTCCAATCAAACCCAATAGTCCCGCTACCTCACTGCCATATTCATAAGGTGGCTGTTCTAAGAGAAATATTAAGGTACTCCAAAAAACGCTAAATGCTCCAAAAACCATCGCTCCTGCAATCGAGGCTTCTTGTAATACAGGTTCTCTCACCAATTTCAACATGGAGCGAATCAACTGCTGGTAGGTCAATCTTACGGCTGGCTGGCTCTTAGGAAGAATTTTCCAGACGGCGATCGCCAAGACCAACATAAGCCCACTGGCAATCCAATACATTGCCCTCCAGCCCAACTCCACACCTACAAAACCACTAGTGACACGAGATAAGAGAATGCCAATAAGCAGTCCACTCATTACAGTACCGACTACCTTACCTCGAACGACTGGAGGAGCTAGCACAGCAGCAAAAGGAACTGCAATTTGAGGCACAATCGTAGTTATTCCAATGATTAAGCTAGCAATTGTCAACCAAGCAATTGTAGGTGAAACGGCTGCGGTAGCTAAAGCTAGGGAAGTTCCGATTAGCATGGTGACAATCAACCGCCTTCTCTCTAGAAGATCGCCGAGAGGGACAATCAAAAAGTTTCCTAGTGCGTAACCAATTTGTCCTAATGTGGGAATTAATCCCGTGTCTTGAGTTGAAGCATCAAGGCTCTTGGCAATGATTGCCAGAAGAGGCTGATTGTAATATAAATTAGCAGCAGTAGCCCCGCTAGTAATTGCCATCAACCAAACAATTTTGCGATCTATGGCAGTGTTGTGTTTCATAGTTGTTATAAGAATGAAAGTTAAATTATTTAAGGCAATGTAAAACTCCCTCCTTTGTCTAAAAAATTAAGGTGCGACATTAAAGTTTTCCGTATGCGATCGCTATCGCTGCTAACAGATTTCTATAAATTGTTGTATTGCTGTACGAGCTTCTGCAAGAGACTTTTGACGCGCTTCGTCTCCCATCGCTAGATTCTCGGCATGAATAAAAGTAAGATCTGCGATGCCAATAAGTTCAAAAACAGCCCGCAAGTATGGTTCTTGAAAATCAAGGGGGCTATCTTTGTAGCTACCACCTCTAGTTGTTATAACTAAGATTTTCTTCGGTTCTTTAACTAAACCTTCATAGCCACTAGATGTTACGGCAAAAGTGCGTCCGACTCTAACAATTTGGTCGATGTAGGCTTTAAAATTAGCAGGTACACCGTAGTTGTACATGGGAATACCAAATACGCAAATTTTCGCTGCCAAAAACTCATCAATTAATCGGTCGGAAATTTCTATCGCGGACTTTAACTCTGGCGTTAGCTGTCCTGCTTGACTAAATGCTGCTGCAATCCACGATTCATCAACAAAAGGAACGGGATTGTGTCCCAAGTCGCGATAAATAATTTTGTCTTCAGGATAGGTTTGTTGCCAAGTACGATTAAATTCACTGGTTAAACCGCGAGATAAAGAGCGATCGCCTCTAGGACTAGAATCTAGATGAAGTATGCAAGTCATTAATTACAATATCCGAACTACTTTATAAAAATTTGTTTCAATAAAGTAATCGTATGAGTTTGAACCGATGCTGTCTTGCACAATCTCCTAATTTTCAGCACATTCTTCTAGAACTTATAAAAGTTGTCTAAACTGTTTAGGCGTAACTCCCACTAAACGTTTAAAATGACGGCTGAGGTGACTCTGATGAGAAAATCCAAGTCTTAAAGCTATGTCTGCAATCGCCAGATTGTTTTGCTGAAGTAATTCCTTGGCACGCTCTATGCGACACTGAATCACATACTGATGGGGAGTAATTCCAGTCTTCTGTTTGAATGAGATGGAAAAATAACTCGGACTTATTTGTACCAGTTTTGCCAATTCAGCTAGAGTTAAATCGCAATCGAGATGCCCATAAATATAGTCAACTACTTGCTGCAACTTCTGTTTAGAAAAAGGATTTGATAAGGATTGAGAACACTGCTCTTTGTTTGAATAATGTCGTATCAAGTGGGTTATTAAAGCAGAAATCAGCGAATCAATATAGAGACGGCTACCAAAGCCACTAGATTGAAGTTCTGACTTGAGTGCTAACCCTAGACTGTGAATTAATGGGTCAGACTTACTGAAGCAAGGGATGAGTTCAATGTTGGCTGTATTTGCCAAATCGAAAGTATGACGAGTCAGTATACTTGGCTCAAAACTTAGGGTGATAAATTGATATTCTTTGCCCCAATATGCAGAGTTAAGTACATTGTTCGGTACAAAAGTAATACTTGTATTACTAAGCTGACTATTGTGTAAACGATGCTCGATCGTTTCTTCAATCATTAAAGACGAAGGACTGCGATCGTGAAGAATAATGCGATGCTGCCGAGAAGAATTTTCCGAAAGTTTATGGGGAGGATGACAATGGTAATGTAGCTTAATTTCATTCCATCCAATTGGCTGGCTAGAAAACAGAGGTGGCTGTGGATAAAGCTGAAGAACATCCTCGTCTTTAGCAAAATCGACTATTAAAGCTTTCTTTTCTGGTATCCTCATTCGATTGATTTTTCAGGGAATAATTTTGGGAAAATATATTAGACAAGTACTCAACTATGAACCCAGTTTGATTTTACAGAGGAATATATAGGTTTTTACTATAAATTCTAATATGCGATCGCTAACTAATTTAACTCTACTCAAGAATTGACGAGTAATGTGGTTAAAGGGGGATATGAGAAAAAGTTCAAGTAAACTTATCCTTCAATAGGTGTCAGCATGGATAAATTAACGATCTCTTATGGGAAAAAACTAATTCGTTACTAATTATTCTCTTTCTCATCACCCTGCTGATAAAACTTATCCTTGTAAGAGCGATCGTAAATATAACCCAACTCCTTTTCAGTCCCCAGACTTTGACGCACTACGTTCATTGTTCTAGCTAAAAGATAGTTTGATTCCCTGGTAATAGCGACGGGAGCATGATTTAAACCGACATGAATAACATCATCAATCAAACCAAGAATCCCCTGTAATAAGTCTTTATTCTCGGCATAAAAACGAACTTCGTAATCTACGAACATAGGTTGCCAAGTAAGTTCGCTCTCAGGATAAAATTCTCGATAGCGTTCCATTAGAATCGGTAAATAATCTCGATGTTCTTCTATTTTGGAGATCGCTTTTTCGGGATTTTCAGGCGCAAAATATTTTTTAACTACGTCTTTAGCAAACTGACTCATACCATCTTGACGAGAAAAAGTTGAAAAGTACAAATTGGAATTGGGTTCGTCTGCTACATAAGCAGAACCCAAATAAAGAGTAGCTTCTCCGCTAACATGACTCTCGATCCACCCTCCTGCTACGCCCATTCGCGCATTGAGTAACTTATCTCCTTTGAACAAGAAGCGAGACAGCGCGGTCTTGGGGGTTTCCCCCATGAGCGACTGTCTCAAGAAGCGATCGCTAGGGATTAGCTTAAATTGAGGTTGCTCGTGCCAATTTTTTTCTGCTAGAGGTTGATAGAAATCACTAATTCCCGCTGCTAAATCTGTGGTTGCTCCTTCAAGTAAGGGTGCAAAACGATACAAACCAGGTGGCATCATGTCTGGCTCTTTCACTCCATGGCGAATTAAAGTGTAATAATCTGGCACGACACAAATTACATACTGCCCGACATAGGGATCGTTCTGGTTGACTCGATCTTGATAAAATGGCGATTCAATAATAGTTTTGGCAGTTGTTTCGTTGGCAAAGACAAAGGGTACTAAAACATCGGCTGGAGGAGCTGAGGAGCGCATTTTTTTGTAGTCTACGCTTGACTCTGTAAAAGCCAATTCAGCATAGGTTGAGGCGAAAACTCCATCGGCAGGTTTTTGCGCTAAAGCTTTTCTCACTGGATGTTCGGGATTGTCGCGAAAATCATCCCGATCCTTATGGCGATCGCTTCTTTTATATTTTGCATCTTTGTATAGTCGTGCCAAAATAGCTTGAGAGTGATCCCATATACCAAAGGTAACGCGACGATAATCTTCTCGAAGCTCCAAATCTCCCGCAACGGATTTTAATTCATCTAAAGAATCGTATTTAACAAACTGCTCTAAGCGATCGACTAACTTCACATCCGATTGAGTAAGATGCTGTGCCAGCATTACCCTAGTACCAAAGTCGAGCATTACCCTTTCTAAACTAAATTGTGCTTTCCACCAAGGGGGATCGGGTTGAGAGTCTCCATCGAGAGTGATATAAAAACTGGCTACGTCATGAGGATAATCAGCAGCCAAAGCCATAAACAATAAAGAATTGACCAAAACTTCAGCTTCTTGTTTGGTGATACTTTGAGGCGTAAAATCAGGGCGATCGAATAACTGTTTATTTTGAATTAGCGAACCATAGGTAGATACAAAAGCACTACCAGAACTCGATCCCGAAACGCAGGAGACATTAAGCCTGTCATCATCATCAGCTTTGTTGGCTGCATCTCTAACTATTTCTGCTGCCCAAGTTAGAGTAGATGCCCAGTTATAACCATTGCCCGATGCGGAGAGACAAACAATATTCTCTGCGAGATCTTCTTTAACTTCTATTTCTTGAGCTATTGTAGGTTGAGTGAAAATACTTGCCAAAATTAAGCTAGCAATTGAAATCGGCTTAATCGCAGACTTTTGGATGATGTTCCCAGCCTGTTTTCTCGAAAAAAAATGAAGGGGATGTCTGATAGTAAAGTCGATCATAGAAAAATGTTTGGGTAATAAGTAATAAGTAATTAGTAGATACTATTGTTTGAGAAGTGAAATAACATTAATTTATTCTGTTAATCTATTTAGACAATAATCAGCATCAGATAAAGTTTGAGCCGAATAATCTCTCAACCATCGGTTCTGAATTTCTCTATTTTTTTGCGCAATAAAATCATTAACTAGACTCTTCCACTTGCTTTGACCTTCAGGCAAAATTAAACCATAGAAATTGCAGGTTAAAGGCTGTTCTGGTGTCAAAAGGTAGTTTTTCAAGGGTAAATTTTGTTGTTCAATTTCTCCTTGCAACAATACTCCATCACTAATAAAAGCATCAATATTTCCATCGACAGTTGCTTCTATCGCATCAACTCTTCCTTCTTTGCCCCGAAAATAGACTGCTTCTGCTTGAGGATAATTTTCTTGCAAAAAGTCGGCATTAGTACTACCATAAAGCACCCCTACTCTAATCCCTGTCAATTCGCGATCGACTTTAGCAGCATTATTCTTGGCGACCAAAAACCGAGTACCGCTAATTAGAAAAGGATTAGAAAAAACGATATCTTGTTTGTCTGGTGTAATCGTGTTGGGTCCACATTCAAGATGAACCGTATTATCGCGAACTAATTCAAAACGATTTTCTAGACTGGAAGATAATTTAATTACTTTAATTCCCGCAGCAATATTTAATCTCTGTTCCAGGTATTCGCCAAAAGAATCCGCCAAATCTCCACAGTAACCCGTCCATTCGTTTTCGCGATCGTCTACATAGCTAAAAGGGGCAGTATCGCTTCTCATCGCTACTTTCAAAGTCTTAGTTTTGCGAATTTGGGCTAAGACATTTTCTTCTGTTTCAGGGCTAATCGCGTTGCGAAGCGATGCCGTTAGGCTTATCGCTTCAGGAATAGGCGGTATTGGCGGAGTATCACCATAAGCTAGTTCTAGCTGTTCTGGAGTTAAAGATTCGATCAGATGTAGAGGTAACTTTCGATCGCTAATATATTGGGCATAAGCATTACTGAGATAGGCTTGGTAATTAGTGCGCTCGCTTTGAGAATTGCCTAAATAAGATTCAAAAAAAGCTAGGCTCATTGCTTTGAGATAGCTTCTGCGTAACTCAGGCAGGGGATTAGCAAATAAACCCGACGGGCTATTATTTTTACCCTTATTGTCTTCATAACCGTGAGTACCTCCAGCCATTACTCCTAAATATTTGTGTTTAGTCTTCAACCAAAGGAAGGGATGAGCCTGTTCGATAACAAAAGGGGCAGCTATGTCTTTGCTACCTCCTAACATCATTGTCGGAATTTCGATCTTGCCCATGCTTTCTGGACCTAAAGCCGTGCTAGTAACAGGATTAATAGCGATTACTGCCTTGATGCGGGAATCTCTTTGATCGAAATCAATGGGCGGTAAAAAGCTGGCGCGACACTGAAGCAGCATCGAAGCGTTGAGGGAAAGTTCATTTTCTTGACATTCTTGGTTAATTCTCGCTTGATTAATCGGCGCACCAGCAACCACTAAAGCCGTATTACCGCCAAAAGAGTGACCGAAAATACCCACTTGCTGCCAATTTATTAAGCTGTTTAATTCTGATTCTTCTACTTCATCTAGTAAGGTAGTAATATCTTGAGGTCGGCTATAAAACTCAATTGGGCTAACGGTAGTACTTAATTCCCCCCGCAAAAAGGCTTCTTTGTAAATAGCATCACTACCTATATGTTCGGGAACGAGGACAATGTAGCCATGAGAAGCTAAATGTTCCGCCAAATACTGGAAATCGCCACGGCTCGAAGTAAATCCATGAGTTATTACCACTAGAGGAGCGGGTTTAGTCTGACCTTGAGGTAGATAGACATCCGTATCAAGCTCGAAAGAATCACTCAAACCTATTTCTGTCTGGCGTAATCGATCGACCTCGAAACTAATCGCTTTTCTTTCAACCCCATAATCACCTGGTTGTCGGACATCTGGTAGGCGATCGAAATCTACCTGAGACTGAGAGGTAATTTCTTCTTCGGCTATTTGAGCTATAGCTTTGACGGTAGACTCATTATATGCCAAGTAATTATTTGCTTCCTTAACTAAAGAAAAAATTAGCTTGCTATCGATCTGAATCTCTTCGGTAGGAAATTGACGCATTAAATTAATTGCTGTCAAACCTTTGGGGTCAGATGCAGCTAAAATCATAGCAGCGCGAATGGCATAAATACCGTTACGTTCTGGATGAGTATAAACTACTTCTCCCAACTGCCTCAGAAATCTTTCGCCCAGGGGAGTATTTGTTAGCCTGTAAATAATGGTAGGGCTAATTTCGTACTGTTGCTGCAATAGTCCGCGCAATCGATCTAAAGTTTCGCGATCGAAGCGTTTGGCATAAAAGTCAAACTCCTTTGTGACTTTCCCCTCTTTAGCAAAAATTTCTAATGAATCTACCGAAAGCTGAAACTCACCAAACACAGGTAAATAAAAACTAATTCGCTCTGCTCCCAGACTGGGCTTTGGTTTGAGTGCTATGGACATTACTCCTAAACTAGCAAAAAGACTCAGCATTGTGGCGAAAACTTTTTTTGGATAGAGCCTGTGAATCATTTTTATTTTAAATCTTGGCGCGATCGCACAGCACAGATCGCATTTTTTCTTTAGTGAATTTCATTATCTCAGCTTCTGTCTCTTGGACAACTAAAAAAATTTGACTCGATCGCGAAAAATAAAAAGTAAAAGTATTATTGAGTTTCTGCCTCATAAGTTCCTCATAAGCTTTTTTGTAATATTTTTTGTAGAGTGCTAACCAAGATTTTTTGTCGTGCCTATAAAAGCCTCGTTATATGGCAATGACTATTGCTTGAAAGACTTTCACTCTATTCAATTTTTATTAAATTCAAAAAGATTAAAGTTATGAAAAACCATGCGATTATTGCCTACTTCCTTGCTTTATGTTTAACAGTACTAACTGCCTGTAGCAATTCTGGTGAAGTGGATAAAAGAGACTTAAGCTACGATGACATTGTAAACACAGGACTCGCTAACTCTTGTTTAACATTACCCGATAGTAGCCGTGGTACGATTCCCATTGAGGCTGGCAAACAGTATGCAATTCAAGATATGTGTATTGAACCTAGGGAATTCTTTGTTAAAGAAGAACCTGTTAGTAAGCGTCAAAAAGCCGAGTTTATTGAAGGAAAGCTGTTAACTAGGTATACTTCTAGTCTCGACCATATTCGGGGAACTATTGACACCAACGATGATGGTACTCTAACTTTTACCGAAATTGATGGAATTGATTTTCAACCAGTTACGATTCTTTTGCCTGGTGGCGAAGAGGTTGCTTTGATGTTTACAGCCAAGCAATTCCAAGGAACTACTACAGCTAGTGCCGATAGCATTAATACTTCAACTGACTTTGTAGGTGAATTTCATGTTCCTTCCTATCGCGGAGCAGTATTCCTCGATCCTAAAGGACGTAGTTTTGCTAGAGGTTACGACCACGCTGTAGCCTTGCCAGGACGCGCCGACGATCCAAAATTCTCCAACGTTAAAGAATTTGTTTCTAGCAAAGGTAAAATGTCTTTGAACGTCACGAAAATTGATAGTGATACAGGAGAAATTGCTGGAGTATTTGAAAGCGAACAGTTTTCTGCGACCGACTTGGGTGCAGGAGAACCACAAGAAATCAAAATCAAAGGCAACTTCTACGGCAGAATTACAGATAATGCCTAGTTAGCTTATTTATCAAATATAGCGATACGCACTTATATTAGGACAATCATTACTCGTTACTTGTTACTTGTTACTTATGAGCAAATAACTTTAATATGTCCTAACCTAATCTTGCACCGCTATATCTGGGGACTTGGGGACATGGAGACTTGCTTCGCGCCCCACAGGAAGTCCTTTAGGGTAACTGCAAGCATATGCAAATATGCAACGCCTCTATTGACATAAAAGATTGAAGCACGCGATCTGCTTTTTGTTGATTTATTAAAGCAAAAGGATTGCACGGTTGTTGGCAATGTAGATTATGTTAAGGGTATTGGATTTAAAGCAGAAGATGTCCAATGTGATAATGGCAAAGAATATGATGTATTTTTAGACAAGAATTTTAACATCACTTCTAGGCAATAAAATCTCGATTAAAAGATGAAAATTTTAAATATTACGGAGCCAAGCCTTCATAAGTTCCTCATAAGTTTTTTTGTAATCTTCTATTTAGAGTGAAAACATATTATCGAACTATTGAAAAATAGCTAAAAATAATGGATGAAGAAAATAGAGAAATTATGGAAAATACAACAGATAATAGCGAATTAGAAATGGGAAGTAGCGGTTTTACTCTTGAGACTGGTTTTGAAACCTATTTTGTCGATCTATATAACGGTAGTGCAGACAACGATACTTTACTCATCGATGGAGACGAAGATGTCGATGTTCTAGCATTTGCAGGAGACGGTAATGACTCCTTAAATGGCGGAGAAGGAGATGATACCTTTGTCGGGGGTCTAGGTGATGATAGTCTTTTTGGCAATGATGATAGCGACGCTCTCTATGGAGGTCTAGGTAACGATTTTCTCTATGGTGGTGATGATGAAGATCTTCTTTATGGCGGTGAAGGTAACGACAGTATTACTGGTGGTGAAGACGACGACATTCTTTATGGAGACTCTGGCAATGATACTTTAACTGGTGGTGAAGGAGAGGATCGAATTCTTGGCAATGCTGGTGATGATACTTTAACTGGTGGTGAAGATGGTGACTTCCTATATGGCGGAGAAGGAGCGGATCTGTTTTATCTGCAAGAAGATATTCAAAACACTGACTTTGTAATTAATTCGGGTCTATTCGATCTACGAAATTTTCAGAACATTGACTATATTTCGGACTTCAATCTTGGTGAAGATAAAATAGGTATATCCGACAATATAAGCTATGGAGATCTAACTATTACTGGCGATCGCAATAGCCTAATTAGCTATGAAGACAATCAATTAGCCATCGTTCTAGGAGTTGCTCCTTCTGAGTTAGGTAGCGATAATTTTCAAGCTCGGTCATAAGCTCTATCTGAGGAATAAGAATTTTAGATATTACTGAGCTTCTTACTCATAAGTTACTCATAAGTTTTTTGGTAATCTTCTACACATGAGGTTAAAGGGTGTCTACCGCTTTTTAAAAAGTCTCACTCTTCTTCGACCTCGGTTGTGTTTGAAAAAATCAAAGTTATGAAAAATATCTCGAAATTTACTGTTGGATTGGTTTTAATTTTCGCACCGTTTTTAGTTCTAGAATCTGCCTACGCAGTTGACGATCGCGATGCTACACCAGAAGAAAGAGCCAAAGTTATGGAAGTGTTACAACAAGATGGTTGTACGGATGTTGACGATATAGATTATATACCAAGTCTGGGATTTGAAGCAGAAGATGTCCAATGCAACGATGGTAAAGAGTATGATGTATATCTCGACGAGGATTTTAACATCACCTCTAAACGAGAAGATCTTGATTAAAGAATGAAGATTTCAGATATCATTGAGCTTCTGCTGATAGCAGCATTGTGGAGTGGTTCGTTTTTATTGATGCGAATTGCTGCACCTGTATTAGGTCCAGTTTGGTTAGCCGAAATAAGAGTCTTACTGGCGGGGTTAGCCTTACTGCCATTTCTTATTCGCTCGAAGCTTTGGGGTGAGGCTCGTCATAAATTAATGCCCTTGTTTATCGTTGGCTGTCTTAATTCAGCGTTGCCACTATTATTATTTGCCTTTGCATCTATATTTTTACCCGTTGGGTTTACCTCCATCTTGGATGCGACATCGCCTCTATTTGGGACAGTGGTGGCTGCTGTTTGGTTGAGGGAGAAACTAACCCTCAATCGGATGAGCGGTTTGATTTTAGGATTTGCTGGAGTCACAGTATTAGTCGGAATGAGAACCTTTGAGACAACGCCGTCTACTTTAGTAGCGATCGCTGCTGGTTTATTAGCTGCGTTTTCCTATGCAACTGCTGCTCCCTATAGCCAACGTCAATTGTCTGGTATTTCTCCCCTCGTAATTACAACTGTAAGCTTACTGAGCGCAGCTATATTTCTGCTACCAGCCTTACCATTCACCGTACCAAAGACAATCCCTACACCTACAGTTATGCTGGCAGTTTTGGCTCTTGCCTTGTTTTCAACAGCACTTGCCTATGTTCTTTATTATCGATTGATTCAAAATGTAGGTTCGACCAAAGCACTAACAGTTGCTTATCTTATTCCCGTATTCGGCGTAATCTGGGGTGGACTTATCCTACATGAGCCAGTCACTTCATCAATAATCTTTGGCTGTGGCTTGATTTTATTCGGTACAGCAATTACCAATAACCTTTTTTCAAACTTGTTTAGGAGAATTAACCTATAGTTAGTCTCGGAGACTTTAAAAGCGGCATCAGCCTATATGAGATTATTTCCGTTAGTTTTGATTGGTAACTGTTTATTTCTAAATTTATTAGTTTCCCCCGCCACTGCTCAAGAGAAATTTGAAGAAGATAGCAAGATCGATATTCCTTTAGAAGAGATCGAGCAAAGTCCTGTATTACAGGAATGGTTAGAGGAAGTACCAAATGTATTAGAAGAAATAAAATACGCTCCTGCTTTTGTCACCCGTTTGCGACTGGGTTTTGCAGCCTTCCCCTCTACCGATGATGCAAGTGGAATCAATGTGGGAATTGAAGATATTTTTATTAAGCGCACTGGTTTAACTATTAGTGCTGATTATCAAACGGCATTTAACGGCGATCGCAATGGTGCTGGTGCGGACTTACACTATTTTCTCTTACCTCTTGGTGGCTATTTTAATTTTGCGCCGATGGTTGGCTATCGCTACGTTCAAAGCAACGACTTTTCTACCGATGGAGTTCATCTAGGAGTTAGATTGATGCTGACTTTTTCGCGAACGGGAGGCGGTGATATTTCTGTATCCCAAAGCTTTATAAGTCCAGGAGGTAGTGAGGAAGTGGCAATTACCTCTTTTTCTGCTGGTTACGCTCTAACTTCTCATTTACGTTTATCTGGGGATATCGAAAGGCAAAATTCAGTTGAGGATAAAGATAGTCGCTTTGGACTAAATTTAGAGTGGTTGTTGTATTAGAAAGCTATAAGCCATAAGCTATAAGCTGTAAGCCTTCACAGAATGAAGCACTTACAATAAAACTTCAACCCAAGCACAACTAATCTTTATGCAAATTGAGTTGTTCGATCTTTTATTTGAAAGCCTAGAGCTACGAACTGTTAACTTTCCAATGCAGTTAATTAACATCAGGCTTAGAAAATAAATGGAATTATTAACAAGTATTATATCGGGAATACTGGCGATCGCAACTTCCGTTAATGCGGTGGGAGATGAAGTTTTGAAAAATAAGCTTGAATCTCAGATAAAGTCAGTAGACACTATGGCAGTGCGGATCGATAATGCTCCCAATCATGATATTTCAAAAGGTAAAGTACAGCGTGTTAGAGTTGCTACTCGCGATTTAGAAATTAGTCAGGCGATCGCTTTTAAAACCTTAGAAGTGGACGTAGATGGCATTGATATTAGGCTTAAGGAGTGGTTACAGCAAGATATACTAACCGAAATAGATGGTGTTCCTACCCTGAGACTGCGACAACTGTTTGAACAACCAGTCAATATCGCATCGAGGGCGGTTTTGACTCAAGAACAACTCGATAATATGCTGCAATCTCCGTTTATCAATAGAACTATTAGACGGCGATTACAGCAAACTCTCAATCGAATAGCCGAATATAACTATAGAAGAAAAGATTTTGAAATTTCTAGTTTGGCTCTGGATTTGATTGGCGAAAATCGTATTGCTTTAAGAATGAAACTTTCTGGTTTCGATCGAAAAGATGGTAGAAAGGATGAAGAATTAGATGTGAATTTTGAGTTTGCCTTGGAAGTAATTGATGGCGCTAGTTTTAGATTAACCGAGCAGCGGGTATTCGTTGACGGTGAAGAAGTTGAACCCGAACAGGGGGTACTTGTTGTTGCACCCGTTACTCTCAAGGCTTTAGAAGAAGTAGGAATTCAAGTTAGAGTGATTGAATGGGAATCAGATAAAGATGAACTTGAGTTGGCTCTATTTATTAGAGCCAATGAATTTGCAGCCAGCGCACTACTAGATGCACGTGGCTTAATCGAAGCATCTGAGCTGTTTCTCGATTAGTAATTTAAGCTTCTAAACAATAAACTGTGAACAAATTTATCTGGGGCAGTGCTGTAGTCGGCGTAATAACTTTAATTAATCTGTTTTCTAACACTATTAAGGCGGAAGTTCAATTTCAACCCCAAGACTTAAAACTCAATCAACTACAATCTCTTGGTACTCATAACTCTTATCACGTAAAACCTGCTCCTAATTTATCTAAGGCTTTATCAAATGCTAACTGGTTAGCAAGATTATTATTAGGAACTTTTGAATATACTCATTTACCATTATCCAAACAGTTCGACATGGGTGTTCGGCAAATAGAGCTAGATCTGGTGTTAGATCCTGAAGGGGGTTTATATGCCAAACCTTTGGGAGATTCCCTTGTCGAGAAGAGTGGTCTACCTGCTGACCCCAGCTTCGATCCCGATGAAGAGATGCAGCAGCCAGGATTAAAAGTAATCCATATGCAGGATTTTGACTACCGAAGTACCTGTTTGACCTTTACCAAATGCTTGCAGGAGACGAAAACCTGGTCGGACAATAATCCTCAGCATCTACCTATTGTGGTACTAATTGAAGCCTCGAATAAAACTTATCCTAGGATGGTGATACCAGACAAAATGACCTTAGACCTGACCAAACCAGTTAAGTTTAACGTTCAAAATATCAGCGAGATCGATAAAGAAATAAATGCTGTCTTCAATCGCGAAGAATTAATCGTTCCTGACGATTTGCGCGGTAATTATTCAACTTTAAAAGAGGCTATTAAAAGTGATGGCTGGCCTACTCTAGCTTCAGTTAGAGGAAAGATGATTTTCTTAATGGACAACCGCAGCGAACTCTATTTAACGTGAGTTCGACAAAGTTAGAAAGTAGCAGAAGGTAGTGCCAATAATTCTTTCGGCTCTAGATCGAGAGAAGGTTTGTTAGGTAGATAGGCATAAGCAATCAACCCAGCCATCAGATTGACTAAGAAATTCCAGATACTACGGTGTCTTGAGTGTTCGATCTGAAATATATTTTTAAGTTGGTCGTTAACCGTCTCAATTAAGGCTCTTTTACGCAGAAGAATTTTGTCAATCAGTTTGACCAGCTTTTGCTTCATGTTTTTTTTGTAACGGGTAATCAACTGAACCTCATATCGACACAAAAATAGAGGTGAAGGAAATGAAACTAACCTATCGCGGAAGACAATACGATCGAGAAAAACAGAATTTTTTAACATCAACAGGCATAGCAAACAAAGAGATTATCTATCGAGGAAATTCTCCCGAAGCGGGTATTAATCCTAAGTTTCCCTGGATAAAATATATTCAGCAACTGTTGTATAAATCTAGAGCAAAAACTGTATTCGATCCGATCGCATTTTGGTACGACCATAAAAAAGAATTCTTAGAAGATTGTTGGTGTTTAGACCAAATAGAATGCGATTACGCTCCGCCTAGCCTTCAGGATCGCTGTTGGGATTTAACTTTACAAATTGAAAAAACCAAGGCTTTTCAACCTAGACAAAAAACTAAATTAAAATATCGTGGCGTTACTTATTATCGTTAATCGACGTTGCTGATTTAAAGTGTGAATTAACAAAGTAATTTGTTCGTAGTCTTTAGCCTTTAGCTTTTTAAATACCCGCTATTTGGTTGAGATTTTAAAATCATACCGTAATTCAGCAATGCCCTAATCAAAATCGCGATCACTCTAACGCTTATTTTCAAATGCATGAATGCAATATATTTGTCATGACTCAATAATTAGCTCATGCTTAACATACGCTCAAAAGAAACGATCTCTATCAATAGCGTGATTATTAATCGCCTTATCTACGCAATTATAGAAAATAAGGGGTAACAAATTTTTAAAAAAGAAAAGTATCAATGTTCAAAATATTTTAGTTTTTATGAAAGTTAGAACGACTATTAAAAGGCGTTTATCTCCTGTCCTATTAGGAGCTACCCTGTCTATTTCATTTTTAAGTACTGCCTGCAATTCAAGCTTAGATGCCACTGATGCTGAGGCAAGTTCTAAGGTAAATGCTATACCTGTTGAAGTAGTAGAGTTACAGTCCGATCTAATTGGCGATCGCTCGGAGTTTGTCGGTAATTTAGAAGCGGTTAAAGTTGTCGAGGTTAATCCCGAAATTCAAGGACGCATTAAAAAGATCTTAGTCGAGGCTGGGGATCGAGTTGAAGCTGGGCAAACTATTATGGAGCTTGAGCCTGGTGAAAGCGCACCTAATTATCAGGCAGCCGTAGAAAGAGTTAATGTAGCCAAAGATGATTATCAAAATGCGCTTAAGCAACTCGACATTGCTAAAGCTAAACGGGATAGTGCCAAAACTAACTACGATCTGGTTAGTAAATATGTACCTCGCGTACAGGAGTTGTTTGACCAAGGAGGAGTGGCGCAGGTTCGCTTAGACGAAACATTACAGAAAGCCGAAGCAGCGAAGAACGATTTAATTAGCGCAGAGCAAGAAGTTGCTACAGCTGAAGTCCAAATAAACCAAGCACAAACTAATATTCGTCAGGCACAGGCACAGGCAGATGCTGCTTCAGTAAGCGCAAATTTTACGACAATCAAAGCCCCTATCGCTGGAATTGTAGATGATTTTCCCGTGAAGGAGGGAGCTTATGTTAGTGCTGGTCAATCTGTAGTAGCGAGAATAACCCAATCAGACGATTTATTTTTAAATATTCAAGTCCCTTCTAATCGAGCAAATCAGCTTAAGCTAGGTTTGCCGTTAGATTTAATCGATCCTACCAGCAAAGAAAAATTGTCTACAGGCGAGCTTACCTTTATCTCCCCGACGGTCGATCGAGAAAACCAAACTATTTTAGCAAGAGCGCGTTTTAATAACGAGGGTGAATTGCGAAATGGACAATACGTACAGGCACGTCTTACTTGGGGTACCGAGCCAGGAATTTTAGTTCCAACTGGGGCAATTTCTCGGACAGGGGGCAAGGAATTTGTCTACCAAGTCAGCAACAAACCTAACGAAAACGGTCAAGAGGTGGTTAACTTAACCCCCGTGGAATTAGGAGATATTCAAGACAATAGTTATCAGGTCATTTCAGGATTAGAAACTGGCGATCGCATTGCTGTCTCGAACATCCTCAAGCTGCGAGATGGTGCGCCCGTTCAATTAGAAACTGATGAATCAGAATCTTAAATTGATAGCTCTTAGCTCTTAGCTTTTAGCTTTTAGCTTTTAGCTTTTAGCTTTTAGCTTTTTTAAGATAATGTCAGTTGATAGTAGGTACTAGTTTTAATGCAGGATTTCACACAACTCAAGGTCTGGCAAAAGGCACACAACTTTACAGTTAATTTATACAAAATAACTAAAGACTTTCCTGATGATGAAAAAGCGAACGCGAATGCGTTCCAGTCGTGCGCTGGCGCGGCGATCTGCGCGAATGCGCTGCGTCTAACTAATCAAATTAGACGAGCTTCAGTTAGTATCGAATCCGCCCTCGTCAGTCGCTTTATGTCGGTGAAACCGCCCATCGCGCTGACTCGCAATATTAGCGAAGGATGCGGGCGTAATGGAGACAAAGAGTTCAGCCGTTTTCTAAATATAGCTCAAGGTAGTCCTAAAGGATACCGCTTCGCATATGCTTATGAAGTGAAATGCCAAATACTAATTGCTAGAGACTTAGGTTATTTGGATAATAACAAATCTCAATTGCTAACAGACAAAATAGATGAGATTTCCAGAATGATAAATTCTCTTAATCAAAAGCTAAAAGCGGTGCAGCGCGGTCTTGTTGGTTTCCAGCAAAGAGCGACTGCATCAAGAAGCTAACAGCTAATAGCTAATAGCTTTAAAAATAAGAAAACTTTAAATATTTGAATTAACTATGGGTGTATTCTCCATCGCTGGAAATTTTATTAAACGTCCAGTACTAACTACGGTTTGTACTATTGTCATCGTCCTGCTGGGAGGGGTCTGTATTCCCCTGCTACCGATTAACTATCTGCCTGATGTTTCTCCCGTTCAGATTCAGGTGTCCAGTATCTATACGGGAGCGGACGTAGAAACTATTGAAGATACTGTCACTACAATTTTGGAAGAGGAAATTAACGGTGTTCCAGGAATGGATTACTCAACCTCCGAAAGCTATGCTGGCAGTAGTAATATCTCAATCTATTTCCCTACGGGAACTGACAAAGATATTGCTCAGGTTAACGTTCAAAACCGCGTAGCACAGGCTTTACCACAGTTGCCCAGTCCAGTCCAACAGAGGGGTATTACTACCAAGGCAGCATCTAGTAGTATCCTCTTAATCTTTGGTATTTATAGTGAATCAGGAGCATACAATGACATTTTTGTGAGTAACTATGTCGATGCTAATATCACTAACGTTTTGAAGCGGATTGAGGGGGTAGGAGACGTTACCGTATTCGGGGCAAAACAAAATGCCATGCGACTCTGGCTAGACCCCCAAGCTTTAGCAGCGAGAGGATTAAGCGTATTAGATGTATCCCAAGCCGTTAGTTCGCAAAACGTAGTAGTAGGTGCAGGTTCTATCGGTCAAGAGCCTACTCCTGGAAATCAAGATTATGAGCTACCAGTTAAGATTCAAGGTCGTCTTCAAAGTAAAGCTGAGTTTGAAAATTTGGTAGTCAAAACCCTAGATAATGGGTCTGTAGTGCATTTACGGGATGTAGGCTATGCAGAAATAGGAGCGGAAAACTATACAGCCAATGCTCGCGTCAACGGACAGGAAGGAATTGGTATTGCTATCTCTCAACTTCCTGGAAGTAATGCCCTAGATGTCGGTAACAACGTCAAAGATGCCATGGAGGAATTGAGTCAGAATTTTCCCCCAGGACTGGTTAAATCGTTAGTGTACGACACCACTGACTTTATTCAGGTATCGATTAAAGAGGTTTTCATTACCTTACTTCAAGCGATCGCTCTGGTCATCATCATCATCTTTGTCTTTCTCCAAGATTGGCGCACTACCGTTATTCCCGCCGTAGCAATTCCCGTCTCACTTATAGGTGCATTAGGATTTGCCTTTATCTTCGGATTTTCACTCAATAGTTTGACTTTGTTTGGTTTGATTCTAGCAACGGGGTTAGTTGTAGATGATGCGATCGTTATTGTTGAGGCAATTACCGCCAAAATCGAGTCAGGAATGACACCAACAAAGGCATCTTTTGCAGCGATGGATGAGATCGCGGGAGCAGTTCTTTCCACCTCTGTAGTACTGATGGCAGTATTTATTCCCGTAGCGTTTTTCCCAGGAACAACTGGAATACTTTACCAGCAGTTTGCCTTGATTATTGCCTTTTCCGTACTGGTATCAACCTTCAACGCTCTTACTTTTACTCCCGCTATGTCTGCGATTTTATTGCGGTCGCAGCAAGAAACCCAGTCAGAGAATGGCAAAAAAGGATTTTTAGATAAGATATTTACGCCCTTTAATCGCTTCTTAAGCTGGGTTCTAGACCGATACACCGCTTTTGTTAAGTTTCTCATTCGCCTTCGCTATATTGTCATTGGCTTATTTGTTCTGGGTCTGTTTGCTACTTATATGGTATTTAAAGCCGTGCCTGGAGGCTTTGTTCCTCCAGAGGATCAGGGGGTTTTCTTAGGAATCATCCAAGCTCCTGATGGCGTATCCTTAAGCTATACGGATCGAGTTACCAAATTTGTCTCCGAGACTTTTGAAAATACTCCCGAAGTAGAAGATTATTTTGTTGCTAGCGGTATTGGTTTGGAGGGTGCAGGCCCTAATAAAGGGGTGTTCTTTGCCAAACTTAAGCCTTGGGATGAGCGAACTGGAGCAGAGCAAACCGCCGAAAAAGTCATCGAACAGCTTAACCAAAGATTTTATGCAAACCAAGACGCTACTATTGCTGCTTTTAACCTACCGCCCATTCCTGGGTTTAGCTCCACTGGAGGTATTGAACTACAGCTACAAAACCAAAGTGGCGGTAGCTTGGATATTGATAATTTTCTAGCCAATGCCCAAGAAATTATTGCTCAAGCCAACTCCTCACCTGCGGTTGGCTCGGCTTTTACTCAGTTTACAGCCAGTACACCTCAACTACAAATAGACATCAATCGTGACCAATTAGAAGCTTTGAATGTTGATTTTCAATCGGCACTGCAAACTATTGGAGCTTTTGTCGGTTCGCAATATGTCAATGACTTTACTTTGGAGGGACGCAGCTATCGGGTCTTCTTACAGGCGGTAGGAGAGGCTCGTAATTCTCCCGACGATCTAGAAAGTCTTTACGTGCGATCGCGAGGCGGACAAATGATTCCTCTAGGAGAAATAGCCACAGTCTCTCGAACTGTTGGACCGCAAATTATTTATCATTACAACGGCGATCGCTCGATTAAAATTCAGGCAGAGGCAGCCGAAGACTCCTCTAGCGGTCAGGCGATCGCAGCTATTGATGAAGCAGTAGCAGAAGCATCTTTACCTGGAATTACTGGAGATTGGATTGGTTTAGCCAAAGAAGAACTAGCTGCTGGAAGTTTAGGGGCTTTGGTATTTCTTTTCGGGATTATCATGGTCTTTCTGACTCTCTCGGCTCAGTACGAAAGCTATATCGATCCTCTAATCATTCTGTTAACTGTACCTCTGGCGGTTTTAGGTGCTTTATCTTTTATTGCCCTGGCAGGGTTAGACAGAAACGTTTACGTCCAGGTGGCACTGGTGATGTTGATTGGTCTTGCCAGTAAAAACGCAATTTTGATTGTGGAACTTGCCAACCAAACGCGGGAGACAGGAGTTTCGATTGTCAAATCGGCTCAAGAAGCTGCTAAAGAACGTTTTCGTCCTATCCTGATGACTGCGGTATCTTCCTTAGTTGGTTTCTTCCCCTTGGTTATTGCTTCTGGAGCGGGTTCGGCTTCCCGTCGCTCAATTGGCACGGCTTTAGTGGGCGGACTACTAGTATCGACAATACTTAGCTTCTTAGTCGTACCAGTCCTTTATGTAGTAATCAAAAGCTTAGAAGCAAGATTTTTCGATAAAAAACCTCCTAAAAACAATAGTGATGATTCTAACGGTCGTGTCAAGAATTACAAAAATACGGCAACGGGCGATCGCCGTACCGATACTCCCACCCAATCTCGCTTTCAAGAAGGAGACAACCCAGTTTAAGAGTACGTTTAATATGAATTAGCTTAGTTCAGATTTATTAGTTTTTAGCTCTCAGCTCTTAGCTCTCAGCTTTCAGCTTTTTTTGGAAAGCAATCATCATGCGAGATATTTCATCGATTTTGCTTATAAGCAAGTTAAAGTTATCTACTGATAAGAAACCCAAATCGCGAGCTATGAATAACTGACACCGAACTTCATAGGCACTACCTTGAGCTAAATCTATGAATCTACTAAATTCTTTATCTCCATTACGACCACAGCCCTCCGCCAAATTTGATTCAATGGAAACAGAGGCGCGACGTATTTGATTGGTTAGTCGCAGCGCATTCGCGCAGATCGTCGTCTCAACGACGACTAGAACGCATTCGCGTTCGCCTTCTCTTCTGGCGGAAAATTAGCAGTCATTTTATACAAATTAACTGTAAAGCTATGCGCTTGCATGCGTGCCAAGCCCTTTGCGCCAAACTTTTAATTGAGTAAAATCTTGCATAAAAGCATTATACGGTAAGAAGCTAATAGCTGATAGCTGATAGCTGATAGCTAAAAAATTAAAGTGAACGAAAAAGATAACTCACATCGTAGAGTATAAATTATGAACCAACGTAAAATCTGGTTTGCAGGGGTAGTGACCGCAGCATTAGGCGTAGGTATCGGTTTGGTGCTGGCAAAGATTGTCGAGTCTCCCTATAGCAGCAAAAACTATCAGAACTTAGAACAAACCTATATGCTAATCTGTGGCACTGGGGGACTAATTGTCGGCACAACCCAGGAAGCTCTACGTCAGCTTCAAGCAAGGCAAGATCTTGAAGAAGAATCGGTGCTGCGCGATCGCTTGAAAAAACAACAGATTTCCCGCAATAAGAAATAAGTAAATGATGTTCGAGAATAAGCTTCCGCGCTGGCTATATTGGGGATTATTAATAACTTTTATTGTCGTCAATGGTTATTATTTATTTCCCGTATTTCGCTATTTACAACCCACGCTGGTTTTGATTGTAACAGCAGCACTACTTGCTTTCTTGTTGAATTATCCCGTGAAATTGCTCGTAACGTGGAAATTTAAACGTGGTTATGCGATCGCTCTGGTCTTCTTGTTGGCATTAATAATTTTAGGCACTATAACTTTTACTTTGCTACCCGTATTGCTCCGCCAGTTATACGATTTTCCCCGTCGCTTACCAAGCTGGATCGATTCTAGTAAGGTGCAGCTACAGGCATTTGAAGTATGGGCAATTGACAAAAATCTTCCCTTTGATGTTAGTGCTTTTATATTTCAGCTAGACGAGCGTTTTGCTACGGAAGTAAGAGCTTTACCTGCATACGTAATTAATTTTGCCCTCGGAGTATTCGATAGCAGTTTAGAGCTTTTGATAACATTAGTATTAACCTTTTACCTACTGATTCATGGCGATCGCTTTTGGTCAGGAATTTGGCAGTGGTTGCCCGATGATTGGGGCGATCGGGTTGAGTCATCTCTCAAACAAAGTTTTGAAAATTACTTTATCGGTCAAGCTACAATCGCTTTGCTAATGAGTATTTCTATCACTACGGCTTTTTTATTGTTAAAAGTACCCTTTGGCTTATTATTCGGTCTGGCAATTGGGGCTTTGGTACTAATTCCTTTGGGAGATATTATCGGTATTATAAGCGTTAGTTTACTAACAGGACTTAAAAGTGTTGGGTTAGGAGTAGAAGTATTGATAGTAGCTCTAATAATAGACCAAGCGATCGATAATACTTTAGCACCGCGTATTTTTGGTAATTTAGTCGGGCTTAATCCAGTATGGATTATTATTTCTCTGTTATTGGGAGCTAAACTCGGCGGAGTTTTAGGTTTAATTTTAGCTGTCCCTCTGGCGGGGGCAATCAAAAGAATCGCCGACAGCAGCAAAATCACTCAAACTACTGACCATTAAACATTGAACATTGATTGATTATGTTTACAGCAAACTATATATAGTTGAGTAAAACTTCTTACTTCTTACTTCTTACTTCTTACTTTATGCGAAGCGGTATCCTTTAGGGCTTACTTCTTACTTCTTACTTCTTACTTTTTACTTCAAGTTCGTATGGTCTATTTAAACAAAAATTACTGTAAGCCCCCAATTCGTTTTCTCGTAACCTTTTTTTTGGCATTTATCTTAGTAATTACCTGGCAATTTTCGGCGGTCGGGCAATTTTCTTTGGATACAAATGGCAACAGCAATGATTTACACCCTTTAGAAGTAATTAGATACGGCAGTCTGGAGGTAACTTGGGTCAAGTTTCCCCTTGACGATCGGGAGTTATTTCAGATTGCAGCCCCTACAGTCATAGATCGTAGTAATTTAGAATCAGATCGCCTGCCTGTAGAAATGAGGGCGAAAAATATCGAAGCTTTACTGTGGTTAACCACTAGCAGAATTAGAGGTGATGTCGTTACGAAAATATTTCGTCCCGAAATCGCCAACCAAAAGCCTAAAACTTCCGCTCAGGTAATTACTTCTACCTTGAATAATCGTCCTGTAGTTCAGATTCAATACGATCGCGATTTGCGTCCCCTTACTATTGCTACTGTTACTCCAGCAGATGTTAATTTTTACAGCCAGAACCCCGAACAAATTGCTCGCGAGTGGCAAAAGTCTCTACAGCAAAAAATTAGTGAAGTTGAATATTTATATTCCTCGAAGGTAATTCGACATCGGTTGAAAGAGGCGATCGCTATTTTGGCGGGCGTTTTTGTTACCAGCGTTGTTTTAGTCTTAATTTATTGGTTGTTGGGTAGGCGACTGGTCAAATTACAGATGAAATATGAAGCGGAGGTTAAAGCTTTAAAGTCGGCAACTGCGAAAATGCAAACTGAAGTATCCAACGACGATGTAGAATTTGAAGCAACGGCAACCGAGGAAACTAATGACCCCGATCTTTTTACCGTTCGAGCTTCTTTAGAAAAGCGTTTGCGTACTTATAAATCTTGGCGTTGGATATTAGTCTGGCTGATTATCCTTACCTGGTACATAGGAACTTATGGGATTACGACTCGTTTGCCAATTTTAATGCGCTGGAGCAAAGCGGTAGCATCTCACCCCTTACAATTTTTAGCAATTTGGTTTTTGATAACTTTATTACTGGAAATTAGTAAAACCTTTATTCAACGCTCTATAAATGCCTGGAAACACAATCCTTATCTATCTTTTGGCGAATCACAGCGTAAATCTTTGCGGTTGACAACTATTGCTACAGCTTTAAAGGGATTTATGACCTTTGTTTCTTTTTCAATAGGAATTGTTTTGACTCTAGCCTTGTTCAACATTTCCGCAGGTTCGATTTTAGCAGGGGGTGCGGTAATTGGTTTGGCAATCTCTTTTGGCACACAAAGCCTAGTCAAAGATGTGGTTAACGGTTGTTTGATTCTCTTAGAAGATCGCTTTGCGGTGGGCGATGTAATTATCATTAACGGCATGGATGGTTTTGTCGAAGAATTCAATCTGCGCTTGACTCAGTTGCGGAATCCTGAAGGACAGCTAATTACCATCCCTAATAGTGCGATCGCTGAGGTCAGAAATTTAACCCGTCTTTGGTCGCGAGTCGATTTTACTATCGAAGTCGCTTACGAAAACGATCCCGATAAGGTATTAGAAATACTAGAGTTAGTAGCTCAGGAAATGTACCATAGCCCCCAATGGCAAGATAAAATTCCCGATTCTCCCGAAATTTTGGGGATCGATAGCCTATCCCATACGGGAATGTTAATTAGAGTCTGGATTAAAACCGCACCCCTGCAACAATGGTTAGTGGGTCGAGAGTATCGTTTGCGGGTACGCCGTGCTTTTGCCCAACATAAGATAGTTATCGGCAGACCACAATGGATTACTTACAACGCATCTTTAGATGGTAATGCTTCACATAACTTATTTTTGGGGTGACAAGCATCAAAAACCCTCTTTAAAGTTAGGTTCCCAGTTACGAAGTTGATTTTTAAAACAAATTCAAGCCCCGATCAACAGTACAAAATAACTATGAACATACCAATTGTTGTTAATTATTATTAAAAAACTCAATTAATTCAGGAATTAATGAGAGAAAAAGTCAAATATTAGCAAGTTTCAAATCTTAATTATGGACTTTTTTTCTGACTACAAATTACCTGGTTGACTGACAAAAGAGACTATTAAAAACTTTAGAGCAGAAGCTATGAGAGGGCTGAGGCTGACTGATGGACATAAGTTGCTAAAAAGTAGAAGTGGCGTAAAAAAGTGGGCAATCAGCATGAGACACTGAGATGTAACCGTTCATTCCCCCCTTTAAAAAAGTAAGGAAAAATTAGGACATGGCGATCGCTATCTCTTAAATCAGCTAAAATCCATTGTCCAATTTGTGCAGCTTTTTGATTGATGGCACCTGTAATGGCGACCGCCTTACGAATCAGGTGTGCCAAACACCTCTGTCGTTTCGGGTGAGAGCGGTAGGCTGCATACCCATCAGTTACTAACCAACCCAGAAAAGCTTCTTGAACCAGATGGGATAATTCTTCTTTTCTGCGAGAACCAATATGGAACACTGCGGTTTTGCTGGTGATAGCGACCCAGAGCCAATGGAGTTTTCCACTCTCGTACCAATGAGTTTCGTCTAAATGTAGAAGATCTGCTTGTTGTAGTTGCTCTACTAACTCTTCTACCACTGGCACACAAGCAATTCCTGTTTCTCGGATACATCTGTCTATCGTTGCGATGCTCAGCTCTGTGTTTGTCCAATCATTTAAAAATTCTTGAATCTTGCTGCGACTCATCTATTTGCTTCTGTTGAGTTTTGACTGTCGTGGATTCTGATTCTGAACTGAGGCTTGATTCTTCTGTTGTTGCTTTTGAACTGTAGGGATTATCATTAGATGGAGGTTGGGAGCTATTGGCTGAATTCTGCTGTTGCTTTTCCCATAAATCTGTAGCTAAGATATGTAGATTTTTGGCAACTTCTACCAATCTCTCTTTTTTGAGAGACTTGAAGTAGTCTTCGTTCATCTGTGCCAAGTCATCTTTATCTAATCCAGCCATGTTTTTAACATACACCATATGCGGAGCGGTATCCTTTAGGACAAGGGCGCAATTGGCTCTTTTTTGACTGGGGGGAATGAACGGTTACACATCAGTCTGGATAAAATCGTTACCTTTAAACAACAAGGGTTGTCCAGAAGTTTTGCTAAGAGCATAGGCAAAACAATCACCAAAATTTAAACTGGCAGAATTTCTACCCTTACCGTAATGCTCAAAAGCGTAACAAGCCATTTGTAATTGATTTTCATCAAAGCTGACCAAATTAATGGCTGATTTATACAAAGAGAACTCTAATTCTCTGATTCCTGCCTCTTGTTTTCTAGCTCTAACTACAATTGATAATTCTAAAGCAGTTCCCATAGACATCAGACGCACCGAGTCCGAAGCGATCGCATTAGTCAAGATAGTTGCTTCTGGTTCAAGATTTAGAATCGCTATAATTGCTGAAGTATCAATAACCATCGTTGTAGCCTAAAATTTCTTCTTCTGTTCGGTTATCGAAAGTCGGTAAGGTTTGATACCGTTGAGCAATAGTTAGTAGTTCTTGTTGCAAGGGCAAAGGGGTAATTTGTTTGTTTTTTTCCCTTTCTAGTCTTTCAGCTAAAGAATAGCCTCAACGCGGGGAACACTAAAGTACTAGCTTCGCGTCGCCCGCGCAACGGCTTTTCGCGCTTGTCGTGTACTTTGCCATTTCGAGCTTGGCTTAAGATCAAAACTCTTTTTTGATCGTCAACTGCTGCTAGATGTTCTCTCGTGTGACGTTTCTTCTTTCCCAAATAATTTAATTTCTGTTGTTCAGGGTCTTTTGGTCTTTGAATTGGTCTTTCTATACCGTCAATCATGACTCGTTTTACGGTAGGAAATTGCTCCATAAACTGGCTCAATACACTGAATTTTTCGGGCTGGCAAGACCATTTTATTACCGAGTGTCGTTTCCAACACCGGCTGTAGTTTGTGTACCCAATAATGCGCTTGGGAGCGATCAATCTCAAATAAAAGTCCAGCTCAATCAACTGCTCCGCCAAGCAGCCCAATTAAAAGCTCGTGAATTGGCAACTCCTGAACTAGCAATCAGAGCGATCGCCGATAGAATGACTGAAGAAGATTTGCCAGAGGATTTAAAGCAGAAAGTAGAAGCAGTGAGGGAAGCAGTCTACCCAAAGTGGACACCAGGACAGTTAGCCGACAGCATTCTGAGTCAGTACAGAAGCCAAAGAAACAACAGCTAGGCGAGTAGTTTGATAAAGCATGAGAGTAGATATTTTATCACTAGCTTGTCTGAAAATGCTAAACAATTAGCTGAATATATTCGAGGACATTGGGGAATTGAAAATCAGCTTCATTGGGTATTAGACGTAGGTTTTAATGAAGATGATTCTAGAATAAGAAAAGATAATGCTCCCGAAAACTTGGCGGTTATTAGACACATAGCCTTGAATTTGATCAAGCAGCATAAAAGCATTAAAGGCAGTATTAAAGGCAAGCGAAAAAGAGCAGGGTGGGATAATAATTATCTTCGAGAACTATTGCTTACTTAGAAATATCTCATCAAAATTCAATCTAGAATGAAGAAGAAAACAACTCTTCTTTATTTCTGGCATCTCAACTTTTCTTTGTTCAGATAAAAGTAAGTCATGTTTACTATTAACAAGTTTTTATGCAGATATTAAATTTAATTTGAGGCTTAAAAACTTTTTCAAGTTCTTTTTCTGTCTAGCTTTGGGGATTTAGATGCGTTGCCCCTGGCGGAGCCTAATCGCTATGCAGTTAGATATCCCGACGACGGAAACCCAATACAACAAGAATGGTGATCCGACAGGGGAGAAGGATTTAACTGTTGATGCGATAAAACAAGAGATTTTAGATAACTGTCCTAAAGGATACCGCTTCGCATATGGTGAAGATACTTTATTAATTCTGCCAGAAGCTAAAAGGTTGACTACCAGTATCAGATATTGGCTAGAAGATATGATTTCGGCTGGGGCGAGAGTCGTTTGTTTTGCCGTGGCTAATCCAGGCAGAGATATCTTTCTGGAGATGCTAGAGATTGAATTGGAGCTTCCTAGTGATGCCCATATTCGCCTAGTCATGGCAGCAGAAGCCCAAAGACAGGGGTTAGAGATTAGTAAATCTAAATTAGCTGAACTCCAACCTCTAGCTGGTAGAAATCCAATGTTGGCGAGGAAAATCATCAGAAATGAGAAGCTGGGACTGAAGCAGGATAAACCCGAACATACTCAGTATGTGGTGATTATGCCCGTGATTATCGCGATGCTGTTTAGTTTTGCAGTAGTTAGGTTTATTGGGATGGGTACGGGAAATAAGGGTTTGTATATAACTGGTGGTGTTTGTTTGGTTAGTGCGATGGCGTTGAAGCAGTTGGGGAATGTTAGAGGTGCGAGGAAGAGGCTAGGTCAGTGATTAAAGGTATCTATGCAGACGAAGCCGATAAACTACATCCCGAACAGTGGGTTAATGTTTATCATATTGATTTTATGGGCGAAGCTATCTTTCACAGTACTTGTCAGGTTAAAGATTTGAACTTGGACGAGCCAGAAGAGTATGGTTTAGAACTAACAAATGAGGATGGGAATGTT
>NZ_PVWF01000168.1 GCF_003003995.1 Pleurocapsa sp. CCALA 161 | reverse complement strand
GGTAGTGGGTAGTAGGTAGTAGGTAGTAGGTAATGGGTAGTGGGTAGTGGGTAGTGGGTAATAAATTATCTGTGCGACGCGGAGGACGCGAAGCTTATACTAAAGCATTTGCGAAGCTACATGCGGCTAAAGCCTTTGTCCTTTAGGGGATAATTTTTTAAAACAAACATTCGTGAACGAAGAGGTTTTAAACCTAATTAATCAATTGTTCAATGTTCAATGTTCAATGTTCACTGATCAAGAATGTCCGTTGAGATGACTATTGCTGGATAATGCCACCAGGGGTTTATCTGTAGGGATAAAGTCGTCGAGAAAATCTAAATGATCGCCCCCCATAGAGCGTAATTGTTCGGGAGTACCTTGGATTTTTAATTCTCCTTTCTCTAACATCACAATCCAATCAGCACGGACGATTACTCTGGGGCGATGACTAATTAAAATAGTGGTTTTGCCTTGTCGATGGGCAAATAATTGTTTTAATACTCGTGCTTCACTCACTGGATCTAGTGCGCCAGTAGATTCATCTAAAATTAAGACTGGTGGATCGGTAACTATGGATCTAGCGATCGCCAATCTTTGTTTTTGACCACCAGAAAGGTTTGCGCCGAATTCACCTAATACGGTTTGATATTTGTCGGGTAATTCGCTTATAAATTCATCAGCCCCAGCGATTTGACAAGCTTTAACAATTTGCTCAAAGGTGACATCGGGATAACTGAAACGAAAGTTATCAATAATCGAACGACTCCAAAAGTGGGCTTCTTGGGGTAAAAGTACTACCTGTTGACGCAGACATTCTAAGGACAGATCTTGTTGATTATAAATACCGTAGCGGAGATTACCAGATTGCACTGAATATAAACCAGCAATGAGTTTAGCGAGGGTACTTTTGCCACAACCAGATTGACCAATTAAAGCGACAACTTTACCACTAGGAATTGTTAGGGAGAAATTTTTTAATAAATCGACTCTGCCAGCATGATGAAAGTTTAAGTTATTACAGACAATATCAGTATCACCAGGAAGTTCTGCCCAAGGTTTTTTAAAGTCATTTTCATCTTCGGGAGTGGCTTCAATTACTTCTGTTAGGCGTTGAATAACTACTTGTGCTGTAATAAATTCATCTGCTAGTCCAATGGCACTACCTAAAAATCCTAGAAAATTACCACTCATGCCGTTATATGCCAGCAATTGACCAATACTTAAATCGCCCTTAATTACCAGATAGCTGCCCAACCACAACAAGCTGACGGAGGTGAAGCTAGATAAGACGCTGGTGATACTACCACTGTAAAGACCCAGTTTCATGGTACTCCAGCCCAGATTAGCCAAGCGACCATAATTACCTTGATATTCTTGCCAAGCTTGGGGTGTAGCTTGAGTGGTTTTGAGTACCTGTACCCCGCGAAAGGTTTCGACTAAAAAGCCTTGATTTTCTGTACCTAAAACAATTTGACTGCGAGTCTTTTGGCGTAGGGCAGGTAAAAAGACTAAGTTTACTAGAGTAACAACAATAAAAGCCACAATTGAAGCGACACTGAGTTGCCAACTATAAAACAGCATCATGGCCAGAGAAACCACTGCAATAAAAAATTGACTGGGTAACCCAAGCACAATTTGCGATACTAAATTATTAATCGCCCCGACATCAGAAATCCGACTAACTACTTCGCCACTGCGTCTACCTTCAAAATAAGAGAGGGGTAGATGGAGTAATTTACGTCCGTATTCATAAATTAGTCCCAATTGTAGCTTCTGTCCAAAATGACCAATTAGGTGCGACTGAACTAAACCAACCACAGTTCTAAATACGTTCATTACAATAACGGCGATCGCCACTGTAGCTAGTAACTGCGTATCACCTCTGACTAAAACATCATCTGTCAGTAACTGCATCATGATGGGAGAAGCTAAGGATAGCAAGCCGACAGCAAAATTAATTGCGATCGCCTGAAATAAAATCCAACGATAGGGTAACACTCGTTTGAGATAGCGTCCAAAACCGCCAAAACTTCCTTTATCGTCTTCTTCTTGTTCATAGAAGCGACTATCATCGGGAGAAAGCAACAACATTACCCCATTGCCCCAACCGACAGTCAACTCACGACGAGTTAGATAACGAATACCCACGCCAGGATCAGCAACAATGTATTTTTTGCCTTTTTTACCGTATAAAACTATCCAATGGTAGCCTTTCCAGTGAATAATAGCTGGTAGAGGAATTTCCGCTAGGCGATCGATAATTTCTGTAGTTGCTTTAACTTGACGCACATTAAAGCCGAAAGTCTCTGCACCTCGATTCAAACCTAATAAGGTAGTACCTCTTGCACCAGTACCGACTGCTTCTCTAACTCGACTAATAGCAAAGGTGCGTCCGTAATGTTTAGCAACGGTAGCCAGACAAGCAGCCCCGCAATCCTCTTCACTGTGTTGTAATACAATTGGGTGTTTCATTTTTCAGTAGGGAATTTAAAATCTGGTTTTTTGAGCTATCTGTATCGTAGAAATCAAACCAAAAAAAAACGTCTGAAAAACGTCTTGAATCGCACCTAGACTTAATAAATAAATTCCTTGTGACTTTAGTAGCTGAACCTGATTAATTTTTCTATGACTAAAGTTAGACGAGTCAATAATAATCAGGCGTTGCTGAATTAGAGGTCACTTTGGTTGAGATAAATTTTCTACATTACTGCGCTTTTCAGTTGAGTTGAACACACAAGCCACATTGCGCTAAAGCACATTGTCCTAAAGGATATGTTATGCCCTTGTCCTAAAGGATAAGCTTCGCAAATGGTACACCTTCGGATATCCAGCTTAACAGGAAACTTTTAGAGCTTAGAGCTTAGAGCTAAAAACTAGTTAATTAACAACGTAGTCTATTCAATAGAAAACTGCTCTAAGGCTATTGGCAAGAAGCTTGCCTTTTAAAAACAAAATAACGATTTAAATCTTTGCTACTTACCAGATAGATCGCAATAATGGCGCTGAGAATAGCCATGATCAAACTTCCCACAATCAAAATAGTGGAGAGCTTTGAACTTAGTGCTAGAACCATTGTGATTAAAATAACCACCAGCAAACTGCAAATACTCATCAGCAGCCATTTTGCCCATTTTTGTCCCTGCATAACAAAGTACATCACTACAATCGTTGGTAAGATACGCCCAATAGCCCACCAATCCCGCGCAATAGTCACCAAGGTAATATCTAAAACACAGAGCAATAGAAGCATAGCGAGCAATTTATTTCGAGCTTTTAAAGCAGATTGGTCAGGATGGTTCATGGGTTAATAAACTCATAAAAAACAAAAGTGTGTCAATCTTTAATTAACATAGCAACAGCTATTTTATTGAGTTCAGTTGAATTAGCGTTTTAATGTCGTATTTATTCAAAATTATTTACTTTAATATATACAGAACCTTCAGCAAACCCTCGATGGTAATAAAGCAAAGCATTGAACAATGAATGTTGATTGGGTTAAGATTTTTGTGTACAGCATTCTGCCATCCTAAACGGTAAAGCTCATAGCCTAAATAACCAACACGCTCAATTGGCATTTTGCACCTCCAATTTCTCTGAATAAAAGTACAATGTTAATTTGATTTATGAATAAAATTAAGGCGCGATCGCATTTTAATTCCAATTTACTCCAATTTTCTAAAGCGATAGGAGTTGGCTCGACAATTAAGTTGAGGTTGGGAGAGAAATAAAATGTAGTAAAGCGAAGGATCGACGCGATCTGTGAAGCAAGTGTCTAAATATTGCTCTCGGATGGATTCTCGCTCTTGTTGTTCAGATTGAGAGTTTTTGGCTACTTCAGATTTGCTAGATGTTTTGGCAGCTTTAAATAGGGCAGCCAGCTTTGACCAAACGAGGGAAAAAGGATTTCTGAGAATTCTTGAGAGATGCGATCGCGAAGCGTAGGCGGAGCCTAATCGCTTTTCTGTTGTTGAAACTTGGGTTGAGTCGGGAAAATCTTCAACCAGCCAATCGTTCATATTCTTCGACATGTGCATCTTGCCTTTATTAGAAAATTGCCTGTTAAAAGAGCGATTCCTGAAGGAAAATCGCCCTTTTTGGCTGTACTAGGAACAATGCATTGTGTTCACTGCCAACGCCAGTTGATCGCCTGGGGCTTTTGATAGGACTTGAGGGGTTGAAGCTTACGCTCGTAAGTATTTCCTCGGTAGATTAGGGTCACAGTTGGTTCATCTGTTTCCACCTCTTCAGAAATTACTACAGGACGTGGAGTATAGTCGAAGGTGCTACCTCGATAAGTGAGTTTCAGTTTGGGTTGATCTGTGGAATCAGAAGCAAGCTGGATTGGGGCAGAAGTTTCGTACAAGTTGCCGCGAAAGGTCAGTTTCATGATTAATACTCTCTTTAGGTTAGATATTCTCGTGAATTCGTTTTAAGATTAGTGATGAATGAGGTCATCAAAGTAGAATATCTATACTTCCCTCTGAAGTTCCTCCAGTACTTGCATTTTCAACAAAATTAGTGCCTGCATTTTCAACAACTTCGTTTTTTATGATCTCCTTGGCGATAAAACCTCCCACGGCGGGAACAATAATTCTGGCAGCGCCCAACGCGAGCAGAGGCACCGCGCCACCACTTACCGCCTCCCAATCCTGCTCACTAAGCTCAGATATATGCTCCAAATCCTGCTCGGCAAGCCGATTGGCGTTGTTGGTCAGTTGAGTTTTTTCTTCTTTGATATTGTCATTGTTTGATTTGTTCATTATTTTTCTCCTGTGTTTTTTGTTAGTTTGTGCTTATGTAACGTATGAATCGAAGGAAACTTTGATTAGGTTGTGCTTCATTTCGTGAATGCGTTATTTATTTGATTGAAATGAAGCTCTGGTCGGGGAGTACCTCCTCTAGTCGAAGAGGTATTCAGAAAGAAGGTCTTGTTACTAAAGTGGCTGTGCGGAACCGCTAGCTTCGCTACGATAAGAGGTGATTTTATCGTTGAAGCCTGTGCCAAAAAGATCTTTAGCCGATTCTCCTGGTTCTAAGGTGAAACGATCGCCGCTATAACCAGCACGGGTATAGAAAGCCCAGCGTTTATCAGTGTCATTGATAATTGAGGAAATCTGATTATTAAACAACACATTTTCCTGGCGATCGCTTACTCTCAAGTCACGGACACCTTTGGCAGTTCTTTCTTTCCCACCGTAGTTAGCATCAGTGTAGACAGCAATCCCGCCAGAAATAGCGGCAGCAGATTCATGAGAAATGTCTTGGACACATTCGATGCTAGAGAGAGAGTTGGATTGATTATTGTTGATCTTAGTCATTGTTTTTTTCCTAATAATTTGGGTTTACTTTAGTTATCTACCAGGCAAGAGTTGATCAAACAATTAGTAGTTAGTTAATTAACTTTTGCTTTGGTTTCTAACTGTCTTCATAATAAAATTTAGAGCCAAATAAAACATCCCACAAAAGTCTCGAATCTCTATAAACGAAATAAATATAAACTCTCTAATACTTAAGTTATTTATCGAGTATTTTTTCTATAACTAAAGTCATAGTGAAAATTAAAAATCATTAAATAACGGAGCAAAGCTATAAGCTATAAGTCAATCTTGATGAGGGTTTTGTCCCCCCTAATTGCGGACAAACAAGTAAGGTCTTGGGCTTCGCCCAGACAATTACCTTGTCGAAGAAGTAGACTACCAAACTCTGTTTGGTTGGGGTCTTAGACCTGTCTAGCTGTAAGCTTTAATGAAAAACTCGTACCGACAACCTAATGCTTAGAACTATTAGCTTAAAGCTTTTTGATAAATCAATTGCGATCGAGATAATCTAGAAATAAAAAAACTCTTGTAAAAAAGAGCCTTGCTTATCTTAATTTGATTTAGGAGTTAAAAGCTATTGAATAATTGTCTCAAAAGTTGTCTTTTTGTTTAGGTTAGGCTACAAAAATAATTAATATCAAATAACTCTCTTAGTTCTTTAATTGTTATAGTGTAAAAGCGATCAAATTCAATTTGGTTAAGATTACGATATTTATGGTTTTTTCCATGCTCAAAACCTAAGTCAAAAATATTTAAATGCTGATGAGCGATTCGATATTTTAAAGGATAAACAAAACGAGCAATAAATTTAAACAAACGAACGTGCCATATTTTTGTACTGTCATCATTTCCCATCGTAAACCCAATAATAAAAGCTTCTTCTGCTGGACTTACCCCAAGTCCCAAAATAATATGCAGACAATCATGGTTATGCAAACTTATTTTACCTGGTAGAGCAATAGGACTTCTTGGGTTTTCAAATAGTCTAATAATCAAAGGAATATCCGACTGATTGTTTAAATTCATTTGTTGATAAACACTCTTTAGACTTATATCCGCGATCGCTTTATCCGTCCAGTTTATGCTAGTAACCATCTGTATACCCCTAGGCAATCAACAAAAATAAAAATTGAGCTTGAATAACAGATCATTAAATAGTCTTTAGTTTGAAGACTAGAAATAAAAAGTTGACTAGAACTTAAAGCCAAAAATAAAAAGCCATAGCTACTAATACTAAGTTTAGCTGCCAACATCACTCCACCAACAACAGCACAAACACTACTAGAAATTTTGAGTAATCGAGGAGACAAATAAATACTTAATAATTTTTTAGTATATTAGTATTAACTGTCTTCTGATTAAGCATACAGTTATTATTTATTTGTGTTGCGGGTGAGCGATCAACAAATTGATTTATAGCAGTATTTTTGGGAATTGACCTGCAAATTGACTTTGAAATTGATCTTACTATTACTGCTTCGTCGGTAATTAATTTTTTATATCCTGCTGCGGTTAAACACTGAATAATATTACCGAAACTCTTATCTTGTTGTTCTGCAATAATTAATAAATCTTGAAATAAATTTTTAGTAACATTGATGATAATGATATAAAATTCTTTATGAAAATGACAAGCAATTTCTTGAGGAGTGAGATCGCATAATAAACCGTGTAGAATTGTTGCTTCTAAATCAGTTAACTTTTTACGTTTGCTAATAGTTTTATGACGATGTAAGGCAATCACTTTATGTAGTCTATTTACATCCCAATTATAATTAGCTTCTAGGAATAATTTCTGATAATTCATAGCATGTTTTCATAAAAACAGTAAAAAACTAAGTTAAGTTAGTAGAAAACTGAGATGCAAAAAGAATGCAGTAAAGCGATCGCAATACTATTTGGATAAACAGATTTGATTTATTGCTATGGGGAAATAAGGAAGATAATTACTGCCTCAAGTCCCCAAGTCTCAAACAACAATCGTTAACAGAACGGCATTAGATTATAAATTTTGCCCAGGCTAGGCGATCGCATTTTCAGTTTTTAGAATGCGATCTTCTAGCGCTTGCCCTAAAGGACTCCTAAAGGACTTGTCTCGTTTACACCGCTTTGTTTGGTGCATAGTTGGAGATACCGCTTCGCATATAGCTTCGCGTCGCACCCGAATGAGTGTATTCTTTGGATCGCAGTTATTAAAGCTGTTGCCAAAGTTTTAAGCTGATTATGGCAGAGCTTTGAAAGAGGATATTTGCATGCCAAAATCACCAGGATTAACACTTTGACCTGGCCCTACGTCAATATAATTGCCTGTAAAATTTACATCTTCGTAGAATCTCCATGCTTTATCATTACGGATAGTAATAGATC
>NZ_PVWF01000167.1 GCF_003003995.1 Pleurocapsa sp. CCALA 161 | reverse complement strand
TTTAGGTTTAGATCCAGCCCTAATGTCTGCTCCCTTTATCACCACTGCTGTCGATGTCCTAGGAGTCCTCATCTACTTTTCTATCGCTCGAACTATTCTGGCTTTATAACTGATCACATTGCTCATTGACTCACGGGTGAGTTGAACCATCGGGCATAACTGTTCCTTTCCAGTTAACACCGCTTAGAATAGTACCTTTTAGGTTAGCACCTCTTAAATTAGCACCTCTTAAATAAACATCAACCAAGCTGGCACTTTCTAGGTTAACCTTTTCCAAGGTAGCTTTAAACAGTAAAGCAAATCTAAAGTTAGCATTTTGCAAATTAGCTCCTTGT
The DNA here is from genome assembly GCF_003003995.1 of Pleurocapsa sp. CCALA 161. Classification (GTDB taxonomy): domain Bacteria; phylum Cyanobacteriota; class Cyanobacteriia; order Cyanobacteriales; family Xenococcaceae; genus Waterburya. Next base: position 7,337 of record NZ_PVWF01000167.1, on the reverse strand, counting down.
AAGTTAGCTCCCTGTAAGTTAGCAGAACCAAAATCGATTTTGTTATCTTGTCGCATATTTGACAAACTCAGTTGTGAGATAGTTGCCAGACTGCTATTGCCTCGATCCGTGTCTTTTAAAACAGCTCCTGCTAGAATGGCGCTGCGTAGATTAGCCGAACGCAGGTTTGCACCTTGTAAAGATGCCTGTTCTAAATTTGATTGGCGCAAACTACAGCCACTAAGATCGGCTCGATCAAAACTAGCAAAGCTAAGATCCGCATTGGTAAAATTAGCCTCGCTTAAATCTGCACGAGTAAAATCTGCCCCGCTTAAATCTACTCCTGTCAAATCTGCCCTACTTAGGTTAGCTCGACTCAAATTAGCCCCACTGAGGTTGGCTCGACTCAAATTAGCCCCACTTAAATCAGCATCCGCCAGGTTAGCACCACAAAAAAAAGATTGACTAAGATTTGCATCGCTTAAGTCTACTCTGGCCAAAGAGGCATTTTCTAAATTAGCCCAGCTCAGATCTGCTCCAGCCAAATCTGCACTATTTAAATTAACTCTTGCCATGTTTGTTTTAATCAACCGAGCATTGCTGAGATTTGCCCGACTGAAATTAGCATCTGTCAGGTTAGTACCACTAAAATTTGCCCAATCTAGCTCAGTGCGACTAAAATCTATGTTGATTAGTTCAGCCTGTAAAATCTGAATTTGACTGAGATTAGCACGACTAAAATCTCGATTGCCCTGTTGGTAAAGCAGCACTAACTCTTCTCCATCCATTAAATTAAATTGCCATTGCAACAACTAGCTGTAGAACACTATGTTCTAGAATTCCCGATCGCCACTCTAAAATAACAGCAAATTTTTGGTTTATTCAATTTCCTGGGTGAGTAGCTGCCATTCTGTTAGAACTGCTTGAGGAATTTTCAGAGCTAACTCTCTATTGTTTTCTAGCGGGACAGATAGTTTTAAGCTTTGTTTATTTGGCAGTTGACTTATAATTGAAGTCAGATCATATTGTCCCACATTGGGCGCAGGGGAAGATTGAGCATAAGCATCAGTGGCAGTGAAGATCTTGCCCTGGGAAGTCAGAATTTCTAAAGATTGAGGATGATTAAAAGAATTAATACCAGGAAATCCTACCAGACGTAAATAATAAGTAGTTTTAATTCCTTGACTCTTGTCGGGAAATAATAATACCTGCCAAGTATTGCCGTCGCGATCTTTGAGGGAGTCTTGGGCATGATAGCGCAACACACCAGGAGTTTCATGATGTTGTCTTAAAAGTGCTGGAGTGGAGGAGGCAAACAATCCCCAACTCACAATTACAACGAGACTAAAAGCAACTAAGCGATTTAACCAGTAATTCAAAGTCTTGCTCAAGATTAATATATTAGTTAGAGATTAATTATCTTCAATTATTTGCTCAATTGTATAAGGACAATTTTCAGGAAAGCGATCGCTTAATGCTGTTTTTCGTTGAACAATCTTTAAGCTTTGGTGATAAATATTCTGAAGATTTTCCTGTAAATAATTCTGATAATTTGTGGTTAATCTATCTTGCAAGTCACTTTGAAAGCTAGCTACTTCAGCTCGCCAATGATTACAAGTTTGTTTTTGTTCATGCCAATAATCAATTAAGTAGTCGTGTAAAATTAATTTCCTAGTTGAAATTGGGTAAAGGGAAAGGGGGAAAGGGAAAAGGTGAATAATAATGTGTAATTAATTTTGTTTAGGCACTTAGTAACCAGTGAACGATAATTTGACGACAAAAACTTTTGCAGGCGTTTCTTTGTTCTCTCCTAAAATCTTCTAGTTCCTCAATGATATTGGCTAAATCTAGTTGCTCTAAATTATGCATTATGCGCTCGCAAATATTCAATTTGCCTATCCAGCCAGATATCCCATGCTTCCTGTTTGATAGTCTTGTCGATCATGGATGTATTTATTTGTTAAATTCCCCAAGCCATAAAAACTATTAAATCTATCAAAAGTTTTCAGCTTTAGGTTCTAAACTTTAATATTTTAGCTTTTATAAGCAACTAGTCGACAGGATTTGCTTAACCACCAAGGGGTAAAATCTTTTCCTGCTTTACTAGACAAACTCAAGCTAAAATAAGCATTACCATGCTTTTCTTCTTCTAATTCCAGGACTAGTTAATGAATCTTGCTTTATCCCAATTTGGTTCGCAGATGTCCCAGCTAACGGGAGTTAGAGCGATCATGAAGGACATTATTGAAACCTTGCGAAATAGCCAAGGAAGAGAGTTTATTAACCTCAGTGCAGGAAACCCCGTAATTTTGTCAGAGGTTGAGCAGTTATGGCGCGACTGTACTCAAGAGTTATTAGATAGCAATGAATACGGCGAAGTGGTTTGTCGTTATGGTTCATCCCAAGGTTATACACCTTTGATTGAAGCGATTGTCGAGGATTTTAATGTCCGTTATGGCTTAAAATTAAGCGATCGCCATATTTTAATTACAGGGGGTTCTCAGGCTCTTTATCTCTATGCTACTAATGCTTTTGGCGGTTATACAGCGTCAGGAGAGCTTAAGCAGGTAGTATTACCTCTTAGTCCTGACTATACGGGATATGGCGGGGTGAGTCTAACTCCAAAGGCTTTGTTGGCATATAAACCGACTTTAGAAATTGATGAAGCGAACCATCGGTTTAAATACCGTCCTGATTTTAGTCAGCTACAAATTAATCAACAAACTGGGTGCGTAATTTTTTCTCGCCCCTGTAACCCTACAGGAAATGTAATTAGCGATGAGGAAGTAACTAAGATTGCTAATCTAGCTGCTAGTCATAATGTTCCTGTGCTAGTAGATTCGGCTTATGCGCCTCCTTTTCCCGCCTTAAACTTTACCGAGATGAATCCTCAGTTTGGCGGGAATATTATCCACTGTATGAGTCTATCCAAGGCGGGATTACCAGGAGAAAGAATTGGAATTGCAATTGGCGATCCTCAGTTAATTGGGATCTTAGAATCTTTTCAGACTAACGCCTGTATCCATTCTTCTCGCTATGGACAAGCGATCGCCGCTAAAGCAATTTCCTCTGGTAAACTAGCTAATCTTGCCCTCAACGTAATTCGTCCTCACTATCAACATAAAATAGAAGTCTTAGCCAATACTCTCGATGCAGCTATGCCCGATATTCCTTGGTACTTACATCAGGGCGAAGGAGCAATTTTTGCTTGGCTGTGGCTGAAAGATTTACCAATGACAGACTGGGAATTTTATCAAGAATTGAAGCAGGTAGGAGTGATTGTTGTACCTGGAAGTACCTTTTTCCCTGGCTTACAAGAAGATTGGCAGCATAAACAGCAGTGTCTACGCATTAGCTTAACAGCGACGGAGACAGAAATAGCCGAGGCAATGAAACGTTTAGCCCAAGTCGCACAGCAAGTATATCAGTCGGTAGTTTTGAGCCAGCATTAACCAAGAAGTAAATTAAATTTTATTGAACAACTAACAGCTATATGAATGATGAATCACAAACTATTAACCAACCAGAATTATTAGCAGTTGGGACAATCACTTCCCCTCAAGGTTTAAAAGGAGAGTTGCGGGTATATTCTGATTCTGATTTCCCTGAACGTTTTACCAAAGCAGGAACTCGTTGGCTACAACATCCTGATACAGGAGCTATTACAGAAGTACAATTAAAAGGTGGTCGATATCTAACGGGCAAAAACCTCTACGTGATTAAGCTAGAGGGAGTGGAAGATCGTCGCCAAGCAGAAGAATTTCGTAACTATCAATTGTTGGTGGATAGAAGCGATCGCCCCAAACTAAGTAAGGATGAGTATCATGTTGCCGATCTTGTGGGTACACAAGTCTACCATCAAGAGACAGGGGAAAACATTGGTGTAGTAGTGGATCTTTATTCTGCGGGTAACGATTTATTAGAAATTAGGTTACATAAGCAGCCAGAAAATAATCCCCAGCCAGAAAAAGATCTTTCTCAAGTCAGCCGTCGCAGCAAACGTAAAAAGTATCGCCCAAAACCCAATAACCCCGTCACTATATTTATCCCCTTCGTTAAAGAAATTGTGCCGATAGTAGATATAGCTAATCAGCGTCTTGAAATATCTCCCCCTGATGGTTTAATTAATATTCACGAACTAGAGTAAAGTAGCGCTCTTTTAATAAGCAGTGGATTTTTGCTCTACCCAATCTTTAAGCTTGAGCGCAATACAGGCCATTCAGGACTCGAACCTGAAACCTACGCCTTAGAAGGGCGTTGCTCTATCCAGTTGAGCTAATGACCCAGATTTGCCAAATAATATTAACACATTATTATTAGTGATTGCCCAAAAATTGACTGGTTACTCAAAATTCCTGAAACTTTTAAAGCATTTGCAACCAGCCAGCAAGTTAACTAAACGTCAAAATAATATCTGACAGCTCCTGTTTGTTCATCATTATCAACATGAGCCAATCCTTGCTTAAGAGCTGTATTTAATAACATTTCTACCTGCTCCAAAGGCAATTCTGTCGCTAACATCGCTTGACCAACAGAGAGAGCATTATTATGATTTGCTGCCGCTTTAAGCAAAATCAACATGGGGTCAGATTTCTTAGGCGTAGCCACTTCTTGTTTGACTAAAGTTACTTGTGGACCATTATTGCGTGCCTCTACCGTTGCCTCATACAACAGGCGCATATTTCTCTCCCTAGTCATTCCAGGAATTAAAAACAAATCAACAAATTGACCAACGCCAAAAAAACCAAAAGTTAAAAAGTAGACTAGCCCACTAGTAATCTTGCCAGAATAAAAGCGATGGATTCCACAAAACCCCATCAAACCAAATGTCCATAGAATATAAGCAACTCCAGGATCGACCTCTTGTTTCTTCTGGTTCATGTTACAAATTAGATTAATAATATCTAGGGTATTTTTATTATAAACATTTTGCTTTAGAGATTACTTAAAAAACCAAAGGTATTAATCATTTGTAAGCTTTGAGCTAATAGTTCGGCACTGCCTAATTAGGGTATAGATTCTGTTTAATTAGCCACAAATTTAACTTAATTCACCACTTTAGGGGCTGATCCTTGGACTTGACATAAGACCTTTACTATATTTTTCCTCCTTGATCGGTTATTCTTTGTCTGAGATATTATTTCATGAGCGAATATTAACAAATGTATCTCGCTTTTGGATAAGCTATTGATATATATCTAGCTTCGTGGGTGGCAAAGAGAGGAGTCGATTGAGCAAGCAAACAACCCTAATAGACCGATTACACGAACAAGCGAGTACTCAGCCTCACAAAAAGGCATTTACTTTCTTGGCTGATGGTGAAACTGAAATCGATAGTCTCACCTATCAACAGCTAAACGAGCAGGCAAAGGCGATCGCTTTTATTCTACAAAGTCATAATGCTAAAGGTCAAAGAGCTTTACTGCTTTTTCAGCCAGGACTAGATTTTATTACGGCTTTTTTGGGCTGTTTATATGCAGGTGTTGTAGCTGTTCCCGTTTACCCACCCAGAGCAAATCGTTCTCTGGAGAGGTTACTAGCGATTGTTGCTGATGCTGAAGCTACTTTTGCTTTAACCACCACCTCGATTCAAGAACAGGTTGCCAGTAAATTTGCTAGTCATAATGCTACGGAAAATATTAAGTTTATCGCTACTGATACTCTAAATATAGATTTAGCTAATAGCTGGCAAGATCCAAAAATCACTTTAAACAGTCTAGCTTTTTTGCAATATACAAGTGGTTCGACGGGCAAGCCCAAAGGCGTAATGGTCAGTCAGGGGAATTTAATCGCCAATTCTGATACTATTCAGCATTGCTTTGGTAATAAATCAGAACATATTTTAACATCTTGGCTACCGCCCTATCACGATATGGGCTTAATTGGTTCGATTATTCAGCCAGCCTATATTGGTGCATCGATGTATCTGATGGCTCCTGTTACCTTTCTCCAGCGCCCTTATCGTTGGCTACAGGCAATCTCCAACTATCGAGGACAGACTAATGGAGGCCCTAATTTTGCCTACGATCTTTGTGTAGAGAGCATTACGGCAGAACAAAAAGCTACTTTAGACTTGAGCTGTTGGGAGCTGGCCTTTTCTGGTGCAGAGCCAGTTAGAGCCGAAACCATAGAGCGTTTTAGCGAGTATTTTCGTGAGTGTGGCTTTCGTCGCCAGGCTTTTTATCCCTGTTACGGGATGGCAGAATCTACCTTGATGATTACAGGGAGTAGAAGAAATGCTGAACCTGTAGTGGCTGCTTTTGACCTCAAACGGTTAGAAGAAAATCAGGCTCTAGCTGTCGACAATAGTGATGCGATTACTTTAGTAAGCAGTGGAGGTAATTCTCCTGCACAAAAAATTGCGATCGCCAATCCTGAAACTTTAAATCAATGTCCTGATGGCGAAATTGGTGAAATTTGGGCAAAAAGCGCTAGTGTGGCGCAGGGATATTGGAATCAACCTGAATTGACTGCCCAGAGTTTTAATGGAGTGTTAGGGGATACTCAAGAGGGAGGATGGTTACGGACAGGAGATTTAGGCTTCTTAGATCGTGGAGAGCTATTTGTTACAGGGCGTTTAAAAGATTTGATTATCATTCGGGGACGCAATTACTACCCCCAGGATCTAGAATTAACTGTAGACAATGCCCATGAAGCAATTCGGGCGGGTAATGTGGCAGCATTTGCAGTAGATGTGGCAGGAACAGAAAAGTTAGTAATTACCCCAGAAATCAAGCGCACTGCACTGCGTAAGTTAAAGATTGAAGAGGTGACCAAAGCAATTCGGAGTGCGATCGCTGAACATCATGAACTACAGGTCGACGCTATAGTTTTATTGAAAACAGGCAGCATTCCTAAAACCTCTAGTGGCAAGATTCAGCGTCATGCTTGTAAAGCTGGGTATTTAAATGGAAGTTTAACCAGTGTGGGGGAATTTAAATTAGAAGGAGCAAGGCACGTCCTACCCGCAGCAGGTGCGAAGCAGGAGAAAGCCAAGCTTTTTTCTCAACAGCAATCTAATCAAAAGCAAATTGAAATCCAAAATTGGTTGCGGGAAAATTTAGCCCAGCGACTCGGCTTACCCATCTCACAAATTGATGTCAAGGAATCTTTTGCCAGTACTGGTTTAAATTCTATGGCTGCGGTTGCTTTATCGGCAGATTTAGAAGATTGGTTAGAAATTAAGCTGTCGCCGACTATTGTTTATGACTATCCCAACATTGTTGAACTGGCAGCCTATTTAGCTGATGACAAATCTGAGCAGAAGATATCCCAGTTGGCACAAGGCAGAATAGAGGAATCGGCTATTGCCATCATTGGGATTGGGTGTCGTTTTCCTGGGGCGAATAATCCAGAAG
>NZ_PVWF01000166.1 GCF_003003995.1 Pleurocapsa sp. CCALA 161 | reverse complement strand
TCTAGAACACATTTAGTAATGTACTCAGTTCGAGAAAGATTTAGTAGCTTGGCTTGACGGTCTATCTCAATAAGATCGCTGGGGTAAAGTTTTAGTAGTACTCCTTTTGATTTATATTCACCTTTATTATTAGGGTAGTGAGTCACAACCTTAAGTCTTGTGGAAGTAAAAATTTTATTTTGGCAATGTCTAAACTAGCTCGGTGCAATTTAGATCACAGTTAAAATATTTCTGTGCAACTTTAGCCACAAACCAATATTTTTTGAGATTTTTCACCCTAGTCTCAAATTCAGCTAATTTGAGCTACAATTATCTGGCAAGCTGCAAGAACGATTGTTTAAGTACTATAGTACCAAGAGTATATATTCTTGCACTGCTTGCTAACCAAGTATTTCTAACCCCAATCGTGTTCTAGGTTTGGTGAAATTCGCTTTTATTGATTGGTTGAATAAAAAGTTAGACTACGATTTCTAATGGAAGAAATCAAAAATTGAGATTCAGACTGCTAAAAAAAGGTAAAAATAAAGTTCAGACCTTTGAAAAATCGAGCTTAAATTTTTGACTTGTTTAACCTATATTAGATGGTTATTTAGATTAAGTAACAACTCAGACTACAATTTTCAGCAAAAAACTTCCAAAAATGAGATTCAGAGTCTTAAAAAATCGATTCAGACTTTTATTTTTTTCCTATTTTTGCTTTCTGAGAAAATTCGTCTAATTCGAGATTATTTCTTAAATTTTGATAGTGTTAATAATCAAGGTTGACACCAACAATATCTAAAATGTGCGGTTGATTATTAGAATGAAAATAGATAGCCAAGTTTCTAGCTATGGCTATCTTGCGGTATCCTTCTCAGACTATGAAACTATACCGAAGTTCTAGAAATGTTTCACGCTCCTCATGCTAGCCCAATCTACTTGATCCTTCAAGCATTATTGATATCGATAACCCAGCAGTTATTGAGGAGGATAGGAGAAATCGCATCTCTGACCATCGACCAAGATAAGCCACCTAGACCGCATCCAGGTCTAGTCAAGACAAAGGTGCAATCTGGTTTCAGATTTGCCAGTTCAGCTAGAGTTCGAGCCGAATTCGTGATTAAAGTCAAGCTAGAGCGATCGCGCCAATGATGCTTAGTAGGAAAGGACAGAATGTGAGCATTACCCATACTCAATAAATAGTGAACCTGATTTCCAGACTCAGTTAGCTTTTGCCCCAGTATTTTTGGTAGTTGAGGATGCACTAGAGTAAATGCTTTAGCAATGCCTGCTCCCATTACCGCATCGCCATTGGTTTTAATGATGCCATTAGTGGTAATGCACAAAGCTAATTCTTTTGTTTGAGGCTGTTGCGACCAGGAATCTTGATCAAAAATGTTTCCAGTAATTTCCAGCATAAATAAATATCTGATGATTATTTACTTACGCTCCCCAGAGCTATTAAAAATAAAAATGACCCAAAGTAAAATTTATTTTATTGGAGACTTAAAACGTTCTCAAGGTTTACGAGGTCGAGAAAAAACGGGCAAAACAATTACCGCAGATCCTGGTCTGAAAAAAAACATACCCAATTTGGGTATTGTTTTAACTGGGGACAGATTACTCAGGTAGATATCTGTCCTCTATATTTACCTGGCATTTTGCTTATTCCAGTAATGAAACTTTTTGGAATATTGTTTTTGCTTGGAACGTAGTTCTTGTTCGTTTTGAACTAAGCGCCATTGCCGAGTCTGATGGTCGTAAATCTCGACTAGGTTAAACGCAGCTTGTATGATTTGCTCGCGATTCCAACCAGTATAATACTGTTGGTAAGTAAGTCTGGTTGATTTGGCATCAACATTTTGACCAGCACGCTTGAACTTGTCTATTTCGCTATTGATAATAGTGAAAACAAGCTGTTCTATTGTCAACGGTTTAGGTTCTTTGACTTGTTCAGGTACGTAACTAGCTACAGATTGAACAGGTGCATAGGCTTGAGTCTGGACAGGTGCATAAGTAGTATAAGTCATGGTTTTTAACCTTATTGATTTAATTAAATTCACTAACCCAGGCTCGACAGAGCCAAAATTAAGCAGACTTTTAATTTGAGTCTGCCTTTGACTAACTTAAATCAAGTTATGTTTTGACTGACCTCTAATGGGTCATGTCTTTCGATATTCAGGAAACAAGACTTTCGTTTGTTTTAGATCTGATTGCTGAGTATAGTAATTAACTCGTTCGGGAATATCCCCAATCGGCTCAGAAACAATCGAACATCTATCCACTAGTGAACGAGTACGCCGTAGATAATCTAACCGCTGCCCTAGTGAATAATTCCAATGCCTTCTCAAAAGTTCTAATGTGTGGTTCATCAGAATCTCTTGTTCGGGACTAGGGTTAATTCGATAGCAGTAAGTTAGAATCATACTTAATCATCCACAAGTAGAGTTGAGTAAATTTATCGCTAATCTTAAGACTGTTTCTAGTCGTTTGATTCGGAAAGATTTTGCAGCTTATTTAGCCAATTACTATCGCAAGCCTGTTTTCTGGACTGGTTCATATTTCGTTGCTAGTTGTGGCGGGGTTTTAGTAGTTCTAGATATTCAACTTGATTAGCTTGAGTCCATCGCGATTCTTGACCGCGAAAAGGAATCGCTGCCACTAGCTTAAGGCATCGATTAATAGCGCATTCAGCTACAGCCGTGTCCCATCCTAAAGCCATTCCTGAAATTACCGTATCGGGACGATATTGACTCATAACAAAATTAGCAGTGTCTAATAAAGCTTGATAGGTGCGTTCAGAATAAGTACCTGGTAGAGAATTAGGTCTATGACCAGTAAATCCTAATATCATTTTGATCTATTTATTGGTATAGTTCACTCTACCCAAGCTCAACCGAGCAATTTAGACACTATTTTTCTATTTAACTAAAGCTTTGACTGTTGTACCATACCGCAGCGTTCCACAATATTTGTGTATGGCAATAAATATTGTCTTTGTTAAGGGCATTGTGATAAGTGTTGATACAAAAACACACTAAAGTCTGAACTTTATCTAATTCCCTACATAAATTTAAAAATCTATAAAGATACATCCTTTCCCAGTCCATCAAATTATCTTGAGAATTTTCATTCTGGATTAATTTCCAAAGCCATTGTTTATAACAATATAAACATTCTTCTAAACTATTAACTCGCCAGACACAATTATTGGTATTTTTGTGAGAATAGGGATTGCCTAAACCCAAATCCAAAGGATTAAAACGATCTGAATTGCGACTGGAATTACGTCCGCAATAAACCGTGCCTGCGAGCAGCGTGTTTGCACGATTTAACGTAACAATGTTAACTATACGAGATTTTAATTCTGCCTTTTTAGCCGAAATAAGAGGATTACTCATGATTTAAATAAAACCGATATCAATCAAACTTCACCTACATCAACCCGACAGGGTTAATTGTTTAGGCAGCTTTAATATCTAAAGTGTAAATATTAGAAATTATTGATTTAAGATTTAAGTTTCTAGCGATCGCCAGCTAGTAGTGCAAATTAAATCCTCAAATGTTCGGGTTAAAATAAAAATTGCCAACCCTTAAATAAAAATTAAGATTATGTCCACTATTCCTATGCCTCCTACCCCTCCTAAACCTTTATTTGATCTGAAAAAGCGTTTAGAAGTCTACCAGCAAATGCAGTCCGATTTGGAACAGCTGGTTGCATATCAGCAAAAAGCGATCGCTTTTCATAGTGAATCTTTAGAACTGTTAAAAACGGAGGCAGAAAATACTCAAAATGAGCTAAATTCTTGTCAAAATATTATTGAGTCTTTAACTAGCAATATTACTTCTCAACCTCAGATAGTTAGTAATGGACATCAGGCTGTTGTAGTTGACGCAGAAATAGAACCAGAACTCGAAACCGAACCTACTAAGACTCAGACCAAATCTCTTTCTAAAGTTAAGGTCAAAACACCTGTTAAAACCAACAAATCTTCCACCACTAAATCTAAAGCAGAAACTAAACAAGCAACTAAAAAAGTCAAAGTTAAGCCTGCAAGCATCTTACCCCCTTCTAAAGTACTTGAGCAGTATGAAAGCATTACTGATATGGTATTAGATTTTGTTATTGAGAAAGAAGGAGTAATAGAAGTATCGGATGTAATTAAATACGTTTATCCCGATGGTCTAGAGCCTGATCAACGTAAAAAAGCTGCTAGTTCCTTTAGTAGCGTTTTAGGTCTTCAGACTAAAAAAGGTAACTTAGAACGTACTGTTCCTGGGAAATATCTTTGGAAGAAAAAATAAAATCGTAAGATTTAATCCTGCTGCATGAGCTAAAAGATCCAACTGTTTAGAGATAGGACTGATTGACGATTCCATCTATCGTATGTTTAACTGCACAGTAAGCAGATTTTGGTGAATAGTAACCTTCTGGGCTGAAAGTAATTCTATCTTTGAAGAGGATGGCATACTGATGCAGCCTATTTGGATAGTAGAAGAGGATAACAATATATCCCTTATAGTTTTCTACGTTGCTAATCGTTAATTCCATAGATCGTTTCCCATGATCAACCACCAACTATTGTAACCAGATTTGGCTAGTTGAAGATTTGAGCGCAGTTGTGTTTTATTCGCAGCCAATATACTACACTAATCAATAAAATTTCTGAAACGATATTTAATAATTTATTTCTTTAGCCTGCTAAAACTATGTTTTTAAATAACTTCGCCCTGTACAAAGTAGAAGTTATCTTTCGATTTTGCATCCCAGTAATTTTGTGCTTTACCTTGCCTGAGTTGAGCAACTTTCCACTGCCAGCCGTTAAAGCGGACTGGCTAACTCTTGCTCACACCTATTAGATTTTAGCTAATCTTGACGTAGTAGTAAATTGTGCGGTAGGTAATGCCCGAACCGTTAAAACTTGACCAGCGGTAGGAACATTCTCCAGTTTTATACTTGCTCGAACTCTGACTCCAGCGATCCCAGAGCCAAAGTAAGCCAGCATCCCAATCTTTAAGAGCCATACCCACTCGAATCCAGTCATCGTAGATGTCTGCATAGATGGGATTAATTAAATTAACCAGATCTTTTACCGTTTGATGTTGATAAGCTTTGGTTTGAGGAAGTTTAGACCTAAGTTTTGGTTTTAAAATATTTAGCCATAGACTTGATATTGTGGGAATTTCGAGCTGGTCTGGTGCAATTATCCAACGATATTTACCCGTCATAGGATGAACCGATGGAGGCAGGGTAACAAGTAAATTTTCACCTCTTACTTCTAAGCCATTATTGAGTTTAAAGCTGGTTATGGGCTGGTCTACATAATATAGAAACTGTCTACGTCCTGGACGACCAGAACTATAACTAACTGTAGTGGGAAACCCCATTGCCTTAACTTGATTTAAAGCCTCAATTGAGTCACAATCAAGGGCAATCAAATAGCGATCGCTCTGTTGTTGTCCGCATAATAGACTATAGCCATTGGGTACAGCTGCATAGAATCCTTGGTTTCCTCTCACCCATATTTTCCCCTCTTGAGATAACGAACGAAATAGGATTTGGGGTGAGTAATAATTCTGCTGCCACCTTTTACCCAAGGGTTGTTTATCGATGCAAGGGACTAATTTCCAATAATTTGGCAGTTTAAATAAACTTTGAATTATTTGATTTAATCGCTCTGGCGAGCGATATAAGTTGCTTCTATAATGCGTTTCCATAGAAGTTTTTCGTTCTTGAGTAAAACTGGACATGATACTAGGGTTGGTTAATTGTCTGGTTTTCTCAAGCGCAAGCTCTTAAAATTATAACTTAAACATTTTGTGTGACAAACTGCTTTTACTACCTTTGCTTTGATTAGTTTCAGGTTCTTCTAGTATTTGCCATACCAGTTTGATTGCTGGCTTAGGTTTGGATTGGAGTTTAATAATTTCACTACTGGGTTTAGTTGGAGTTGGTGGATTTAGAGCTAGTTCCATTAATTCCTCAATTCCAGATAGTTTCATCCCTGCTAAATAGCCAATTCCTCTAGCCAAATGTAGTTCAAATTGTCGTTTTATTGAATCAGAATCTAGGAGTAAATTATGATTATGGCAGTACTGTTTGAGAGCGATAGGAATAAGCGAACCAGTATTGCCAATAAATGTTTCCCAAGTGATTTCTAAATTGGAATCAAACACTAGGGGGACTGGAGAAGGAATCGAATCTTGACTCAAGCTATAGCAAAATCCCCAACGACAAATAGTGGCATAGGTAGGAATTTTTGTTTTAGTTTTAATGTTGATAATTTGGTATCGAGTTTTTTCGCTAAATTTGAGACGTTTGACAATTGGTTTCATTGGAAAGACATAAAATTTTTCAACGCCAAAAGCGTCAGCTTATTTATTCGGGCTTTCAGTGTGTTATCGATCACGGATAATTATTGTTTGAAAAGAGATATTAAAAATAATATTGATTCAAATTTCTTTATCATGCCTAATTCAGTTCATCTTAAAACCAAGAACAATCTAGTTCGTTTTGAACTTAAATGTAAGTCTGATAACAGTTCGGAACAACTATTGACTGAATACCTAAACCGACACAGTATTGTTTCCCCCCAAGCTCGAATAGGCAAAGCAGTCGAATCGTTCTACTTGCCACTATCTGTATCGCCCGAACACGAACACTTTCGTTCTATAGTTTTTGAGTCTTTAGTTTCCCTTCAAGCTCAAATAGATTTGATTGAAAACCTTACTGGAATCAGCGTTAAGCATTCTGGATTAGAAGCGTCTCAGCCGATAATGATTTATCCTTCTGATTCAATTCCCCCATTGGAGACTACAAAAATTCGACCTCATAAGCTAGCTGTTCAAGGTGAAGAAAGTAACGCTATTGCCGAATCAAATGTTACGGTAACAGCGATTAAGTCCGACCCCGTTTTATCTCCATTGAAAGAGCTAGAAGCCAAAATTATGGGGTTACTTCAAGAATTAGCTAATGGCGAGGATGGACTAGAAATAATTCGCATTCTCAATGAACTTCAGCCTGAAAATGAGGAAGACTGGTCGGATGAAATGTGGCAAATTTATGACCGCGCTAGAGAACAAGTTTCAGAAGCCAATTATCAAATAACATTTAATATCGAAGATTAGCTATGAGCAATCAAAATATTGTTTCAACACCTCAATTAACTCCAACCTCTAGTAAAACTCAAATTCCCACTTTGACTTTGGTCATAGACCCTGGAACCAGTTGCACTAAAAGTATCTATGCTAAAGGTAGAAGAGGTAAGCCTAAATTTCTTGTCTCTAGTGCGGTAATTTGTCCAACTTCAGTCGAACCTAATTCTGAGGCAAGCTATATTAAATTGCCAGAAGAAGAACAGTATTATTTAGTGGGTTATTCTGCCGTTCAAGCTAAAGTTAAAAGTAGCGTGCGTCAGCTCAAATCTGAATCAATAATTCCTAAAGTCTTAGGAGTTGTTGGACAAATTGCTCAGGAGGAATCATTACCCAAGCAATTTCAATTAAAAATGACATTATTATTACCGATGTCAGAAATGATTGAGCGAGATTTTGTTGAGTCTGAATTAACTCAAGCTTTAAATAACTTCAATTACAGCGGTATCGATTATCAAGTAATACCAACTTCAATTCGTTTTCGTCCAGAAGGAAGAGGAATTTATACTTACCTGTCTCGTTTGACTAGTCCAGAAGAGATTAACAATCAAACACTAGTTGTAGCGACCCGAAATGTGCGATTCGTTTCTAGGTGAATACATAGCCTAGAGTGTTGGTAAACATAATTAAATGGAG
>NZ_PVWF01000165.1 GCF_003003995.1 Pleurocapsa sp. CCALA 161 | reverse complement strand
AAACCTTCTCTCGATCTAGAGCCGAAAGAATTATTGGCACTACCTTCTGCTACTTTCTAACTTTGTCGAACTCACGTATAACAATACGCACTTGTATTAGGACACTTGTTACTTGTTACTTGTTACTCGTTACTTACAAGCAATTGACTTTTCTATCCTAACCTAATCTTGTAAGGCTATAGTACCGCCATTAATCCCTGTTACTGCCAATTACCAACTAAAACGTAAGCAGCCCAATAATAAGGATGAGGAGGAAGCTGTTTAAGCTCTGATAGGGGTGGATTGGCGCGTAAAGATTCAATCAAAAATAACTGGGCTTGTTGTAGAGCATCAACTTTTTTGGTGGCGGGATTTGACAACTGACGATAAAACTGGCTCATCAACTTACTAGTTGAACTATCTTCCACCGACCATAAAGATGCTACGGTGCTGCTACCAGAACGTACTGCTACCCCAGCTAGTCCTAAGACGGCCCGTTCATCTCCCGTTGCCGTATCACAGGCGCTAAGTACGATTAACTCAGGTTTGGTGTTGCTGGAGTTGAGCAGGGTACTAAAAGCATCTAGATCGATCACATTGCGATCGCCAGTGACCAGAAAAGTTTGCTGGGGATCTGAACTAAATACCCCGTGGGTAGCCAAGTGGATGATAGGAAAATCTGCTTGTAGTTGTTGTTTAATTTTCTCAGCCGTAAATTCTCGATCTAATAGCTGTCGCGATCGCGGAAATATTGTTTCGATTTGTTTGAGTTCTTCGGGAACATTGTTTAACGCGGGGAAGATTTCTCCTTGAATTTCTACCTGCTGACTTAATCCTGCTGCTAGTACTTTGAGTTTGTTTCTGGGTTTTGATTGGGTGTTGAGCAACTGTAAACTGGGAGCTAAGACCACGCTATGCTTTTCTAAGAGATATTGCTTACCGTCATAGAGTGCTGCCATCGGTACATTTTGTAATTTACCACTGGGGATAAAGACCAGAGTTTCGATTTGATTTGAGCTTAATTCGCTTTCTATGGGTTTAATCAACCAACGGTATATTTCTTGCAGATTGGGTAAGAGGGCTTGAGTATTCTCGATTACTTCTCTAGGGTTAAGGGGAGTGGTGCTAAAAATATTCACTGCCGAATTATTGATGCTCTGGTTATAGAGGCTATCGTATAAGGCATCAAGGGTGCGATCGACCTCCTTGCTCGAAACATTGGTCGTAAACAGTTTTAGTGGTTGACCTGCCATAGAAAGAATTACCTCTAGGCGATCGCTTAAGACAATAGGATAAATGACTGCTGCTTGAGGGTCTAAATCATCAATAGTTATAGCCAGATCAGCCGTTGGCGAACAAGGGTCTTGAAAAAAGTTATCCAATTCGGCAAGTTGGAGTGATTCGATTACTCGACGAGCTAATTCTAAATTATTCTGGTCAGTAGTGTTTGCGGTATTACTTACGGTTATAGATTTGGTCAAACTAGCCTGCCGATGATCTGATAAGAGTAAATTTGCCAAACGCAAATAAACGGGCTTAACTTCCTGGCGAAAATTAAATTGAACTACCTGATTATTGGTATTTAAATCGGTGCGCAAAGACTGGAGAGTATTAAAGGCTGAAGTGTAGGCAGCGATCGCCTCTTCTCTTCTCCCTGATTGTTCTAACAGCAATCCTAATTGAGACTGCCAAAGGTAGCTGACCTCGCGTGCATCATTATGAACATTTTGTGCTTCTGCCAGGGCTAAAGCTTGATTTGTCAGAGCGATCGCTTGATTCAATTTTCCTTGTAAACCATAATTCTGACCCAAATAGCCTAAAGCATAGCTTTCTCCCCGTCGATCCTTGATTAGCTGTGACTGTTGAAGCGCCTTTTGTAAGATTGATTCGACCATATTGATCTGTTGAAGACGAGTCAAGCTTTGAGCGTAATTAATCTGAGCATAAATTCCCTGATGAGTCGCTGGCAGCTGTGGTAAGTTAGCGCCGATCTCAGTAATTAACTTGGTTGTTTTGTCTGCTAGTTCAGCACTCAATGCAGCCGAAAATTTTTCCGCCATTTCAACTGAGGCTTCTTGGTCAAGCCGTTGCCATGATTGAATACGTCTTTGGGTTTGCTGTTGCCACCAAGTCTCAAGTTCAATCAGAAGGGATAAATGATTGAGCTGTGCCTGAGTCTGAGTTAGTAATTGCGTATGTGGTTCGCGAGCAACCTGGGAGTAAGTTTTAAGTGCAGTTAAATAGGGTTTTAAGGCATTGTTGGGGTCTTGTCGGTCAATAATTTCGGTAATATACTCATAGTTCCAGCGATCGCGTATTTGATTGCCTAATGCTTGGTGAATGTTACCTAATGCCAACAGAGTTGCCCCCGATTCTGAAGTGTTACGAGTGCCCACAACACTAAGCTGCATAATTTTTTGCGCCTGAGTTAGCATTCCTTTCTTTTGTAAAATAATGCCCAAGCTACGTAAACCGATGCCTTCAACAAGAGTAATTTGAGCTGGTTGTTTTAGTTGAATTAACTGTTCAACCTGAGCAGTATTGCATTGACTATCTTCTAAGTTAAAAGCCTGAAGCAAAGTAATACAGGCACGAGGATATAGCCCTAAGTCTTGCAATACTTGAGATTGATTGATTAGGCTGGTAGTCTTGCCCAGGCGATCGCCTTGAGCCTCAAATGCTTTGGCTGCTTTTTGCCAAGTCATAGCTGCTGGTACTAGTTCCCCCATCTGATAGAGCCGTTGCGCCTGTAAAGATAATCCTAAGCCATCGGATTGAGACTGTGCTGGGAAATGAACAGCTACTGCCAACCAGGCAGAGAGTATGACAGTTGAAAGGCGACGCAGCAGTAAAGATCGATCACTTAGCATTAACCATGAACCATTAACTAATTTTGACTTGATTTGACTTCGTGAATATTGGCGAAATTAGACTAAAAAAAATCGTACTGTAACTGTAGATAAACTCCCTGTTCCTGCAAGGAACTACGTTGATCGTCACGATTAATCAGAGGAACACCCCAGTCCACCCGCGCCGAAAATTTTTCTGGTGTTTGTAATAGTAAACCGAATCCAGCACCGATTAAAGTATTCACTTCTGCCTCTTGATCATCATTATTCCAACCAGTGCCAAAATCAATAAAGGGGGCAAACTGTAAAGTAGCGTTAATTGGCTCAAAATTAGCTATAGGTAGGCGAAACTCTGCACTAGCCAAGAACCCACTGTCAGTAAGCAAAGCATCTTGACGATAACCTCGAACTGTTGTCGCCCCGCCCAAGCTAAATTGTTCTGTAGATATTAACGGATCGGCAGCTAACTGCAATTCTGAGCGTAACAGCATTGTCGGCCCAAATTCTTGCTCTGTTTCACTAAGAGATCGCAAATAAGAAAACTGCCCCCGCCAGCTAAAGAACTGACTATCGGGTTCATCGTTGAGGATCGTCGCATCAAAAATATCAACCCCAAAATTAAACTGTGAACGAGCCGAAATTACCTGCTGACGATTACGCTGAAGCCATTCTTGTCCAAAGCTTACGACTGAAGTACGAATTTTTCCATCTTCAGTTGCACCAGGACTTAAACGTTCGGGTTCATTCATAATTGTGCTATTACTCGCTCTTTTCGCTGCTGTGATGCTGAAAGCTAGTTCTTGAAACCCCTGGGGAGTGACTGTTTGTATTACAGGCTGTCGCCAAGTCAAATCATAGTTGCGAGATTCAATATCGAAATCAAAATCTTTAAAAGAAGACTGGACAATTTCATTTTGTCCCCAGCGAAAATTGAACTCTAGAGAACCATCTTTAGCGTTAAGAGGAAAAGTATAGCCACCACCAAGCTGATTGCTGCCTTCGGTATTGTCGTAAGCCAAGCGAAAGCGATCGCCAATTCCTAAAAGATTTGCCTCCTCCAGCTGAATTCCTCGCTCAAAAGTGCCAATACTCAGATTGCGATTATTATTTAGCTTGGCTTGCAAACTAAAAGTATTGGCGCTGTTTACAGACACGCTCAGAATATTAGTTCCTGGTTCAATCCCTGCCGACAGTTCCGCATTTAAACTTTCAATCAGCGGGTTAAGCTGAAGCAACTGTAGTGCTGACTGTAGTTGATTAATATTTAGAGGGGTAGTGACTTTTTGAGTAAGGCGATCGCGGACATAGCTTTCTTTTAGTCTCCCTACAACATTAATTTCAATTGCAGCTAAACTACCTTCAACGATCTGAATTTTGACTTTGCCCGATTTTAAACTTTGTTCGGGAATATATGCTCCAGTAGTGATATACCCCTGACTCACATAAAGCTCGGTAATCTGATTGGCTGCCTGTACTAGTTGAGCAAAAGAAACGGGGCGGTTGCTAAACTTGGCGATCGCTTGATTTAATTGTGCTGGGCTAAATACTGTGTTACCAACAAACTCAAACTGTTTAACCGTGATCTTGCCTGGAATATCCAGCACCGAATCAGGAACTGGTGGACTTGGAATTGTCTTAAACGGATTAGGGGCAGGAGGCAAGGGTGCTGGCTGATCGGGCTTGATTGGTTCGGGGGTTAATGGTTCAAAATTTTGAGCCTTGGCTGACTCTAAACACCAAAAACCAGATGTCAAACAAGCTGCGTAACTCAAAATTTTAGTTGTTTGTTGGACGCTAAAGGTTTGACCCATAGCCAAAAAATTTAATACATGATATGAGTCTGAATTTCTAGTCAAAGATTAATAAAATATCAAGCCAATTAGTAGTTTAAGGGTTAATGACTAGCATAAAAGTCATCAGTTAACTACTTTTGCTAGACTAAATTTTTCTATAAAATTACAATTTTTGCTATAATATCTTCTTACACAACTTACAGATTACAGCAAATTTGCTTTTTTAGATACAATCAGACAGACAATTTAGGCAAAGATATTTAGTTTTAACGATATAAACGATATTAAGAGCTAAACCTGACAACTAAAAAATCATGATCCAACCAAGTTATCTAGCGCTAGCAAATATACCATTGATTGCTTTAGCAGGCTCAGTTTTTCTGGCGCTTCCAGGACATGCTGATAGTCTGGTTAATGTCAGCTGTGAGCAAAAGGCATCTGTTCCTACGGTAACTGCAACTTTATCACATCAACAAGTTTCACAGGTAACATCTATACTCTCGTTTTTACCTCAGTATTTTGACAAGAGCCAGGCAGTTCAACAGTGCAAAAATACTGCTAAAAAGTTGCATACTTTTTATAGTCAAAATAGAATGAACTATCTTGCTAGCGACACCGTTAAGGGGAAGCCTGTAGTATGCGCGGTTGAACGTCGGGGGTTGAGTTGTGATAGTTATAACAGCGATATCTTATTTTCTTTAGAGCGATCAATTAGCCCTAGCGAACTTCTCTACAATATGCTGGGGGAAGATTTCAAAGGTTCTAAAGCACCTTCTGCTCGAACTGTAAGCCGAATCTATACCGACTTAAGACCATTGTGGTGGCCCTTTCCCTTTTAATTTGTCCACAGTCAGAGTTAATTAACTTAGCTTACAAGCTACACTGTTTTTTAGCTTCTCTAGCTATTTCATATTCAGGCTGAAGTTTGAGCGCACGATCAAATGCTGCCACACTATCAGAATTTCCTTTAGCTTGACACAAAGTTTTGCCTAAATAAAACCAAGTTTGCGCCTGCTGCATTTTAGTTAACAAAGGATTTTGTAACATCTTTTTAAATTCAGCCTCCGCTTCTTGAATGCGGTTTGCTCTACTCAAAGTGATACCTTTGCCCACGTGAGCGGGAAAATAATTAGGGGTATAGCTTGTGGCTCGTTCATAGGCAGCGATCGCCTCCGTTAATTTCTCTTGCTGGCGATAATTATTGCCTAAAAAAGTCAGTGCTACAGCGAATTCTCCCCCGACTTTACTTGCTCCTTCGGTTGCCTCGATTTGTTCTAAAATTTGTATTGCCTGCTTAATGGAGTCAATCGATCCCTGATTATTGTCTAAAGCAGCTTGAGATTCGCTTTTATTAATCAGAAAAATCGGATCGGTTTTATTTAAAGCGATCGCCTTGTCAAAAGCAGCTATAGCTTTTTGGTCTTGCTGCAAATTGTGAAAAGCTTCTCCCTGACAATTCCAGGCATAAACGGCAGTAGGTTGAATAATTGTAGCGGTAGAACAAGATTCTCGCATGTCTTCATATTCCTGCAATCCAGCCAAAGCATATCCTCGATTCGTCCAGGCTTGGAAATAATTACTGTCTATCTTAAGCAGCTGGTTATATTTTTTGATCGCTTCATTGTAAGATTTCTGGCTCAATAATTTGTTTCCTTGCTGAAAAGCTTTTTTAACTGTTATGCGTTTGGAAACGTTATTCAAAAACACACTGAGCAACCCAAGCAAAGTTAGGAGCAATAGAATATTTTTAAAGTTCGACCACCATTGAGATTTAGTTGTAGTGGTGGCGGATATTTTGACAATATCTGTAACATCATCTGTAACCTTAACAGAGTCAGAGTCAGCTTGAGATCGCAGGGCTTTCCCAGGCGCGAATTTACGGAGTGGAGTTTCTCTTACCTGACCATTTTGGCTGAATTTGCTATGATTTTGATGATATTGGGCTTGAGCGCTTAAACTTTTAATGACCCAGTTAAGATTAAATACAGACTGATAGACGCGGTTTGCTGTTACTAGCTTATGGTTCTGTTTCAGGACAATACCTGAATTCAGCAATTCCTGTTGCTCTCTACTATTGTCTACCAATACTGTTTCAGTCAATATCCGTTGATATAGTTGCAGTAGTTGAGGGGGAGAAAATTGCTGATTATTAAGCAAACGGCTTCTAATAGTTCTCAGGTGTGATTTTAGTTCATTATTTGACCAATTATCAATTATTTTAGTTTGAACCAGATAATCAATCTGTGCTTCTTCTTGCTGTGGTGTCAGAGGTTCAGAAGCCTGAGCAATTAAGGAAAATATCTTTTGAGTCAACAGCGAATGTCCATTAGTCCATGACAACACTCTCTCCCAAGTTTTTTCCGAATAAATCTCCTGTTCATCGATTTTGAATAATTTACGTTTAATCTGTAAAAAGCCTTCATGAACCTTTTGAGAGTAATCTTCATCTTTGTTTGAATCGATGGATTCGCCTAAAGAATTCTGAGATTGCTTAACAGCTAATTGCCGATCTAATGCTGCTGGGGTAGAACTAGATTTAGCTTGGAGATGGGTCAAGAAAAAATCAAGAGTTGCTGGTTTAAGCCAACCTTTAGCGATCGCTACTTCGCCAAATTTAAGTTTGCTGTTCTCTTGCTCAGCCAAAATAACCTGGATCTGTTCCTCGTCTAACAATGCAGCCTGCTTTAAATATTGACCAATCGGTTGCTGTGACTTTTTCGCCACTAAACTTGACCAGCGTTTAGCAAAAAAGTCGGCCGTTTCGGGGGAAATTTTCCCTTCTTTAGCTAAAATCTCGCCGATTGTCAAACTATTATTAGTCTGCTGTTGTTGTTTTTGAGCCTGGTTTACTTGTTCAGCAGATACCAAACCTGCCTGCTGTAAAATCGATCCTAAAGTTGCTTGGTTGCGAGAATAAGACACTATGTTCTACTAAAATTTTTATTAAGAATAAATAATCGATAGAGCGCCTAAGACGATTTGTCATGTCAGACGAAATTCACATAACTAAGAATAATCAATTTAGCTGAAAACGGCACGATTTAATTAGGTAGGTACGCTTCAGACCGAAGAAAACTTCAAGATCAGCATAGGTATTGAGTATCTTATGAAGTCTCCAGCGACTAAGCCTTTTAGGGCTGTAGTCGTGGTATCTGGTCAATCACCAGTGTAGGATTTTCCCAC
>NZ_PVWF01000035.1 GCF_003003995.1 Pleurocapsa sp. CCALA 161 | reverse complement strand
AGCGTCAAAAGTCACGACTTAGTACCGAGGAGTTGGAAACCCCAACTTCAAGCGTTAGCTAAGTTGGGGTAGTTCATTTCTATGTCTTCTCTTGCTTTTGTCTGCCCAATTACCAGCAGAATTAAAGGATTTAGCTTTGAAGTTTTGTTGCCAGAAGAGATGCAAACAAAAGGAGTAGTTTTAGTTCATCATTTCAGAAGTATTGATTGGCAAGCCAAAGAAATTAAGTTCATTGAAGAAGCACCGCCTTTGGTAATCGAAGAAATTTGCGCCAAGTTAGAGCCTCTAATTTTATTTGATTAAAACATCTTTTAAAAGCTTATAGCGACTTCAAAGTTGAGATCTAAGATTTAGATCCTTGACAAGAGATATAATATTCTTAACAATTGTTGCCCAGTGTATTTCATGCCCGCAGAACTCCAGACTGAAATTGAACAGGCTGTATCCAGCCGTCGTAATTTTGCGATTATTTCCCACCCTGACGCGGGAAAGACAACCCTGACGGAAAAGCTCTTGCTTTACGGGGGCGCAATTCATGAAGCGGGCGCGGTTAAAGCCCGACGAGAACAGCGTAAAGTCACTTCTGACTGGATGGAAATGGAACAACAGCGGGGTATTTCCATTACCTCTACAGTGTTGCAGTTTATCTATAATCAGTTTCAGATAAATCTTTTAGATACTCCTGGACACCAAGATTTTAGTGAAGATACTTACCGAACTCTAGCTGCTGCGGACAATTCCGTGATGCTGATCGATGCTGCTAAAGGTTTAGAGCCACAAACTCGTAAGCTGTTTGAAGTTTGTCAGTTGCGATTGCTGCCTATTTTTACTTTTGTCAACAAGCTAGATCGTCCTGGTCGAGATGCTTTTGAGCTAATCGACGAAATCGAGCAGGAACTCGGTTTACAGACTTATGCTGTAAATTGGCCGATCGGTATGGGCGATCGCTTTAAGGGTGTGTTTGACCGTCGGGAAAGAAAGATTCACCTGTTTGAACGTCGTTCTCATGGTAGTAAGGTAGCCCAGGATACGATAATTGAATTAGGCGATCCCAGGATTGAGGAGTTACTCGAACAAGAGCTTTATTATCAGCTTAAAGAAGAATTAGAAATCCTCGATGAAATTGGCGTAGATTTTGATTTAGAACAGGTTCATGCAGGGAAAATGACGCCGATTTTCTTTGGTAGTGCCATGACTAACTTTGGCGTAGAGCTATTCCTTAAAGCCTTTTTAGAATATGCTCAACAGCCCGAATCCCACAACTCATCGATTGGCGTAATTGAGCCTACCTACGAAGAATTTACGGGGTTTGTCTTTAAGCTTCAGGCAAACATGGATCCCAAACATCGCGATCGCGTGGCGTTTGTGCGCGTCTGTACTGGTAAATTTGAAAAAGACATGACGGTACAGCACGCTCGTACAGGTAAAACAGTCCGTCTATCTCGTCCCCAAAAGTTGTTTGCTCAAGGTAGAGAATCTTTAGACGAGGCTTTTCCTGGAGATATTATTGGGTTAAATAATCCTGGGGTATTTGCGATCGGCGATACCATTTATAATGGTAAGAAGATTGAATACGAAGGTATACCCTGTTTTTCTCCCGAAATTTTTGCTTACTTGAAAAATCCTAATCCATCTAAATTTAAGCAGTTTCAAAAAGGCATTAAGGAATTGCGCGAAGAAGGTGCAGTGCAAGTAATGTATTCTACTGATGAATTCAAACGCGACCCCATTTTAGCTGCGGTGGGACAACTACAAATAGAAGTAGTTCAGTTTCGGATGCAGAATGAATATAACGTCGAAACTACTACTGAACCCTTACCCTATAGTGTAGCTCGCTGGGTATATGGTGGTTGGGATGCTTTAGCCAAAGCAGGTCGGATCTTTAATGCGATCGCTGTTAAGGATAACTGGGGTAGACCAGTGCTGCTATTTAAAAATGAGTGGAATTTGCGCCAAATTGAACAAGATTTACCTGAATTAGAGTTAAAGTCCATCGCTCCTGTAGGTGCAGGAATACAACCAGACTAATGATTACTGATTACTAATTACTGATTACTGATTATTTGCGAAGCGCGAAAAAGCGTTGGCGGGGTTCCCCCGCTTGAGCTTATTGAGCAAGAAGCTTATCCTTTAGGACTGATTACTGATTACTGATTAGGTGGGTATAAAGAATATTGAAAACACACAAGTATAATTTGTTCGTTTGCCCACCCTACTGTCTCATTGCTCATTGTGACGCGAGCTTGCGAGCTAATGGTAAACCACTTGTCTCGCATAGTTGGAGATACCGCTTCGCATATCCTTTAGGACTCATTGTTCATTGTTCATTGTTCATTGCTCATTGCTCATTGAACAAAGTTGACTGATTTGTTTCGCTTGCTTTAAGGTGTTAAAAGTTTTACAACAATCTTGAGCAACAGGTATTACTTAGTATGTTTGACTGTATTATTGTAGGTGCTGGCCCTGCTGGTAGTAGTGCTGCTTATCATTTGGCAAAGCAAGGTCACTCGGTTTTGGTATTAGAAAAAGCCAATTTTCCCCGTGAAAAATCTTGTGGTGGAGGCGTTTCTCCCGCGATCGCTCAATGGTTTGATTTTGACTTTTCGCCTGTAGTGGAAAATCATGTTTCCCAAGTTAAATACACTTTTAAAATGGGCGATCCTGCGGAAGTGGAGTTACAGGGAGTGACTCCAATGTGGATGGTGCAGCGGGGTCAATTTGATAACTTCTTGATGGAACAGGCAACAGGAAAAGGTGCGGAGTTTAAAAGCGATGTAGAAGTTACAGGGGTAAGCTTACAGGGTGAAACTTGGCAGGTAGAAACTACTAATGGAACATTTGCAGGCAAGTATTTAATTGCTGCCGATGGAGCTAATAGTAGCGTAGCCAAGCTTTTAGGCATGGATGTCACACCAACTGTAGCAGCAGCTAGTTTACAAATACCTGGAGATGTCAGCGATCGCCGTAAAATGACGGCATTTTTTGATTTTGGGTCGTTGAAAAATGGTTTTATGTGGTGTTTTCCCAAAGCGGACGGTTATTCTTTTAGTGCTGCTTATGTGCGGGATCCCAAAGGTAAGCCTGATGAATTAAAAAAACAGTTAACTAAATACGCAGAATTATTTAATCTAGATGCCAGTCAAGGAGAATACAAAGAGCATTCTTTGAATCTGTGGCACAAAGATCGCGCTTTACACAGCGATCGCGCTTTATTAGTCGGCGAAGCAGCAGGAATGGTCGATCCTCTAATTGGGGAAGGAATTCGTCCCGCGATGTTTACTGGAGTTCGCGCAGCAGATGCGATTATGGGTGCATTGCAAGGTGATGCTAATGCTTTATCAAGCTATACCGAGTCCATAAATCAAGAATGGGGGTCAAATTTGGCTAAAGCAGACTTCCTAGCTGGATTGTTCTTTAAAGCTCCCAAAATAGCCTACAAAATGGGAGTAAAACGTCCTGCTGCGGGTCAGTTGATGGGTAAAATCCTTTGTGGTGAACTGAGTTATTCACAAGTGGCGGAAAAAGCGACGCAGAAGTTGAAGTTTATCCCTGGTATTGGGTAATGAGCATTGGTGACAAGTTAAGAGACTACGCTGTTTGTCAAATGGTTATTAGCTCTAAGCTAATAGCTTTAAGCTTTAAGCTTTTAAACTATTTCTAAAGAACAAACTTAGAAACAAGGCGATCGCGCTTTAGGTTAAGTTTATCTCTATATTTAGTGCTAAATAATAGATTAAGACACTACATATAGCGCTTGACTTTTTGCTCTTTTGCTTAACTTGTTACCAATGGGTCTTGACAAATGCCTCTTTTGCTTAACTTGTCACCAATGGGTAATGAGTTAGGAGTTCGGAGTTTTTAATTGCCTTAGAGTCCCAGATACTCTTTGAGTGAATCACGCATAACATCGACGGGGACTGGTTGCTGAAGCCAGATTTGGAGAGCAGCTATTCCCTGTTGCACCAGCATTTCTAGTCCGTCGATCGCAATTGCGCCTTGAGCTTGAGCTAGTTGCAGAAACTGGGTTGGATTAGGAGTATAAATTAAATCATAGGCGATCGCATTTGGTTTAAGTTTCTGGATTAAAGATTCCTCGACAGGAGAAGTATCAACATGAGGTGACATACCTACAGGGGTTGTATTAACCAGCAAGTCAGCAGCAGGAATTAGGCTGCTTAAGTTATCCCAGTGATGGATTTTAAGTAGGGAAGTAATCTTGGTGGAGTGTGACCAACTCTGATAAAACCTTGCTAGTTTATTAGGATCACGTCCTACAATATGAATTTCTTGGCATCCTAAGTTGGTCAAACCAGCAATTACGGCTCTAGCTGCACCGCCGTTACCGAGAATTACGGGAGTTGTTTTACTCCAGTCACGAGACATGGCTTTTAAGGGTGCGACAAAACCTTCCGCATCGGTGTTTGTGCCTTTCCAGCCTGATGCAGTACGCCAGACTGTATTGACCGCGCCAATATTGTCTGCATCGTCAGAGATTTCTGTCAGCAACGGGATGATTGCTTGTTTGTGGGGAATGGTAATGCTAAATCCGACTAAATTGAAGGCGTTAAAACCTGCAAGTATTGTTGCTAAATCTCCTTGCTTGACGGGGAAAGGAACATAGATATAGTCTAGTCTTAAGCTAGCGATCGCTGCATTATGCATTATGGGAGACAGGGAATGTTCTACAGGATCGCCAATGATACCCAGTAGTTTAGTTTTGCCTGTAATTTGCTGCATGATGCTGACCTTTGATTTAATGGTAGAGAGCTTATATAGTCATTCCAATTAATTGACCTATGCTAACGGTGTGAGAACGGATAATCCTCGTAAGGGCGAACGGCGACGCGCCAGCTAATCCTTTATGGCGTTCGCCCCTACACGACCATATGTTTTTTATTTAGAATGACTATATCTATTAAACCTTAATTAAACAAATGCTTTTAACTCTAAACTCTTAAAGCCTACTGTTGCTTGTTTAATTCTTGATACATTTTATACATTTCAGGCAATCGTTTATACATGACAAATAGCTTGCGATAGAGCCGACTAGGAATATGGGGCATCCCTGAAACCATCTCTCCTGGTGCCACGTTGCCAGTAATTCCAGTTTGTCCTGTGGCAATGACGCGATCGCCTACTGTTACCTGGTTTGCCACCCCGACTTGTCCCCCTAGCATGACTCCGTTACCAATGATTGCTCCTCCCGCTAATCCTACTTGAGAAGCCATGGCACAATTCTGTCCGATTTGACAGCCATGACCAATTTGTACCAGATTATCAAGTTTCGTATTGCGTCCAATGCGAGTTTCTCCCACCGCAGGGCGATCTACTGCACTATTACAGCCAATTTCTACACCATCTTCTAATACGGTAGAGCCTGACTGTTCCATTTTGTACCAGCCTGTTGCAGTTGGCACAAAGCCAAAACCTTCTGAGCCGATCGCTGCACCGCTATGTATTACACAGTTAGCACCGATTTGAGTCCGTTCATGGATGGTACAGTTGGCATGAAGAATAGTGTCGTTACTAATAGTGACATCAGGATAAATTACGACATTAGGATGAATCGTCACGCGATCGCCAATGGTTACTCCTCTTTCAATCACTACATTTGCGCCGATATAAACATCTTTCCCGAGAATACTAGCTGCGTCTATTACTGCACTAGGATGAATACCTGGAGTTGGTTTAAAAGGCTGATAAAAAAGGGCGATCGCTTGAGCAAATAATAATCTGGGGTTGGCAGTGGCAATCCAGGCAATATTTCTCTCTAAAGCTTGGGTTTGTAAAGTCTCTTCTAAAGGCAGAATTAGAGCATTCGCTTGAGTTGTCGCCACCATAGCAGCAAACTTGCCCCCTTCTACATAGCTTAATGAGCTACTGTCTGCCCGATCAATTGCAGCTACCTTGGTTAATTCGGGGTTAAAATTCTGATGTTGAGCGAAACTGTTATGATTAGCTGCTATACCAAGTTTGGTAACAAGTTCTTGAAACTTCATGGCAGAGGATGATTAGATGAACAAAAGCAAGGATTATTCTAAGCCATATTTTTCCTATTTTTCTTGATTAATCTTATAGCCGATGGGATTTTATTCTAATTTCGTTATTCCCTACTGCATTGACTTGGCGATGTCTGGCTCTAATCTAGGGCAATATCGGCAGGAGTTATTAAAGGATGTGTCGGGGGAGATCCTAGAGATTGGTTTTGGTACTGGCTTGAATTTACCTCACTATCCCGAACAGGTAACTAAGATTACCACGGTAGAGCCTAATCTTGGTATGCAAAAACTTGCGCGATCGCGAATTAAACAGTCTCAGATTACGGTAGACTACAAGATCTTAAATGGTGAAGATTTGCCGATGAGAGATGCTACTTTTGATTCGGTTGTCTGTACTTGGACGTTGTGTAGTATTCCTTTAGTGGAACAGGCGATCGCTGAAGTAGTTCGGGTTTTAAAACCAGGAGGTAGATTCTTGTTTGTTGAGCATGGATTGAGCCAAGAGCCAAGGGTTCAAGTATGGCAAAATCGTTTGACTCCAATCCAAAAAGTTATTGCAGACGGCTGCCATCTCAATCGTAGAATTAAGGAGCTAGTTGAGCAACAGTTTCTTACTGTAACTATTAAACAGTTTTATGCGCCAAATTTACCCAAAGTAATTGGCTATATGTATCAAGGAGTAGCTGTAAAATAAATTATTATTCAAACCGTAATTTTTTTGAGTTTTGATCTAATCTCTTTTTGGAGATATTTTTTAGTTTTCTGCTTGAAAGTAATATTATTTATTATCTATGTTAAAACAAAATAAACTACCTACAGGGGTATTGCTACAAAATGCTGGACTAATTTCTACCCAACAGCTACAAGATGCCTTAGAACTTCAGGCACAATATACGGAAATGAAGTTGGGAGAAATTTTAGCTTTACAACAGGGACTCAAAGCTAAAACTATTGATTTTTTTGTAGATAAATGGCAAGAAATTATCGATCAGGGACAGATTTTTCCGTTGGGTTATTATCTACAGAAGGCGAATTTATTGAATCAACAGCAAATCAAGGTCATACTTCAGGAACAAAAAAATAATCACCAAAAGTTTGGCGTTATTGCCGTACAAAAAGGCTGGATTAAACAAGAGACAATTAATTTTTTTCTTGATAACTTGTCCTGTAAGCCACCTCAACCAATGTCATTAAATGCTTTGGAAAAATATAACCAAGCAAAGCTACATTTGGAAAAAAAGTATGCCGATTATTCTTTGATTTTGAGTCGTATTTTAGCTTGGACTGGTGGTATTCCCTATCTCACTAAAAGTATTGGACAAGTATTTGCCAAATCTGATTTTAATATTCCTGGAGGGCAAGAAATTAATACAGTAGATCGGTTTGTGAAGGTAACGCTGATCGGAAAATGGCAAACTAGCAAAGCGGCATCATCAATTAGGGCAATTAGCCATAGTTTACTTAATAATTTTCGCTGTGACTCTAAATTATTACTTAAAGAATATCAAGATATTTTAATTTCAGGCAACAAAAAATATCAAGGCAATAAGGAACAAAAAGAATTACTTTTGTTAGGTCTGATTGTTCAAGAAAATGATTGGCTCAAAGTTAGCAATATAATTTATCAACATATTTTTAATCAAGAATTTATTGCCAATGAATTAGAGAAAAAGTCTCTCAAAACTAGCAACACAATTGATATTAATAATTCTCACCCTGTCAAATCCGCTAGCTCAATTATTGAATATAATCCCCAAGTTTCGATTGAAGAAACAGTTCCCGCTTTTACTCAGACTGATGCCAAAGCCCAACCTAATTCTGTCCCTAAGCAGACTATAAGCACTACAGCATCATTAACTAGAATAAACTCCCTTGTACCTTTAGCTGCGATCGCTTTACTAATTCCTTTATTTTTAATTATCAATAACTATTTGGCATCTTCCAAAGCAGAAAAAATAGCTGCTAATTCTACTCGAAAAATCAATGAACTCCAACAGTTTTGTAATGGATTAAATGCAGACTCTCAGTCTTCGTTAAACTTAATAGCGAAGTTGGAAACAAATCAACAACAACTTCTCAGTGACTTCCCTGCTAGCTGCGACACAGCACTGAACCAACTAAGAGTAACAGTTGCACCACAGTTAGGTAAGGAAGATAAAATTTTAGAGGCTATTCGTCATCTCTGCAAAGTACCTGGTCATTCAGAAATGAATATTGATGCAGAAGTCTGGCTCAGGCGCTGGTATGAGTCTGCTAGCTGGGGTAAAGAAACTAAATTTTATCTTGAGGAAATTGAGAAACATCAGAATAGAAATTGTCCCGCTGCTCATTTCACAGAGCATAAAGAGTGAAGCACTTACCAGAATTTAATCAGGTGATAGCAGCAAGTTAATTCTCTCAGTAAATAATGTTAATTATTGCCATAACGACAGATACGGCTATCAATCAATTTTGGAGTTTAGTCTCTGGAGTTTTCTTATTAGATGCCGAAACTTTTAAATCGATTAATAATTTACCTCTAAGTTTAATTACCAGTATTGTAGTTGTCTTGTTAGCTGGTTTATCACAAACTTTTGGTCAAAGCGTGATGCTGTTTATCAATCGAGTGCGTCCTTGGCGATTTTTGCTCTCAGTGGCGATCGCTGCCGTCTTATTCGTGTTTAACTACAATTTTTGGGTTTTCAGTACCTGGCTAGTAGCAAAGTGGTTATTTGGCTTAAATTTTCCCCTGATCGCAGTTATCAAAACATTAGGCTTTAGCTATGCACCATTGTTACTCGGTTTTTTGATCGTAATTCCTTATTTTGGGATGCCCATTTTAATCGTACTGTCGATTTGGACTCTACTGGCGATCGCTACCGGCTTAAGCACAATTTCTAATTTAACTATTTGGCAAGCTTTTGAATGCTGTCTGGGGGGATGGTTGGCGCTGCAATTATCTCAGCGAGTCGTGGGAAAAGCGATCGCCCGCTTTACTAGCAGTATAGTTGACTGGGTAGCGGGAGTCGATTTAATTACCGAACCAGACTATCTCGAACAGATGCTTTATAGTGGTTTGCCGATCCCTCCTTTGACAACAGATATTCCCGACTTATTAGGAGATTCTCAGCAAAATACTCAATGAGTAAGTAACGTCAGTTATTAATTAGCAAAAATGTTAAAACGAATATTGTTCGTCTTACTAGCGTTAAGTGTAGTTACCTTCTTATCTCCAGCCAATGTTGGGTGGATACAGTGGTACGCTGTGGTCGAAAATCAATTATTCAATTTACTGATTGACAGTGGACGGATTATTGGAATTTCTCTAGTATTGGCGGGTTTACTAGCACCGTTTGAAGCGCTTGGCTGGTGGGCGGGATGGTATGGTGGCAAACAAGATCCCAGCACTTTATCTTTAAAACATACTCAAGCCAGTCTGGGTAAAGCAACTGCTGCACCTCATTACATAGTTTATCTAGATGGGATTGGTAAAAGTTCGTTTAAATATTCCTTTCGAGGCGCAAGGTTTTTACAAAGGTTAACAGAATCTCTGCCTAGCGATCGCATTTTGATTGATAACATCATTCCCTACTCTGTAATTAATCTGCCTTTAACCCTTAATCGACCTTTGGCCAAGTTTTGGCTTTGGATTGAACGTACGACTAATTTGGGATTCTTAGTCTTACTCCGCAATATGTTTCAGGTAGCTGTATCGGTTGATAGTCGTTATGGCCCTATCTACAATCGTGGTACGGCAGAAATAATTATTGACCGCCTATTGACCAAGGGGTATCAACCTGGCAGCGGTGCTTTAATCACTCTGATTGGTTATAGCGGTGGGGGACAAATATCTTTAGGGGCAGTGCCATATATCAAAAGAGTTTTGGCTGCACCAATTGAAGTAATTTCTTTAGCTGGAGTGATTAGTGGCAATAATGAGGTGGTTCAGGTAGAACATCTTTATCATTTGGTTGGCGAAAAAGATCGTGTCACTCGTTTTACTCCTTGTTTATTCCCTCGCCGATGGTCAATTATCACCTGGTCAAATTGGAATCTGGCTAAAAGTCGCGGTGAAATTAGCTTTATTTCCTTGGGCAAAGTAGGACATGACTCCAAAAATGGCCCTTTAGATGAAAATGCGCTCTTCCCTGATGGTAGCAACCATTTAGCCAGAACTATAGAAATCATTCTCCGCATTCTTACTCGCGTCGACGGTTACGAACCCTATCCTGCTGCTGTTGCCGATTACTCAGCAAAATCTGAACGAATAGTTAGTGACTATGAAAATTACGTTAAAGCTAAATTTAATCGACCAGACTTTTATCCGTTGGCACAAACATATTGCGATCACTATCTTCCTGTAGCCGAATGGATGGGACGTTTAATCTTGCCAGACGTTACCGAACGTTCTCAGGTGGGTGGGGTTTATTTTGAAGTGCATCATGCACCAGAATTAGACTTAATTGGTAAAAAAGTATACTTACGCTGGAGCGATCGCCCTGATATCCAGGCTTATGTCAATCAAGTCAAAATTAGGATTGATTTTTCTCAACAAGCTTATAAAAGTATTCACCAGGGAATAGTTTTGCCCACGCGCTTAAATCATTGGCGACAGGTACAGGCGCTGGAATCTTTGGCTGGTGCTAGACCAAATGATGATGTCATGGTTGCCTTGACTTCGGTAGAGGTAATTAGAGAACCCCAGATTATTTTATCGATCAGCCGTGAACCGATTTTAATTACAGGCAAGTATTACGCCTTAGTCAGCTTTAAGGAAGTATTTCCCACTGACTACGCCTTAGTGCGTCATTACAATCACCATTCTGGGCAATTTGATGGTCAAGAAGACATAGTTTATCTGCCTCAAGTAGTGCCAGATCGCAATGGAGTATTACCTGCTACTGCTAATAAAATTACTGAGTCTCCTTTAAATCAAACAGGCTGGTATATTTATGGTGCAAAAAATGAGCAGGGTATGTTTACAGTACAGGCGATCGCACCCCGTGCTTTATTCCAGCTACAGCCAGCTAAGGTTATTTCTGGGTTACAAAAAACTACCGATTATATTCACGACCAATATTGGCAGGGAGTAACCGAAAAAAAAGGTCAGATTGATTCGATTCTCTTGAACCCTGGTAACTTATCAGACACCGAATTAATTAACTCTTATCAAGAAGGCGATCGCCTGCTCGTTCTGCATACTTATGGCGGTATTGGTGGTAATAAACGAGAATTTGCGCCTTTAAACATCTTTTTCGGGCATTTCTCCTTTGGTTTAGCTAGAGTAGTCCGTGAACCCCTTACCCAAGAATTACGCTTCAAAATTGGCTATGGTCAGGTATATACCCAAAACACTACGGGGATTATTGCCGCGAGTTTAGACTGGACAAACTTTGTTGGCGATCGCCAATTTGGTTGGCTGGGGAGTCGCCCAATTACCGATATCATCGTCAAGCTGGATGTCTTTGAAGAATACAACTTTGATGGTTTGCGTCGCTTTCCCCTCAATGCTTTAGCCTATCAATTAGATCGCATGATGGCGCGTTATCGAACTGGAGACGGTACGGGGGCTACATTTGTCGGCCCTGCTAACTCCTGTGTCCAAGATTCCTGTCAGGCTCTTTATCAAGCGATTAATATGACTCTGACCGAAATTGAACAGAACCCTCAAATCAAAGCCTGGATTACCACTAACCCCCAGCATCCTCAAACTCAAAGACTACAACGCTTAGTAACTCTAAACAAAGCCATTGAAGACCAACTAATAACTTGGCAAACTCGGGCAGATTGGGTCGATCCTTATCAATCCCTAATTGGCACTCGCTTGGCTGATAGTCCTGTAACTACTGTAGTCAATGCTTTAACTAGCTGGCGATCGCTTTTACCTCGTTTAGCCAACGATAGCCTAGGGTCAATCTTCCTCAATCATGGTGCTAGTTTGTGGCTATTGCAAACCTATCAAGTAGGTGGGTGGGATAAAGATATAGAACCAATAGCACCAACAAAATTATGGATTTAAAGTCAGTATGCAGTTAAAGAAAAACGTATGCTACCGATTTCCGTAAAAGGCAGTCAGGTATATATAAATCGCCACTACGAAAAAGTAGCTTTAACTAATTAACCCTGGTTGTTGAATATTAATTGCTGGTTCATTTAGCTCAAACTCTTATTGCTTAAATATGCTGTTAAGCGCATAATATGATTATGAGTTGGACTGTTGTATTTCATAAAGAATTCGAGTCTGAATTCGATAATCTACTAGAAGACGTACAAAATAAACTATTAAGTCATGCAGGATTATTAGAAGAATTTGGTGTAACCCTAGCCAGACCATACGTTGATACACTTAACGGCTCTAAGCACAGAAATATGAAAGAACTTCGATTCAATGCTGGTGATGGTGTGTGGCGAGTAGCATTTGCTTTCGATCCAAAACGACAAGCTATTCTACTGGTAGCTGGAGATAAATCAGGAGTTAGTCAAAAACGCTTTTACAATCAACTTATTAAATTGGCTGATCGAAGATTTGATAATTACTTAGCAAACATTGAGAAATAGAATTTATCAACATGAATACTACCCTGCGAGACAAAATAAAATCATTACCGACAAACCGTCAAGAAAAAATTGCTTATCTTACCAAAGAACTGGTCGAGGAAGAAATGACATTGCGTGATTTGAGAAAGCGTAGAAATTTAACTCAAGCAGAAATAGCACCATTACTAGGTATTAAACAAGAAAATGTTTCTCGATTGGAAAGACGCAATAATATACATCTATCAACCTTAAAAGACTATATCCACGCAGTCGGGGGGAAACTTCACCTGATTGTAGAATTTCCCGATCAAGAGCCTATAAGGTTACTGGACTGTGAAGACGAATGTGAATCGCCTTCAGGTACTTCGTCAAATTCTTAGGCAAGTTATTTAAATTGCTAGTTCAAGAAATGCAAGTAACAGGTGGAGCGATCGCCGATAATCAACACGAGCTATTAATATAGGGTGATAAGTATGACCGCTTCTTATACTGGAGGATGCCAATGTGGGCAAATTCGATATGAGATCCAAGCTGAACCATTGACGCTGTATGCTTGTCATTGCCAAGAATGTCAAAAGCAATCTGGGAGTGCATTTGGGATGTCTATGCCCGTTCCCCGCGATGCAGTTGTTATTCTGCGAGGAAAACCGAAACAATGGAAGCGAGTCTCTGACAGCGGACGTGAAGTGACTTGCTTATTTTGTGAGGAGTGTGGGTCGAGACTATTTCATAACCCTGCCCGAAATGCCCAAATTACCAACGTTAAACCTGGAACATTAGATGATACAAGTTGGCTTAAGCCCGCTGGCAACCTGTGGACTAAAAGTTCTCAAAAATGGGTCGTTCTGAGTGAGCAGATGTTAAACTACGAGGCGCAACCTAGCGACTTTGCCGAACTGTTTGAGCGATTTCAGATTGAGTAGAAATGTATTAAAAGCAGTGGTTAAATAAAATAAAGGCTATCTGACATTGGCTAATCTTAAGTTAGCTTAAGGTTGTCATTAAGATGGTACTTTGAAATGAGAGTTTTGATTACAGGCTTTGAGCCAAATGATGATGACTTGAATGCATCAGAGTTAGTCGTAGTTTCGTTGCGCGATGATCCCACTCAAGAGCTTCGCCAGTACATTGATGACATTGACTTCAAGATCATTAATCATTAGTAGGCAAATATCGATAAGGTTATCTGTGGCGGGTGATGGGCAACGTTAACAAAATTGCTTATGAGAGCAAGAGTATTCCGCGCGATCGCCCTATGCGAACTGAGATCGCACCCTACTAACAATTAATTCATGAATTTTGATTTAATAGTTCGCTGACGGTAACAATACGATAGCCTCTTTGTCTCAGGTCTTCTAAGATAAATTTTAGAGCGATCGCCGTGTTCTTTGCCACCTTAAGCGAATTAGCATGAAAAACTAAAATTGCTCCAGGAAAGACCATTTGTTTGGTATACATCGCGGTTAACCAAGGATGATTAGTCAAATCAAACGTATCAAAGGGGATCATTGAAGCGAGAACTAATTTGAGATCGTAATTCTCCTCAGCAGTTAAGTTAGCGATCGCTAATTGTCTAGAAATTTTAGAAGCTCTTGCATGACTACCCTGTCAGTATCTTAGTCCAAGTTAAAACTTTAAGTGATCACTGTTGTGACTTACTCAATGGCAGGAAATAGCTTGGCTAAATCTTGCGGTTGATTAAAATATCTACCACTTTTAAGGGGACGATAGGTTTCATTAAAAAGAGCGATCGCTTAAGATTGGAAAATATTGGTGTTGCGTATGTTAAGTACGCGATCGATCATCAGGCTTACTATCGAGTCATGTCTAGTGATTATCCTCGAAACTCTAACCAATACCCTCAGCTAGCACAAGCATCAAATAATGCTTTTAATGTTTTACTGGATGTCATTAAAGCAGGACAAGCAGCAAAAGTATTTAATGCTCAACAATTGGCTCATGTATGTTGGTCACTAGTACATGGTGTAGCAATGTTAGCAATTGATAACCAGTTCATGAGCAACGATCGCACTTCGGTCGTGGAATTAGCTCAAATAGCTACTAAGACAGTATCGAAAGGGATAAGCGCATAAATAATGGATAGGGCGAGAAAGCGATCGCTGTTAATATGAAACACAAAAAAGAATGGCATCAGCTAATTTAGTTTGATGCCATTTAAAATTAATTAATTATTTCCTGATTAATTACTTAAATTACTTAAGGTGCTAAAGCATTACCTCTTAATAAACTTGCCAGAGTTTTCGCTGTTACTTTCATTTGAGTTAGAGGATTAGCAGGAACTACGGTTTTATAGAGATAGCTATCAAAAGTCATTTTCTGTACGTCGATATCGTCGCACATTTCTACAAAGGCTTCGCGGGTAGCATCACTACGGTAGAAAACCCGTTGCAGGATATCCAATACCAGATAAGTTGCACCGTATTCTTTGTTCCAAAGCTTCATGAAGTCTTTGAGGTCTTTCTCTGTGGGAATTCTTTGTCCATTTTGCGATCGCTCTACGATCATCTCCGCACACATCCGACCGGATTTGGCGGCAAAATAGATACCTTCTCCAGAAGATTTGGTAACAGTGCCTAAAGCATCGCCAACTAGGGCGACTCTGCCACGAATAGGACGAGGACGGGGATGTTCAGGAATGGGGTGTGCTTCAACTTTAATGATTTCACCACCTTCTAGTCTTTTAGCAGCACGTTTGCGGATACCAGCCTGTAGCTTTTTAATATCAGCTTGATTTACTTTCATGGTTCCCGTACCCACGGCTACATGGTCGAATTTAGGGAATACCCAAGCATAAAAATCGGTGGAAACATCGTTACCAACATACATTTCTGCTAAATCTTCGTAGTATGCCATCTTGTCTTCAGGCAAACGAATTCGCTCTTGAAAAGCGATCGCATAGTTGTAATCTCCAGCGTCAATCGCCTTGGCAATTCTGGAGTTAGCACCATCAGCACCAATGACTAGATCCACTTTAAGGGTTTTCATTTCTCCTTTGACAGCACCACCAGAATGGTCGGCATAGTGAAGAGTGTAAGGATCTTTGTCACTATCAGGAATATCTAACTGATAGACAGTACCGTTAATCAGATTGGCTCCCAATTCTGCTGCGCGATCGCGTAAAAAGCCATCTAAGACTTCACGGCGACACATGCCGATGTATTCCCCATCTTTAAGCGTTGAGCCGATATTGACTTCTCGATTGGATGGCGAAATCATTTTCATTTTTTTGACTTGCCGATCGATAATCTTTTGGGGCAAATCAAACTCATCCACCATACAAAGAGGAATGGCACCGCCACAAGGTTTGGCGTTGTCTAGCTTACGTTCAAATAAATAAGTCTCAATACCTGCTTTGGCTAAAACTTCTGCGGCTGATGACCCTGCTGGTCCTGAACCGACAACGGCTACCCTTAATCCCAAAGTTTTTCTCCTAAATATCTATAAATCAATCTTTTTTAAAGCTAAAAACAAAAGCAAATTGTGGTTTAAATTTCACTAATGGCTTTAGCAAATTTTGCGATCGCATACTGAATTTTTAGTAATGTTCGATCATCTCTAAAGTGGATACTATCACGATGCTTTAGCTTATTTTCTCGCGATCGCCTGATTCGACTAAAGTTGAAATACTGCTTAACAACTGAGGTAACAAAACTTTATTCATCACATTAGTTTTATAAGCCTATGAACAAGAAACCTAGAAATTATGATTGGGATGGTTTTACCATCAATCTTTATCTCGACGATGAACAAGACTTGATAGCATATCTAGTAGAACTTCCAAACGTATCCGCTCATGGAAATACAGCAGATGAATCACTGGAAGAGCTTTACCTAGCCTGGGAAATGGTCAAGGAGGACTACCAAGAAGACGGCGAAAAAATACCAATTGCAACATCTCGTAAAGATCACAGTGGCTGTTTTAACGTTTGTATTGATAAACGAGTTCACAGAGCTTTAGCTATTGAAGCTGCACAGGCTAGAATTTCCCTTAATGCTCTTGTAAGTACTAAATTAGCAAGAAAGTAATTCTATCCAGATGACTTATTTCTATGGCAACATTAAGATATATTTGCAAAATTTACTAGAGATGAAAACTCTTATAGAAATCGAAGAAGCGATCAAAGAATTATCAACAGTTGAAGCTCGCAAACTTGCAGGTTGGTTAAATGGATATCTTGATGATACTTGGGATCGACAAATTCAAACTGATTTAGCAACAGGAAAACTAGATAAGTTTATTGCTAAAGTTGAATCTGACATCCAAGCTGATCAGGTGAAAGATTTAGATGAAATCATTGACAACACCTGATTTTTGGAATTTATACGCCAAGCTTCCATTAAAAATCAGAAAACAAGCTCGTAAAACTTATCAACTTTGGCAAGAAAACCATTCCCATCCATCTTTACATTTTAAAAAAGTAGGAAAAAATCTTTGGTCTGCTCGTATTACTCAAAATTACCGTGCTTTGGCTCTTAAAAAAGGTGATGATTATTACTGGGTGTGGATTGGTACTCATGATGAATATGAACTGCTTTTGAGTTAAGTCAGCCTAATATTTGTATTTGTAGAATGAAAATATATCAGTTGAAACGAGATCAATATTTGGTTTTAAGCGATCATATTTTGGAGATAGCCCGATTAATGATCGGTTTGGTAGCGTTGGAGGCTCTGCGGAGAATTTGAGGAGAGGCAATGACAAATCTTCGTCATCCCAGTTTAAGAATAAGAGATATTAGAAAGATAATAAGCTACAAGCATTTTGAGTGGGAACAAAGACTTGAAGACAAAACGGAATGGGTTTTTGCATCATTAGAGAACGAAGTGTATAAAAAAAGCTTTTAGTATGGCTAGCAAGCAAAAATATCCCACCGTTGTGTGAATTATTGTTGATTGACCCAGGTTATTCTAAAATTCAAAAACTGAGATGGGAAGAGATTTTATCGAATCCAGAACGTTATTTTGGAAATAATGCTTTTCATCTCTACGACATTGACTTGAAATGGGTGCTAGAGTACTCAACAACTCAGGTTGTGCGGTTTGGCAGAATCCCTGATAAGGCAAATATTATGTAGCAAGGTCTTACTACTTAAAATTGCTGCTCAAATCTATGACAGTTGAACAACCCCGTTATCCCGAAGAATTCGCTTGGCGTGGTGATGAGATTGCAAGAGTGTCGCGATCAATATCGAAACAAGAGCCTTCAAGCTTCGAGTTTTGCCCCTTTATTCATCCATATTTTGAAAGAAATCAATGGTGTCTTTTAAAGCAATGATAAAAGCATCAATCTCTTCCCTCGTGTTATAGAAATATAGACTGGCCCTAGCGCTACCAGAAGCGTTTAAAATTCGGTGTAAAGGTTGAGTGCAATGATGCCCTGAACGAATGGCAATCCCTTCCTGATCTAAGAGAGTTGCTAGGTCACTAGCATGAATACCTGGGATATTAAAGGCTGCTAAGGCTGCTCGACCTTTCCCCTCTGGAGTCGGTTGTTTGCCGTAGATTCTTAAGTTAGAAATAGTGGCTAATTGCTTAAATAAGTAGGAGGTCAATTCTTCTTCGTAGGCGTGGATCTTGTCCATGCCGATACTATTAAGATAATCTACTGCTGCCCCTAAAGCGATCGCTTCACCGATAGCAGGAGTTCCCGCTTCAAACTTATGGGGTAAGTCACCATAGGTGGAATGGTCGAGAAATACCTCATCAATCATTTCCCCACCACCCATAAAGGGAGGCATGGCTAATAAAATCTCTTTTTTACCATAGAGGAAGCCAATTCCTGTCGTAGCACACATTTTATGTCCTGAAGCGACTAACCAGTCACAGTCCATTGCTTGAACATCAACGGGCAGATGAGGCACACTTTGACAGGCATCAATTAAGACTTTAGCGCCGTGTTTGTGAGCTTCTGCGGTAATTTCTGTTACAGGGTTAATTACCCCCAAGGTATTAGAAACATGAACGAGCGAGACAAGCTTAGTTTTGTCAGATAGCAGGGATTTATACTGGGCAAAATCAAACTCTTCAGTGGGAGTTAGTCCTACATACTTAATTACTGCCCCAGTCTTTTGAGCGATCAGCTGCCAAGGAACAATATTACTGTGATGTTCCATGACGGAAAGAATAATTTCATCGCCAGGTTCTAAATTAGCTAATCCCCAACTGTATGCCACTAGGTTAATTGCTTCGCTGGCATTGCGAGTATAGATAATTTCATCACGAGAAGCAGCGTTAATAAACTGAGCAACTTTATCTCTTGCCCCTTCATAAGCATCCGTTGCCCTACCGCTAAGGGTGTGCGCACCACGATGAACGTTGGCATTGTCTCTTCGGTAATAATGTTGCAAGGCATCTAGTACCGCCTGGGGTTTCTGGGAAGAGGCGGCACTATCAAAGTAGATTAAAGGTCTATCATTAACTTTTTGATGGAGAATAGGGAAGTCTTCTCTAACGCTGTCGCCTAAAGTCTTTTCTTGGGTAAAAGTCATGTTGATTGCTGGTTAATGCTTTATTTTCTGCTCGATAGTTTGGGTAATTCTATTTCTCAAGGATTCTAAGGGAAGGCGATCAATAATCTCCTTGGCAAAAGCATCGATCAATAGTTGGTTAGCGTCATCTTCACTCAAACCACGACTACGGAGATAAAATATTTCTTCGGCTTCTAACTGACTTACCGTTGCCCCATGAGCGCACTTAACATTATCGGCGGTAATCTGTAATTCTGGTTTAGTATCAACTCTAGCTTTAGGCGAGAGCATCAAATTGCGGTTTAGCTGGGTGGCATCCGTTAGCTGTGCTTCCTTGGGGACAAAGACTTTCCCGTTAAAAATGGTATGGGCGCGATCGCTTATAATACATTTATGCAGTTGATTGGTAGTGCCGTGAGGTTTAGATAGGGCAATAATACTATGAGTATCGGATATCTGTTCTCCTGTAGCCACTGTTAACCCATTAAGGTTAGTCTCGGTTTGTTCTCCCTGCTGCCACATTTCAGGATTGTGACGAAATAGTTTTGCCCCGAGATTTATCTCATTGATCGTGTAGTGACTATCGCGCTCTTGAGATACAGCAGTTTTGCCAATATGATAACTAAGATCTGATTCTTGCTGTAGGCGAGTATGATTTACTCTGGAGTTGCTTTGGACAAAGATTTCTGTTACTGCGTTGGTAAAGTATTCCCCTGTGCCAAAATATTCTTCAAGCACAGAAATACTAGACCCTATTTCTGCCACAATTAAGGTGCGAGGTTGGGCAAAGCTTGCCTCTGTTTCGCCATCAGCAATAAATATTAGATGAATGGGCGTTTCAACTACAACATTTTTATCTAGCCAAACTACTGCTACATCATCACCCCCTGCGGTATTTAACGCCGTAAAAGCATCCGCGCCTGGTTGCTTGGCGAAGTATTTAGCGGCATCGTAGTGATCTGGCAAGTTGTTTAAACTGCCGACATATATTCCTTGAGGTAATCCAGCCAGGTTAGATAATTCGTCGTTGTAAATTCCATTGATAAATACCAAACGGCTGTTTTCCGTTTCTGAAATGGGCGTTTCGCGAAACGCCCCTACAATATTGCGTGGGGTGACGAATTTACCTGCTGTCAAAGCCGATAAATCGATAAAACGCCAATCTTCATCTTTTTTTGTCGGCACTGATAAACGAGACAACCAGCTTTTAGACTGCTGGCGAAGATCTTTAAGCCATTGAGGTGCAGCTTGATTTACCTGACACTGCTGCAATAAACCAGTAAAGAAAATATCTTCTACTACAGTGTCTTTATCAATTTGCGAAATAGTAGAAAAAGGAATTTGTACCGCCATTAAATTCCGACCTCCACTGTAGATTTATCGTCGAGAAAATCGTAACCGCGAGACTCTAGTTCTAAAGCTAACTCTTTACCGCCACTCGTAATAATCTTGCCTTCTTGCATTACGTGGACAAAATCTGGCTCAATATAGTCTAGTAGACGTTGATAGTGAGTAATTACCAAAAGAGATTTTTCAGGAGTTCTCAGCTGATTTACGCCATCGGAAACAATTCTTAGGGCATCAATATCCAGACCTGAATCGATTTCATCGAGAATAGTTAAAGTAGGATCTAATAATGCCATCTGGAGAATTTCATTACGCTTCTTTTCTCCTCCAGAAAAACCCTCATTAAGACTGCGTTCTAAAAAGCTAGACTTCATTTTGACAACTTCTAAC
This sequence comes from Pleurocapsa sp. CCALA 161, assembly GCF_003003995.1. Taxonomy (GTDB): domain Bacteria; phylum Cyanobacteriota; class Cyanobacteriia; order Cyanobacteriales; family Xenococcaceae; genus Waterburya. The sequence continues at coordinate 23,445 of NZ_PVWF01000035.1, read as the reverse complement.
TTTTCTTCAATCAAGTCTTCAAAATCAAAGGTGTCAATTTCTTCTAATCCTTGATACTTACGTTTAGCGTTATATGCCACCCGCATAAAATCGAGATTACTCACCCCTGGAATTGCCAAAGGATATTGAAAGGCTAAAAATATGCCACTGTTAGCTCGTTCATTAGGTTCTAAATCAACGACATCCTTGCCCTGGTAAATAATTTCCCCACCAGTAACTTCATAGTCTGGATGTCCTGCAATGATTTTAGAGAGGGTGCTTTTTCCTGAACCGTTACGCCCCATAATTACATGGACTTCTCCAGCTTTAATCTCTAGGTTGACTCCTTTAAGAATTGGAGTCCCATCAATGTTGGCGGTTAAATTACGTACTGATAAAATCGTTTCACTCATTGTTTGCTAAATAAACAATTGATAACTGTAGGCTTTAATATTCTCAGACAGAAAATATATACTGTAGAGAACTATAAAATGGAAATTTAGGAGACAGATTAAAACAACAAAAATGTTGTTTAAGTATATTGTAGACTACATCGACCATCAAGCTACTGTCAAAATTGTGGCGAACTTGATTTTTTTGTCCGATCAGCGATCGCTTTAAATCTAGATCTACTTCTATATTTTTAAGATTTGGCTCTTGGCGAATAACCCATTAGGCTTCAAAGTTAAAGCCAGAATTACTATAACAAAGCCAATAATTTCGCGATAGCTGCCACCAAGATAGCCTGCTGCTAAAGATTCGACTATGCCATAAAGTATTCCCGCGATCGCAATTCCCCAGGGACTGTTTAGTCCACCAATAATGGCTGTAGCAAAAGCTTTTAATCCTAGTAGAGTAGCCATCCCTGCGGAAACGTTATAAATAGGTGCAATCAGAATTCCGGCAACTCCTGCTAAAACCGTAGAGAGAGCAAAAGCAAAGGCGATCGCTCCTTCAACATTGATCCCCATGATTTTAGCCGTGTCGGGGTTTTCGCTAGCAGCAATAAATGCCTTGCCCCAAAGGGTACGAGTAAAAGTTAAACGAAGAGTCAAGGCGATCGCGAGGCTGACAAAGGGAGTCAATAGTTCTAGAGGAAAAACGCCAAAACCCAAAATATTAATTGGTGTCTGGACTAAAGCAGAAGGATAAGCCCGTACTTCTTTACCAAAGGTGAGCATAACTAAATTTTCGACAATAATCCCCAGGGCGATCGTAGTCAGCAACCAAGAGTTTGAACCATCAACGGCAAATGGACGCACGGCTATTCTTTCGACGATTAGCCCAAAGACAGCGCATATTATTAAAGACAAGGGAATGGCAATGACAATATGCCAGCCCAGGGTAATATTAAACAAGTAGCAAATAACTGCCCCCAACATTACAGAAGCACCCTGAGAAAAATTCATGGTGTTGGAAATAGAATAGGTAATTTGAAAACCTAAGGCGATTAAGCTGTACACACTGCCGATGGCGATTCCTGAAATAATAAATTGCTGGAGCATTATTTATACGTCCGATGTGAATTAGTTTTAGTTCAAATTAGCTAGTTTTCACCAAAGCTTTAAACTTTAAGTCTTGTCAAATCAAGAGAAAAAAGATCTTCAAATTGTTTTTAGGCTGTACTCGAAGTAACAATGAAAAAATTATTGACGTACACCTGGCTCTGGTTAGGATTAATCATCTTAGTATTACTGGCTATATGCTTAACTCAGAATACTTACTATTTACATGTACTAGGAACGATCGCCGTAACTGTTTTAGTCGGTGTTGGTTTGAATATCCTGACTGGATTGTCGGGACAAGTTTCTATTGGTCATGCTGGTTTTTTTGCTATTGGTGCTTATAGCAGTTCTTTATTGATGACCAAACTGCACTGGAATTTTTGGTTGGCTACGATTCTTGCTGTCATTATATCTGCGGTCACAGGTTTAATTTTGGCTGCTCCTGCTTTGCGGGTCACAGGTCCCTATTTGGCTATGATAACGGTAGCTTTTGGCATTATTATTGAGCGAATCTTAGTTGAATGGGTAGACTTAACGGGAGGTTTTGGCGGAATTTTTAATATTCCTCAGCCTACACTGTTCAATTTACCACCAGCTAGACAAAATGTAGTTTTGCTAGCCTGGATCGCAGCTATCTTAGCTTTAATATTTTTTGCTGCAATCAAAAATCATGATTGGGGTAGGGCGTGGCAAGCGGTACGGGATGATGAAATTGCTGCCACTGCGATTGGTTTAAATGCACTAAAAATACGCTTAATGGCTTTTGCTGTTTCCGCTGCTTTTACAGGTTTGGGAGGAGTATTTTTTGCTTCAATTGTGGGATTTATCAGCCCTGGTAGTTTTACTTTTCATCGCTCCATCCTGTTTCTTTTAGTCGCTATTTTAGGCGGTTTAGGTACGGTAGCTGGATCGCTAGTGGGAGCGATCGCCTTGGTGATTTTACCTGAATTACTGGGTAATTTTGCCGACTATCAACTATTAGTTTTTGGTATTTTACTGTTACTTACTCTATGGTTGACACCAGAAGGAATAGTCAGCTTTTTCGTTAAACGTTGGAGTCACTCTAATGTGGTTTATCCTCCAGCAATGTCCCTGGATTATGTGCCAGCCTTAGTAGTCAAAAATCAAAATAATCTGCCTCTTAAAGTGGCACAAATGACCATTAGTTTTGGCGGTGTCCAAGCTGTCGATCATGTCGATTTTGTGGCTCAATCGGGAACTATCACCTCGATTATTGGCCCTAATGGTGCTGGGAAAACTACCTTACTCAATCTTTTGGTCGGTTTCTATCGTGCCGAATCTGGTGGCGTTTGTTTAGGCAACCTCGACTTAACTGGTAAACATACCTTAGAAATTGCTCATGCTGGCTTGAGTCGTACCTTTCAAACTACTCGCCTGTTTAATTCGCTTTCGGTATTAGATAATTTAAAAGTTGCCTATAGAGGCGATCGCTTAGGCAATATTTTCACCGCTTTACTTGCTAGGGAGAAAAAAAAATCTCTAGAAGCCAAATTGATTGAACTGCTGGCTTTTGTGGGCTATCAAGATGATATTCATGCCGGTGCTGATAGTTTATCTTTTGGCGATCGCCGTTTAATCGAAATTGCTCGTGCTTTAGCCACAAGTCCCCAGGTAATACTCTTGGATGAGCCAGCAGCAGGATTAGGACAGCAGCAGAGAGCTTCCCTAGCAAAGCTGTTACGTTGTTTGGCAAATTCTGGAATTAAAGTAATAGTCATCGAACATGACATCAATTTGGTCATGGAAATTAGCGATCGCATTGTCGTTCTCGATCGCGGTCGAATAATCTGTAATGACACTCCTGTTAAAGTCAGAAACAATCCACGGGTTTTAGAAGCTTATTTAGGAGTTGCCAATAATCATGTCAGTTCGACCTTAAGCAACTCGACAACCCCAATCCTCGCAATCGATCGCCTCACCGTAGGATATGGAAAACTTCAGGTTTTACAAGCAGTATCTTTAGAAGTTCGTCAGGGAGAATTAGTTGCCGTCGTCGGTGCTAATGGCGCAGGAAAAACCACCTTGCTCAAAAGTATTGCTCAATTATTAACTCCGCGATCGGGACGGGTATTGTTTCGTGGCGAGAATTTGACTAAGCTATTCCCGCAACACCTGGCTAAAAAAGGCGTAGTCTTGATTCCTGAAGGCAGACAAGTATTTACCCAACTATCCGTGATGGATAACTTGCGCTTAGGCGCATTTCAGCGACAAGATGCTGCCGTCGTCACAGATATAGAGCAAATGCTGGATCGTTTTCCAGCTTTAAAACCCCTGCGTAATCAACAGGCTGGGTTGCTTTCGGGAGGAGAACAGCAAATGCTCGCGATCGCCCGTGGATTGATGGCTAAACCACAAGTTTTGCTACTAGACGAGCCTTCCCTGGGATTAGCACCACAGCTAGTTGTATCTCTTTATGCAACTCTAGCATCATTGTGTGAAGAAGGAATTTCGATCCTGTTGGTCGATCAAATGGCTCAATTAGCCTTTACCGTTGCTCATCGTCTCTACATCCTAGAAACAGGAAAAATCATCAAAACAGGGACACCTGGCGAGTTGAGGCAAGATTCAGCAATGATCGATGCTTATCTAGGAAATTTACCTTAGACCTGTCTTGAAAATAGACAATTAAGCAAAGTTCAAAAACTCAGTTCATGGGAGTCAGTTCAAGTTGATAACCCAATTGACGAGCTTGAGAATTCGGTCAAAATATGTTTTTACTGTCGACCAATGTAGAAAATCATTAAGCTCCCTTTTGATCAACAGGGTATCAGGGCGAAAATTCTTACAGGATTTAGGATTAGATCCAATCTTCATCATCATTAACTCGATCCAAATTGGGTGCATCTAAACTTTCAACAACGGAAGACTGGAGTGGAATAGGTTGAACTGCTTCTTGTTCTTGATTGAGTTCATCCTCATCTTCATCCTCGTCTTCAAATTCTTCTTCAAACTCAGGAGATGGCGATCGCCAATCATCTTTGACAGTTTGGGAAGTAGTTGCGGGTAAAATTTCTGCTGGTTTAATACCATCTATCTCAACTACTACTAGATCATCAATATAGGCTAGAAAAATATTGCCCTGGACATCACAAACTGTTGCCGAACATGAGACTTCTGACTTTTCCTGATTAAACAACTCAGTAATAAAGCGAGATGGATTAGCTGTCTTTGCCTCACCATTGATACCTAGCAAAATATATTTGTTACCTGTGCGACGATGCTTAACAATTGTGGTCATTGTTTTTTGACATTGGAGATTTAATCTATTCTAAAAGATAAGTTGCAAAACCCAGGTTAACCAAGTTTTGTTCTGCCTGTTTAGCTTTAGCCAAATTATTAAATGCTCCTACCTGTAGCCACGACTCTCCTTGCAAGATAGTTTCAAAGGCTTCGGGGTAGAGCGATCGCACTTCATCTGCTTCTCCATCATCCAAAACTTCTACCAATACTTTATATTTAACTGGAGCAGAAGAACCAAATGTGCTAGATGAACTACTAACGGTTGGGGGATAGGGTATCGGTATAACGTCAGAAGTCTCGCTAGAACCAGAGGGGGAACTGAAAACTAATTCTTTATCACCTGTACTGCTGGCTAGTACAGGGGGAGGCGCAGGCAAATTAGCTGGTGTTGGCTCTATTTCATTGGGGTTTACAGGGGGTAGAGTAGGTTGAGCTAGATCGTGGCGAGGAGGTAAAGGTGGTAGAGGGGGTAAATCCTTTAAAGCACTATTTTTACTAGCAACAAACGTTCCTCGTTCAAAACTGATATCACCTTGGGTATCGCCCTGAACTTCTGTTCCGACTGCCACAATTTCATTGCTAGTGGCATTTTGAATATCTAGCTTGTGATTACTGCGAAAGATATTCTGGCCAGGTTCGTTATCGGTGCCGAGATCGACGTGAGATTGAGCGATCGCCGTTAAGCCTGCTTCGCTAGAATTGATCACTTCATTATGGCGCAAAGTTGCTTGGGAAGTGCCTTCCAAGATAATACCGATGCGATTGCCATCAAAGATATTGTCAGTAATCTTAGCAGTAGCATGTTGCACCAAACTGATGCCAAATCCTGTCTGTTCAAAGGTGTTTTTAATTACTTGAGGTTGCGAAGTGCCGTAAATTAATAGACCGTTGCCTAAATTGTTGTAAAAATAATTATTTTCGATTAACGGAGAACTTTTACCATTAACCGAAACTCCTGTATTCCCGTTACGGGTCAAGGTATTGTTGACTATACGGGGACTAGCAGATTCAACCCAGATACCGTGTCCTCTAGAGTGGTTGTTGGTGACGGTGATACCAATGATACTACCTGCATCTTTGAGAGCGGCGATCGCTATGTTTTGTCCCGCACCTGTAGGACTAATGAAGTAACCATCTCCTTGAATAATTGTTTTATAGCCTTGATTTTGGGGATTTCCTTGGATAATAATCTGTTTATCAAGGATTAAAGGGAACTTTTCTCCTGTTTTTTCGCTATAAGTTCCATTGGCTAACTGAATTGTACTACCAGCAGGAGCTATTTTTAGGGCTTGAGTAATAGTTTGTAGAGGAGATGATTTTTTACCTAGGCGATCGTCATCACCGTCTTGAGGATCGACATAGATAATCTTGTTATTTTTATTTAAAGAAGGATGAGCAATTTCCTGTGCCATAGTGGGGCTAGTTTGCAGCACCATCTTACAGGGCAAAGCAATAATCGATACCATCAGGAACAAATGAGTCAACTGGTTTAATCGCGATAACTGGCATAAACTAAAGCTCAGTTTTGGGTTGGTGTGACAATCGCTACTTTCCATAATTTCGCTTACGAGGTTAAATGGGATTGCTAAATAAAAATTTAAGAACAGTATCGATCAAAACTTTGAGTTCTAGAACTGAAAAGTTAATCCTAATTTACGGTGGATAATATCTAGGTTTAGATAAATATAAATAACGTATAATTGCGTAAGTTTTGATCGATTGTATTTAATTAAAATTAATAGTGCCAGCGTGAAATTATTCGTTTACCATACTCCTGAGAGAACTCCGACAGATAGACTACCTGATTGCGCGGTAGTTATTGACGTTTTAAGAGCAACCACCACCATTGCTACAGCTCTTGATGCTGGCGCTGAAGCTGTCCAAACATTTAGTAACATAGAAGAATTGATGCGTCAATCCGAATCTTGGTCAACGGATAAACGTCTGAGGGCAGGAGAAAGAGGTGGTATGACGGTAAAAGGCTTTGAATTAGGGAATTCTCCCTTAGCCTGTAAACCATCAGTGGTTAAAAGTAAACGATTATTTTTGACTACCACTAATGGAACTCGCGCTCTTGAGCGAGTCGAACATTCGCCCCAAGTAATTACCGCAGCACAGATCAATCGCCGTTCGGCAGTTAATTATTTATTAGAAACTCAACCAGAAACCGTGTGGATTGTTGGTTCAGGTTGGGAGGGAGACTATTCTGTAGAAGATACGGCTTGTGCAGGAGCGATCGCCCAGTCGATTTTACAGCAAAGTGATGCGTCTTTAATTGACCTGTTTGGGAATGATGAAGTAATTGGCGCGATCGCTCTCTATGAACAGTGGAAAGACAATCTTTTAAATGTTTTTCGTCAGTGTAGTCATGGACAGCGACTCTTAAAACTTAATGGGGATGAAGATCTTTTCTATTGTTCTCAAACGGATATTGTGGATGTTTTACCGATTCAGAAGCAGCCTGGAGTTTTAGTTAAGTATTAGGTTTGTGATCTTGGTTACTAGTTTGCTTTTAAGCTGGTTTACTAAACACTAAGAAATGCTGTTCTGGTAAAAACTCTCTAGTCTCCTGCCATTCTAATCCTACTACCTGAAGCTCTTTCTTGACCTGTTTTTGAGTCATCTTATGGAGAGGCTTGATCATAATCATTGGGTTTTCCTGACGATATTCCAACAAAACTACTCTGCCTCCTGGCTTGAGCGCTTGAACTATCCCCTCCATCATTTCTCTAGGATAGGCAAATTCGTGATAGGCATCTACCATTAAGGCTAAATCAATACTTGCTAAAGACAAGTTGGGGCTATTTTCCTGACCTAAAACCGTCTCGACGTTAGTAATCTGCTTATCTTCCTTAAGCAAGTTAACTGCATCCAACATTTCTGGCTGAATATCTACCGCATACACCTTGCCTTGTGGTACTTGCTGTGCAATACGAAAGCTAAAATAACCCGATCCTGCTCCAATATCAGCCACCACATCATCGGGTTTGAGGTTTAAATTCTCTACTGTTAAATCAGGTTTTTCTTCCTTTACTCTACTTTCTCTCTCCAGCCACATCATTGCCTGATGTCCCATTACCTGGGCGATTTCTCGACGCATATAATATTTGCCGATGCCGTCAGGATGATGAAGCTTTTTTTCACGGTAATAGGATGGATAACTATCTTGAGCCTGGGCAATAGGAGTATAGGTAAAGTTGATTAAAACAAAAGCGATCGCAACTATGCTTAAAGTTAACCGAATAATTTTCATATTTAATTAAAACTAATTCTTAGAGCTGAGGGTTTTTAGAACAAGATTGCTTATGATTAAGTAATAGTCATAAAACTTTAATAATATACATGATTGCTAACCCCTATGAATTCAAAGGCATCAAAAAACTAATTCAAGATAAACTTCTCTTTGGTAATGAGCCAAGTGCAGAATTGTTAGGTATTTTGACCGTTTATTTCGTTCAGGGAATACTGGGATTAGCGCGGTTAGCGGTTAGCTTTTTTTTGAAAGATGATTTAGGGCTAAGTCCAGCTGAAGTAGCTGCTCTTACAGGCATTACCGCCCTTCCTTGGATCATCAAACCGCTATTTGGCTTTATCTCGGACGGTTTGCCCATTTTTGGCTATCGTCGCCGACCATATTTAATCTTATCAGGATTACTCGGCTCTGCATCTTGGCTCGCTTTAGCAACCCTGGTTAATGATGCTTTTACTGCAACTCTGGTAATTCTTTGCACCTCTCTTGCTGTAGCAATTAGCGATGTGATTGTCGATTCTCTAATTGTTGAACGAGCTAGGGAAGAATCTTTGTCCCAGTCTGGCTCATTGCAATCTTTATCTTGGGGTGCCTCAGCATTAGGCGGACTATTAACAGCTTATTTTAGCGGATTGCTCCTACAACACCTCAGCAGCAATCAGGTTTTTGAAATTACCGCATTTTTCCCCCTGATTGTTTCGGCAGTAGCTTGGTTAATTACAGAAGAAAAAATTAATCGAGACGATCCTGAAACCAAAACCCAGATATCTCCTGTAAAAGGTCAAATTCAGCAACTATGGACAGCAATTAAACAGAAACAAGTCTGGCTGCCGATCGCTTTTTTGTTTGTTTGGCAGGCGACTCCCACCGCTGATTCAGCCTTCTTTTTCTTTAGTACCAACGAGTTGGGATTTGAACCTGAATTTCTGGGGAGAGTACGTCTAGTCACTAGCTTTGCTTCCTTAGTGGGAATCTTCTTATTTCAGCGCTATCTCAAAACTGTACCGTTTCGCAAGATTCTCGGCTGGAGTACTGTAATTGCTGCACTTTTAGGGATGACAACTTTACTGCTAGTTACCCACACTAATCGCGCTTTAGGAATTGACGATCGCTGGTTTAGTCTGGGAGATAGTCTAGTCTTAACTGTGGTGGGGCAGATTACCTGGATGCCCGTATTGGTATTATCTGCTCGCCTCTGTCCCAAAGGAGTTGAAGCCACCCTATTTGCTTTATTGATGTCGATTTGGAATTTATCTGGGCTACTGTCTCACGAATTAGGAGCATTACTTACTTCTTGGTTAGGAGTCACAGAAAGCAATTTTGACAAGCTGTGGCTGTTGGTGATCATCACTAATCTTTCCACCTTGCTTCCGCTTCCTTTCTTAGGCTGGCTACCTTCAGGAGATCCCCAAGTAGAACAATCTAGCAATGATTTTGCTCCAGGAGAAGCACCCATCCATAATTCAGGTGGCTTAATCGAGTCGGCAATTACTCCTGGTTTAGTGCCAGAATTTGCGCTCAATCATCCTGCTAGTAAGATTCAAGATGAGCATTCATCATAATCGTTATATTGGAGATGATACTGAATTCAATTATATCTAGGATATAATTGATTTTTTATAATTGAGAGTAACCTATGAACAAGATACTTACTGCTCTTGGCTGTTCGGGATCTGTTGCTATATCTTTATTAGCAGCCAATTCCGTTGGTGCTACAGAATATATTTTTACTGCTCCAGAAATGGATAATGAAGTAGCAGAAATTCCTGCCAGCAAAACCGATTATCCTTTTGCAGACTGTAGTTGTGACGGATATGATGCAGACACCGCAGCTAAAATAGATCGCGAAGGAGACAAGGCGATTCAACTTTATGGCTGTGACTGTGCTGGCTGTCGTAACTTAGTACGCAATCTTAATTCCAATCAACCCAAATCATAATGGGGAATATTGAAAATTTTCTGAGTTGGGCAATCGCCCAACTTGGCCAACTCAAGGGCACTCAGTGAATCAACAGCCTACCATCTCAAACATCAAAATTGCTGGAGATTAGACTTTTCCACATAACTCGTTAAAGAAAGCGTCTAATCAAAACTTTTTTGTGGCTGCCACTCGGCGATATCACAACCTCTGTCGATCTGATGTCACCCCTAAGTCTTAATCCAAACTTTATAAAGGTAATTGATAGAAATCACTTTTATAAATTTTTGATAAATATTATGGCTTTTAATACAACATCGACGATCGCAGAAGATTGGAACGGAGGATATAAGTTAGAGCTTGCTATTAGCAACGATCTGGGTGCTGCGGATTGGGTATTGAATTTCAATTTACCCTATACAATTTCGGCTGCTTATGGAGTAAATCTGACCCAGAATTCAGACGGCAGCTACACTATCAAAGGGCAAGATGGTTGGACAAGTCTTACCCCAGGACAAACAATTAAGCCGATTTTCATCATTGAAGATCAAGGACAATCCGCTCAGCTTCTCAATTTTGTCGATCAGCAGCAGAGCAACCCGATCGCTACTGTTGATGATTTTGAGAATATTGACAATAGTTATCTTCCCAGCGGTAATAATACTATTGATGTCGATCGCGATTTTGGTGGAGATTTAGCTACAGCGATCGCCTATGCTAACAACGGCGATGTAGTTCAATTGGGGAATAACAGATATTACACTTCAGGTATTACCATTGATAAAAATATCATCCTGGATGGTCAAGAAGATTCAGTAATTGACGGCAACGGCACATACAATTCAATCATCACTTTATATTCAGGTGCTTCAGGGGCGACTATTCAGGATATAGAAATAACTAACGGTAATAATGGTATTTACGGTTATAAAGCTGCAAATTTAACGCTGCAAAATCTTGAGGTTCACAACATCGGCAAGAATGGAATGATTGCAGATGGCAACCAAACTGGTATTGCCATGGATCATGCTGATGGACTGAAATTAAGCAATACTAGTGTGTATGACGTAGAGCGCAAAGGAATTGGGGTTGGCGATACGAATGGCGCGCAAATCACCAATGTTAATGTGCAGTCTGTCAATTTAGCAGCAAATCACGCTCAAAGCCATGATGCTGCTGGGATTAAATTTTTTAATACTAATAACGTCATCTTAAAAGATAGCTATTTTGAAAAAATTAACGCTTTTTATATTTGGAATGACACCACTAATAAGACTACGATCGACAATAACAATGTAGTCAATGTGGGTTCGGACTTCTTAGCACCTAGCTTTAATACAAATGTTAATGTCGCGGGGATTTATAACGAGAAAAGTTCTAATTCAATTGTCCGCTATAACCAGGGAACTGCGGTCGGCGATTTTTCAGCATTTAACGCCACCGAATTTTCCACCCAAACCATGACCTTTGAAGATAATAATAGCTTCTCCAAAATGGAGTTTGGCACTCAAGATTATTGGGTAAATCAAGAAGCGGAAATGGCGATCGCGACCACCGAAAATCCTGATGAAGCTAACTTTAGCTTATTTGCCGCCGAATATTATGCTCAAGCTGTAATTCAGTAAATTTAACTGCAAGCTCTAAGCTGTGTCATCAGGATCAGTTTAAAGTCTATAGCTTGGTGGTCAAATTTGGGCAGGGGCGAACGGCTGTTCGCCCCTACAGGTAGTCTTAACATTGTCTATTGTTGCTATATTTTCTCGATCTTAGCTTTTCATGGTAGATTGACGAAAAATATTAAATACATTTCAACCGTGGAAAAGTTAGTTGTCGCTACAGGAAATCCTGGGAAACTAAAAGAAATACAAGAATATTTAGTAGATTTACCCTGGGAGTTGGTCTTAAAACCTGCCGATCTTGATGTAGATGAAACTGGAACTACTTTTATCGCTAATGCCCGTCTTAAGGCTTCAGAAGTAGCAAAAGCTCTAGGGGAATGGTCGATCGCTGATGATTCTGGACTAGCGGTAGATGCCTTGGATGGAGCGCCAGGACTTTATTCAGCGCGTTATGGTAAGACAGATTTAGATCGCATCAATCGCTTACTCAGGGAGTTGGGAAATAACCACAATAGACAGGCGAAGTTTATCTGTGCGATCGCTCTTGCCAATCCTCAAGGCGAGATTGTCTTAACAACAGAAGGAATCTGTCCTGGTGAAATATTGAATTCTCCCCGTGGTAGCGATGGCTTTGGTTACGATCCGATTTTTTATGTGCCGTCACAACAACAGACTTTTGCTGAAATGTCCGCAGAAACAAAAAGCAGAATTAGTCATCGAGGTGTAGCTTTTGCTCAGCTAATGACAGAGTTAAAACAGTTATCAGCACAACTGTCTACTGAATAAACAGCCAGCCATAACCAAGACAAGCGATCGCCCACAAGCTTCCATAAATATAACCTAGTTTTTTTTTATCAGCATTAGACTCAGACTTTTTCAGCGCTAGATGAATCGTTAGGGCAATAGGAGTTAACCAAAATAAGAGTGATAAAGCGATCGTCAGATTATTTTCCATTTATGAAAATATTACTCAAATAAATCTAATTTGTAGATTGAGCTTGATTAAAGATTGATTTCCTTCTTTATATACATTTCCAAATCTATGTCTTGTCGAAGACGGGGTATCAAGTTTTGTATTGTAGAATAAATAGTCTTTCAAAATGTCATCTTTGATAACATGATAAAGAACTAAATCACCTTGTTTTCTAATCAAAATACTGCCATTTGCTGTATAGTTGCCATCCCATTTTCTACAAGAAAACATTCCTAATAGTACAGCTTTTAAATAATCCTTTACCCGACAAGCTTCATTTTCATCTGTTACCAAGTCTGAGATTTTAGATCCTTCTCCGCTATATGATTATGTTTTAGTTTGAAGACAACTACATATTCTGCAAGAGGATTTCCTTCTTTATTGCCAAAAGATAAATATTCATCTATAAGTAAGCGCAAAAATGCGTAAAACTCGCTACATTCACCTTTATTTAAGCGACCTTTCAATTGTTTCTCCTTGTCTGTTTCCTTAATCCCATTATTTTCTAAATACTCTTTTACTTGTGTAGCAACATGATAAACAACATTAACACAGACACTATTACCTAATTGTTTCATTGCTTCAGTAGGCGAAACTGGAAAATGAAAGTTATCAGGAAATCCCATCATTTTTACACCTTGTTCTGGCTTGATGCGAAGGACTTCACCATTAACTAAATAACCATCCCAATTTCTTCTATCATCTATAGGCGATCTTCTTCCACCAACTCGTAAAGTAAAGCCAATATCTCGACTACAATTACCTTGCCAAATATCGCTCATCGTCATTTTGAGAGGAATTGCTTGAGGAAAATTAAAAGCCCAAAAAGTATTTACCAACTCTTTGTTAAATCCGACAATAAAAATTCTGGGGCGATGTTGTGGTAACCCATATTCAGAAGCTTTTAAAATTTTATAATTGACAGTATAGCCAGCATTTTCTAAATGCTGGCAAATAATTTTAAAAGTGCGTCCCTCGTCGTGGTTTAAAAGATGTCTGACATTTTCAATAATATAAGCTTTAGGTTTTTTTACCTCTAATACATCTATAATGCAAAAAAACAAATTTCCCCTTTCTGAGCGATCGCCATCATCAAAACCTTTTTTATAACCCGCCTGTGAAAAAGGTTGACAGGGAAAACCAGCACACAAAATGTCATGATCGGGGATATCAGTAGCAGCAATACTTCTAATATCTTGATTAAAATTTGATGCTTCTATTTTATGGTTTGCAAGGTATGTTGCTCTAGCATGATGATTAATTTCAGAAGCAAATACACATTCGAAATTGAGTTTTTTCAATGCCTCGTGGAAACCGCCAATACCAGCAAATAAATCAATAAAACGAAGCGATCGCTTTAAGAACTTTAGGGATGATTTCATTGATTTTGACAACAATCCATATTTTTAGTTGCCAAGCATCTGTAGTTTATACAAGCTGGCATATAATCCTTCTGTTTCCAGTAATTCATCATGACTACCAGACTCGACTAATTCCCCTCGCTTCAAAACCAAAATTTTATCAACATTGCGGATTGTAGATAGACGGTGGGCGATAATGATTGCCGTACGATTAATCAGAATTTGGTCTAAAGCGGATTGAATTAAAGCTTCTGTCGAAACATCAAGACTAGAAGTTGCTTCATCTAAAATCAGTACGTGGGGATTACGGATCGCCACTCGCGCAAAGGCTAAAAGCTGTTTTTGTCCTCCTGAAAGGTTTGTCCCTCTTTCTCGTAACACCGTGTCATAACCATCTGGTAAGTCTTCGATAAAGCGATCGATGTTAACTAATTTGGCAGCCTGTTTAACTTCTTCTAGGGAATAATTATCGCCCAAAGTAATGTTGCGTTTAACATCTCCTGCAAACAAAAAGCTTTCTTGTAAAATAACGCCAATATAGCGCCGTAAATCCGCTTGGGGAATATCTTTAATATCAATACCGTCTACCAGAATTCTACCCTGACTGGGTTCATATAGCCGACAGAGCAAACGAATAATTGAGCTTTTGCCTGCACCTGTAGGCCCAACTAACGCCACCTTTTCTCCTGGTTTAATCGTAAAATCGAGGTTTTTAATCACGTATTCATCTGGTTTATAGCCAAACCAGACGTTTTCAAACCGAATTTCTCCAGTTAAAGAATCATGTGAATTAACTACATTAGCATCTGTAGCTAACATGGTGCGATGTCCTTCGGCAATAGAAATCACCTTGTCTCTAATTTCAACAGGTTCGTTTAAAAGTTCCGTAATCCTTTCAATAGCAGTAAAGCCTGACTGAAACATGGTGAACTTATCCGCAAACTGACGTAGTGGATTAAATAACCTTTGAGCATAAAGAATAAACGCCGAGAGCGCACCATAGGTTATGCTATCTTGCAGCACCAATACTCCTCCTAACCAGAGTACTGCTGCGATCGCAACTAAGGCAATCCATTCCAAAGTAGCGGATACAGCGGAATCGTGGAAAATAGTTTTATCGACTTCTAAACGATAGCGTTCGTTAACCGAACGATACATTTCGCTGTTATATCTTTCTCGTCGAAATAGCTGCACGATATTTATTCCCGCTATATTCTCTTGTAGCATTGAGTTAAGCTGAGAAAGTTCTTCTCTGGCGCTATAGTTAGCCTTACGATACTGTTGCTGAAAATAAATAATTAACGCGGTGACGGGAATCAGCATAAACATCAGGATTGATGCCAGCTTCCAATTGGTCACATAAATCATTACCACAATCGCCACAATGGAAACAAAATCGCTCACTACCCCCACCGCGCCACTAGCAAAAACATTACCCAAGGCTTCTACATCACTGGCAATGCGAGTAATTAATTTACCAACGGGTGTGCGATCAAAAAAGCTAGAAGCAAGGGAGGTAACGTGGGTAAATAAATCCTGACGAACTTCCGCCGTAATTTCTTGTCCAATCTTTTGGACTAAATAACCTTGAACTGAGGCAAACATCAGCCTGATTAGAATAGTCAGCAGTAATAACCCCGATAATAGATTAATTCCTTGACTGACGGATACACCAGTCAAAAAACTCCAGGTTGGTTCGTTTTTAAGCAAGGAGATGGCTTGCCCAACAATCAAGGGTTGAATTGAACCTGCTACCGCTAACGGCACTAATAAGATTAAACAAATAATCAAAGTTCCCTTACTTTTGCTGGCATAGGGAATCAGCTTGAGGAATAATCGCCAGTCATTGTCTTGATTTCTAACTTTACTGGGCTTGGTCGAGGCGATGGTCATGAATTTCAATAATTTAATAATAAAAAGCTTAAAGTTTAGAACTAAAAGCTCTTCGGGTTCAGTAGTATTAGTATTAATAGAGGTCTAATACATCTAATCGACAACATTTAACTGTTATTTACTGTTATTTAAATTATGACAAGATTATCTAGAATTGCTAACTTCTGAGCCTGGATACCAAGTCGTTAAGATGATCTCGATTCAAACGGTAGCTAAGGGGATGAGCAATTAGTCTGGCACTACTTTCATACAGCACATCAATTTCGACCAAGCCATTCTCCTTAAGGGTTTTACCCGTAGAAACCAAATCCACGATCGCTTCAGACATGCCTGTAATTGGCCCTAACTCCACCGAACCAGACAAGGGTACAATTTCTATGGGCAAGTCAATACCGTCAAAATATTCTTTAGCACAATTAACAAATTTGGAGGCAACTCTACCGTGGGGAGGCAATTCTACCGAACGACGATAGGAACTACTCGCGGGTACAGCTACCGATAAACGACAGTAGCCAAATTCCAGATCGACTAAATTAGCCACTTCTGGCTGTTTTTCTCTTAACACGTCATAACCGACAATGCCAAGCTGTGCTTGACCATATTCAACGTAGACAGGAACATCCTGCGCCCTAACCAATAAAGCCCTAGCGGTATTAGTTGGATCGGTAATCTGTAGCTGACGGTTGGTTTTATCTAAAAAAGCACTAAAATCTAAGCCTAAATTATTAAATAGCTCAATACTGTCTTTTAATAAAGCACCTTTTGGTAATGCGATCGTAATCATAGAAATTATTATTCAGAATATAAACTTTATCTAGGCACTTATAGATATGCTGCAAGGATTAAACCACCTTACTTTATCAGTTTCTTGTTTAGAAACATCGTTTAACTTTTATACTCAAACTTTAAGCTGTCAACCTCTGGCTAAATGGAAAAGAGGCGCATATCTACTTGCAGGTGATTCATGGCTGTGTTTGAGCCT
The DNA here is from genome assembly GCF_003003995.1 of Pleurocapsa sp. CCALA 161. Classification (GTDB taxonomy): domain Bacteria; phylum Cyanobacteriota; class Cyanobacteriia; order Cyanobacteriales; family Xenococcaceae; genus Waterburya. The sequence continues at coordinate 6,704 of NZ_PVWF01000035.1, read as the reverse complement.
AAATCGCGATCGCGATTATTCCAGATCTTCGGACTACACGCATATTGCTTTTACAGTTTCGCCAGAATCTTTGCGTCAATGCCGACAAAACATTAATCAGCTTAATCTACAACTATGGCAAGAAAATACGAGCGAAGGAGAGTCACTGTACATCCTAGATCCTGATAATTATCAATTAGAACTTCATGTGGGTAACTGGCAAACTCGTTTAGCAGCAATTAAAAAAAATCCTTACGAAGATATGATCTTTTTTGACTAGGGCTTCGCCTTTCAAGTATGAAGTATGAGGTGTAAAGTATAAAATATTACTTCTGCTTTTTTCTTTCTGCCTTCATACTTCGTTGACTAATCATGTCTGGCGATTAACCAGAGAAGTACCCGAATAAAGTGCTAATGCAGTCCAAATCAAGCCAAAAACGAGCGCATTATTTCTAGTGAAGGGTTCATGGTATAACCAAATACCGATTATTAATTGTAGACTGGGGGCAATATATTGAAAAAAGCCCATCGTCGAAAGTCGTAGTTGTCGTACCGCACTGTTAAAGCAGAATAGAGGAAAAGACGTTACAACCCCGCAACCAATTAAAAGCAGTGTAATTACTCCATTTTGTCCAAAGTGATTGTCATTGTGCCACCCAAGATAGGCGATCGCTACAGGTGCTAATAAACAAGTTTCTACGGTTAATCCTAGTAAAGGTTTAACAATAATTACTTTTCTTAAAAGTCCATAAGTTCCAAAGGAAAAAGCTAAACCCAAAGCAATCCAGGGGACTTGTCCCACGGCAAAAATCGAATAGCCAACACCAGCAGTTGCTAAACCAAACGCAGTCCACTGTAACCATTGAAGTCGCTCCCGCAAAATAATCACTCCCAACAGCACAGTAACTAGAGGATTAATAAAATAGCCTAAACTAGTTTCAATAATGCGATCGCTGTTGACTCCATAGATATACAGTCCCCAATTAAAAGCCAAAACGCTGGCTGAAGCTAATAGAGGTGCTAATTGCCTTGGGTTTGAAAACAGCTTAACCAACTCTTGCCAATGGTTGTAGCTCAACAGAATTCCTAGTAGTAATAGGCTAGACCAGATCACACGATGACTGAGAATTTCTAGGGCAGGAACTGAGCCTAAGAGTTTCCAATACACTGGAAACAATCCCCAAATGCCGTAAGCTAAAACTGCATATAATATTCCCTGACGATGAGAATTCATAAATAATCGTGGGACATAATTAATACTTTTCCTTAATCTAGCTACCAATCTTGATTGATTGCACTAGTTTTAAATATATTCAATGTCAGGATACAAACACAATAATCCTAAATAATTAGCCAAAATTTTGCAAATATAGCTGTAGGATAAAAAAATGTTGGTTAGCAGTAGTTGGTGTTTTTGATCGCGCCCACTTAGGTTAGATTAAGTTAATTTTGGGCTAACAAATAAATTTAATTTTCTTAATTACAATTGCAGAAGAGGTTAACGCAATGGATTGTAGTCATATTCAGTTCTGTGCTGATAAATCAAAAGTAGATTTTATCCAGTTACAACGCCTATTTGTAAAAACTGCTTTTTGGGCGCAGGAACGAAATATGGACGATCTCCAAATTGCGATCGCTAATAGTAATCCTGTAGTTACTGTTTGGGATGGCGATCGCCTAATCGGTTTTGCCAGAGCAACCTCTGATGGCGTATATCGCGCTGGAATCTGGGATGTAGTTGTTGACCCCGACTTTCAAGGAGTAGGCTTAGGTAGAAAGCTCGTACAAACCGTTTTATCTCATCCTTTAGTTAGTAGAGTAGAGAGAGTTTACCTGACTACAACCCATCAGCAAAGTTTCTACGAACGTATTGGTTTTGAACAGAATGAAACCACAACCATGGTGTTATACAACAACCCAGAATCCTCCGAAGATTTAGCCCGACGAATCCAAGAACTACCAGTAACAGCCGATAACTGATTACTAATCAACTGTTTCAAAGGCTTATAGCTTAGAGCTTATAGCTTAGAGCTTATAGCTTAGAGCCAATTGACCCCAAACTAAAACCACAAAATCTCCAACGACTTTAAGCCATCACCATCCCCCCATCTACGTTAAACACTTGACCTGTGATATAGGCTGCTGAGGGGTCTGAAGCTAAAAAACGAATTGTCCCCGCCACTTCTTCTGGTTTGCCGTAGCGACCCAGAGGAATAAACTTAATAATGTCGTCTGATTTGAGATCATTGGTCATGTCAGTCTCAATAAATCCTGGAGCAACTGCATTTACGGTAATACCACGATTAGCTAACTCTTTGGCAACGGTTTTAGTAAAGCCAATTACTCCCGCTTTCGCTGCACTGTAGTTAGCCTGTCCTGGGTTGCCCATTTGTCCTGCTACTGAGGCAATATTGATAATTCTGCCACTACGCTGTTTGAGCATAGTTTTACTGACGGCTTTAGTACAGAGAAACACCCCCGTCAAATTAAGATCGATTACCGCTTGCCACTGTTCAGGCTTCATCCGCAACAATAAAGTATCTTGGGTAATGCCTGCATTATTGACCAAAACGTCAATGCGTCCAAATTGATCCAGCGTGGTTTTAATTAAATTATCTACTTCTGTACTCTGGGAAACATCAGCTTGTACAGCGATCGCTTCTCCACCAGCATCAGTAATTTCTTTGACTGTAGCTTCCGCCGCATCACTAGAACGAGCATAGTTAATTACTACCTTTGCCCCTTGACTAACTAACGCTAACGCTGCTGCTTTGCCGATTCCCCGCGAAGCACCTGTTATCACTGCAACCTTATCCTTTAAGTGCTGTAAATTTTCTGGCAGTAACTCCATACCTTGCCCCTCTAAACTAAGTTAAAAAACTAAATTACGAAACTAAATAAAAAAACGAAAATTACTTAGCTTTTCGATTAACTTAGCTATCATATAGGCTAACTAGTCTCTTGAACTAATTTTCTCTTGGTAATCAGTAAGTAAATAAGCAATATATTAGGCGATCGCTATGGCAGTCAAAAAGCAATTCTCCAGTTTTGAAGATCTCTTAGAAAGTTCGAATGTTCCTGTCTTAGTAGACTTTTATGCTACTTGGTGTGGTCCTTGCCAAATGATGACCCCCATCTTAGAACAAGTTGGCGCAACCTTACGCGATCGCCTTCAAGTCGTCAAAATTGACACGGACAAATATCCTAATCTAGCCTCTAAGTATCAAATTGAAGCTTTGCCAACTTTGGTTTTATTTAAAGACGGACAGCCAGCCGAAAAAATTGAAGGAGTTCATCAAGCATCTCAGCTAATTCAGCATTTGAGCAGTCTAGTCTAGTTAAGTCAGGTTATTTATGAGTTGGGCAGGGAACAGCAGTCTAATTAACACTAACTGGCAATCACTTCCTGCCAACTCTATAAAATTAAAATCTATAAAACTTTATGAGTATGAGAATGCTGTTTGACATTATCCTCTGTGCTTACTGTGCGAGAAGTATTTAAAACTCTTTTTCTTTCCAAAGAATAATTAAAATCTTTTTTTACTACACCCAAAGGAATATGTTCTTGAGCTTGGGGACGACTTTTGTAGGTGCGGGTTGCTGCTGCTACTCTTTCGGCAAAGCGATCGCAAATATTAATTTCGGCATCTGCTTGTAGTTCACTAGGTATTTTAACAGTCTCGTCTTGAAAAATTTCACCTAAAGTTTTTGCACAGGCTGATTGATAAGAAGTAGGAATGCCCTTAAGCAAAGCTTCTAATGCAGCCGAAGGAATGGGTTCTAAGACTGTTAATTGCTCGATTTCTCCCTCTTCTCGGACAAAACAAGTTGCTATCCCCAAAACGCAGTAATCATCGGCTGCTAAATCGGCTGCTTGGGAAAATAAAGCTGTATTACTCATATATTTAAAAATATCAATTTAAATTCTTTAATTGTTTAAATTTTTTGCAGACTATTTTTTTTGAACTATTTTAAATAGCCAGTACTTTAAAAAATGTACTGTAAAATCGTACTCAACTGGACAATAGCAAGGGTAATTGTGATGAAACCAAACATTTTCTCTAGTTTTTGATACAAAAATTCAAAATAATTCACTTAATCCTCAAAATTAATTTACGTAATTATGTGGAAGACGTTTATCTGTTTTTTGGTCATGATGCTCTTGATGGAGTAATTGACAGCTTGACCTAAGAATTGACGAAATTATGAGACAGTTCAAATAATTACAGATGATTATTTTCTGTGTATTTGGACAAGATAGTAAAGTAGCCTAAGCAAAGATTTATTGAACGTTATGAAGAGCGATCTCAATCAACAACCTCAATTAAAAACAGCCAGTTCGGCTCTAGAACAGCAGCTCAAAAACTGTGTTAAGGCTAAAGCAAATAAAGGTGACTATGTTGTGGCGATTTCCCTTCTCGATCAGCTAATTGCCTTGCGTCCCGATCATGCAGTCAACTACAATAATCGGGGTCTGATGTACTTTCTCAATAACCAAATTATTGAAGCGTTTTGCGATTTGTCTCTGGCATTAGAAATTAATCCTCATCTAGATAGTGCCTATAATAACCGAGCTAATTGCTATGCTGCCCAAGGAGATTTAGGAGAAGCGATCGCCGATTATGATCTGGCTCTAGATCTCAATCCTGCTAACCTTCGCGCATGGATTAATCAGGGTATTGCTTTTCGCGAACTGGAAATGTACGAACTAGGGCTAGAAAACTTCGATATTGCGCTGCTGGTTGGGGATGCGCTACAGGAGCGAATTTATGCCGAAAGAGGAAGAACTCAGCATTTGAGAGGAGACTGGAATTGTGCCATATCAGATTATCAAACTGCCCTCAATATTTTGATTAACAAACCCCGTGAGATTAATTATTTTTGCAAAGTACAAAGCTGGCTTAATCAATTACTTAATCCCTTGATGATTACTGATTGCTGATTACTGATTGCTGCTCATTGCTCATGGTTTTCCAGCCAATAGATACGACTTTGATTGGGTGCGGTCAAAGTACTATATTGCTCCATTAAACTTTGAGTCTGTTGTGGATCGAAGTTATGGTTTAACTGCTCTTTGAGCTTAGTTACTCTAGCGTCAGTTTCGTGAACCTGAATCCGTAATTCCTTCAATTTTGCCTGTTGAGTTAGATGGTAGGGCAAAAGTCGGCAAAAAGAAGCGATCGCCCCAATAGCGATCGCCCAACTCAGAATTAGCTTAAGACTAATTTCTGCTCTTACCCCTCGATAGAGATCACGGCGTTTATGAGTTTTGTGACGGACTGCTTTAGATACTGGTTTGCCAGGATTCATATCTGATTCCACCCAAATAATTAAGGACTCCAGATTAACAACTGTGAATCATAATTGCCAATCTAAAGTCCTTAACTAGTCTTGCAACAATCAACAATATTTACTTATATAGCTCGGTAGATAAGCGAATTGCCATGATTCCAGGAATCAAAGCAACTGCAAGAGCAATAAATACCTGAGTGTCTGATAGAGCCATAGTGATTCTACTCCTTTTTTTTGATTAAACATTAAGATCTCCATCCCTAATTTGCGTCAAAATTGCCCCCAAGAGAAACATCTTGTAACAAGATGCAACATAATTAGAGAGAAAGCTAAATCAAAAACTGACTGAAATTAGGGGAAAATGACAAAATCTGCCTAAGAGAATTTCTTGCTGATGAGTATATCGCCTGAAAATTTTTCGGTTTTAGTTTTACAAATATATTTATTGAATGTTAGAAAACATAGTTGATTATTTCACCGACGCAGGGGTTGAAGTTTATCTAATACTGCTAGTTTTAGTTTTGTTAGAAGCTGTCTTGTCTGCTGATAATGCGATCGCCTTAGCAGCGATCGCCAAAAGCGTCGAAGACCCGAAATCCCAGCGTCAGGCTCTTAATATTGGATTAGTTGGGGCTTATATTCTCAGAATTGCTCTAATCTTTGCTGCTACCTGGGTCATTAAATATTGGCAGTTTGAGTTATTGGGAGCAATGTATTTACTATGGTTAGTCTTTAATTACTTTTACTCCTCACAAGATCGAGACGATGACCATAGAGCTTTAGGTTTTAAGTCTGTTTGGCAAATTATTCCGACCATTGCTATTACCGACCTGGCGTTCTCTCTCGATAGCGTCACCTCGGCGATCGCCATTACTGAAGATACTTGGCTAATTGTTGCTGGCGGAACAATTGGAATTGTGATTTTACGCTTTTTAGCTGGTCTATTTATTCGTTGGCTACAAGAATATACTTATTTAGAAGATGCAGGCTTTATTACAGTTGGCTTTGTTGGTTTACGTCTATTGCTCAAAGTTTGGCTACCAGATTATTTAATTCCTGAATGGGTGACAATTGCTGTCGTGGCTATCTTTTTTACTTGGGGATTTTCTAAAAAAGAGTTAGTGGAATCTGATGACAGTGAGTAATGAACAATAAACAATAAACAGTAGTTAAACAGTTGCAGGTAAGTATTGTTCGATTAGTTGACGGTACTTACTTTTTGGCTGTACGCCCTTAACTTCCTGGAGTAATTCTTGGTCGCGGAAAAATTGTACCGTAGGTGTACCTGAAACCTTACCCATTTGAGCAATTTCGGGGTCTGCCACAATGTCTATTTCTACAAAGTGAATTTTTCCTGTATATTCTTCCACTACCCTGCTCAAGATTGGTGAGAGAATTCCACAAGGACCACAGGTAGGAGAGACGTATTTAAC